>RECW01000063.1 GCA_007693835.1 Paracoccaceae bacterium | reverse complement strand
TGACTTTTAATCAGTAGGTCCAGGGTTCGAGCCCCTGCGCGCTCACCATTTTCGCGAAACGGCGATCGGGCGTGCTGCAGCGCGGGTGCAGTCCACGCCGCAGACGCGGTGTTCCGACAGGCTACACGGGGCGGCGCGCCGGTATTGCGTTCTGGAGCAGGCGCGGCGACGCCCGCGCAGCGCACCCTTCGCGTCAAATTCCGCGTTCGGCGAGGAAGGCGTCTATCGCCGCCCACAGCCGGCCGCGTATCTCCGGCGTCTCGAAGAACGGCTCGTGGCGGGCGCCGTCGAGTTCGACGAGAGCCAGACCGTCGCGCGCGGCGCGCGCGCCTATCGCCGCGGGGCTCGTCACCCGCTCCTCCGACCCGAGCGCCACCATCGACGGCGTCTCGAGCGGCGACGGTTCGAGGGCCGCCATCTCGGCGAAGGCCGCGGCGATCCAGCCGTACGTCGGGCCTGCGAGCGCGAGGGAGGGGTGCGCCTCGGTCAAGGCGCGGATGCGTTCGAACTCTTCGGCGTCGCCCGTCAGCAGATTGCCCTCGAAACCGTCGAGCACGTAGGGCTCTCGACCGCCGCCCGGCGCGTAGGCCGAGCCGAAGCCGAGGCGCGAGGCGAGGCGCGCGAGCGGCGGTCCGAACCGCCGCGCCGCCCAGCTCGACGTCAGGCCCCACATCGGCGCGGTGAAGATCGCCGCGTCGAACCCGTGCCCGGGCGCGAGCAGCGCGCGCAGGCCGATCGCGCCGCCCATGGAGTGCGCGACCATCACCCGCGGTCCCGGCGTCTCGGGAACCGCGGCGAGCAACGCGGCGAGATCGCGCTGATACTCCGCGAAGTCGTCGACATGACCTTTCAACGGATGGCCGACAGGGCGGCGCGACGCCCCCTGCCCGCGCCAGTCGACCGAGGCGACGGCGAAACCGCGCTCGGCGAGCGCCGCGGCGACGGGCGCGTATTTTTCAAGAAACTCCGTCCGCCCATGCAGAAGCGCCACGAGGCCGCGACCGGCGCCCGGCGCGAACGCCCCCCGCAACCGCACACCGTCGGCGGCCACCGGCGCGAGCGTCGTCGACCCCTCGCCGAAAGCCGGCGCCCCGCCCCCGTCGGCGGTCATCCCAGCAGTCCGGCCACGCGCATCGCGACGCCCATGTCGCCGGTGATCCGGATCTTGCCGGTCATGAAGGCGCTGGTCGGGCTCAGGTGGCCGTCGAACAGCGCGCGAAAGGTGTCGAGGTCGGCCGAGATCGTGCAGTCGGCCTCCGCGCCGTCGTCGAGGCGGGCGCCGTCGCCGTCCAGCCTGAGCGCGCCGTGGTCGACGAAATCGAGCTTCACCGAGCCGTCTAGGGCCTCTCCGCCGGTTTTCTCGCGGAGCGCCTCCAGCGCCTTCTCCAGCGCACGATCCATCGCGACATTCTCCTTGCTCCGGCGCGACGCGCGCCCCAGTCTGGTCGCCGTGAGATTAAACGCTAGAACCCTTGACGCAATGTGGAGGTCGCCATGACGGACGCGCGCCATTTCGTCCTGTCGCTGGCCGTGGCGGTCGCGATGGCCGGGCCGGCCCTCGCGCAGCGCGCCGGCGACCATCACCCCGAAGCCGAGGCGACGACGCCTTCGGAGCGACTCGATTCCCTCTTCTCCGCCCTCTCCGATCCCGAGGCGACCGATGCGACGCTGGTTCAGCGTCGCATCACCGAAATCTGGTCGGCGTCGGGCTCGGAAAGCATGGACTACCTGCTCCGCCGCGGCCGGCGGGCGATGGACGCGGAGCAGTACGACAAGGCGATCGACCACCTCACCGCGCTGACGCGGCTCGCCCCCGATTTCGTAGAAGGCTGGAACATGCGCGCCACCGCGCATTTCTACGTGGACGAGTACTGGTCGGCTGTGGCCGACATCCAGCAGACGCTGATGCTTGAGCCGCGCCACTTCGGCGCGCTGGCCGGTCTCGGAACGATCCTCGAACGCGTCGGCGACGAGCGCGGCGCGTTGATCGCCTGGCGCGAGGCGGCGCGCCTCAACCCCCATCTCGGGGCCGCGACGGAAGCGCTGCGACGCCTCGAAGCGAAGGTGGACGGGCGCGACATCTGACGCGCCGCCCGTCGAGGCTCCTCCCGCCCCGCGCGAAGGGCTCCCAATGACCGCCGTTTTTCCAGACCTGAAGCCGGACGCCGCGCGCGACGCCTCGGTGACGGCGGTGCTGGGGCCGACCAACACCGGCAAGACGCACTACGCCATCGAGCGGATGCTGGCGCACCGGTCGGGCGTGATGGGCCTGCCGCTGCGGCTGCTCGCGCGCGAGGTCTACGACCGGGTGGTGGCGTTGCGCGGCCCGCGGGCGGCGGCGCTGATCACCGGCGAGGAGAAGATCGCCCCAGCCGACGCGCGCTACGTGATCTGCACGGTCGAATCGATGCCGCTCGACTGGGGCGCGGCGTTCCTGGCCGTCGACGAGATCCAGCTCTGCGCCGACGCCGAGCGCGGCCACATCTTCACCGACCGCCTGCTGCGCGCGCGGGGCGCGGAGGAGACGCTGTTCCTGGGTTCCGAGACCATGCGCGGGCGCATCGCCGCGCTGATCCCCAAGGCGCGCTTCGTCACGCGGCCGCGGTTCTCGACGCTGAGCTACGCAGGGCCGAAGAAGATCAGCCGGCTGCCGCCCCGCTCGGCGGTGGTGGCGTTCTCGGTCGAGCAGGTCTACGCCATCGCCGAGCTGATCCGCCGGCAGAAGGGCGGCGCGGCGGTGGTCATGGGCGCGCTCAGTCCGCGGACGCGGAACGCGCAGGTGGCGCTCTACCAGAACGGCGACGTGGCGCATCTGGTCGCGACCGACGCCATCGGAATGGGGCTGAACCTCGATCTCGCCCACGTCGCTTTCGCGGGGGTCGCGAAGTTCGACGGCCGCCGCCATCGCCGCCTCGACCCGCAGGAGCTGGCGCAGATCGCCGGCCGCGCTGGCCGGCACATGGCCGAAGGCACGTTCGGCGTGACGGGCGAGGCGTCGGGTCTCGACGTCGAGACGGTCGAGCGGATCGAGAACCACCGCTTCGACGCCGCCGGCAAGCTGCAATGGCGCAACGCGCGGCTGGAGTTCGGCCATGTCTCGGCCCTGATCCGCAGCCTCGAGCGGCCCCCGCCCCACCCCGACCTCGTCCGCGCGCGGGAGGCGACGGACGTCGAGACGCTGAAGGCGCTCCATGGCGACCCGGAGATCGCCGAGATGGCGAAGGGCGGCGCGGCCGTGAGGCTGCTGTGGGACGTCTGCCAGATCCCCGATTTCCGCAAGACCTCGACGGCCGATCACGCCGGACTGCTCGGCCGCATTTACAGGTTCCTGCTCGCGGATGCGGGCGTTATACCCGGCGACTGGATCGAAACCCAGGTCGCGCGGGTGGATCGGACGGACGGGGACATCGACGCGCTGTCGAAACGGCTGGCGCATGTGCGGACATGGACCTATGTCGCGCACCGCGGGCGATGGATCGACGACGCGGCGGGGTGGCGCGAGCGCACCCGCGCCATCGAGGACCGGCTGTCGGACGCGCTGCACGACCGGCTGACCCGCCGCTTCGTCGACCGCCGCACCAGCGTGCTGATGAAGCGGCTGAAACAGAAGGAGAGGCTCGTGGCCGAGGTGTCCGACGCGGGCGACGTGACGATCGAAGGCCACCCGGTCGGCCGGCTGGAGGGATTCATCTTCCGACCCGACCCCGCCGCCGGGGCGGAGGAGCTGAAGACGCTGCGCGCCGCCTCTCTGCAAACGCTCGGCGCGCAGCTCGCCCACCGCGCCGACCGCTTCTACAACGCGCCCGATACGGAGATCGACGTCACCGAACAGGGCGGGCTGATGTGGGGGACCGACGCGGTCGGCCGCCTCGAACCCGGGGCCGACCAGCTGTCGCCGGTCGTGCGCCCGTTCGTGGACGAAGCCGCCGACCCTGCGGTGGCCGAGAAGGTCCAGCGCCGCCTGACGCATTGGGTCGAGCGCCGGATCAAGGCGCTGTTCGAGCCGCTGACGGCGCTGCGCGACGACCCGGCTCTCGCCGGGCTCGCGCGCGGCGTGGCGTTCCAGCTTGTCGAGGCGCTGGGCGTGCTGCCGCGTCGCCCGATCGCGGAGGACGTCAAGGCGCTCGACCAGGAAGGGCGGGGCCTCCTGCGCAAGCACGGCGTGCGCTTCGGCCAGCACCATGTCTTCATGCCGGCGCTGCTGAAACCCGCGCCGACGCGGTTCCGCCTGCTGCTGTGGAGCCTGCACGCGAAATTCGACGACTTTCCCGCCGCCCCGCCGCCAGGCCTCGTCACGATCCCGCAGGTTCCGGGCGCGCCGGAGGGCTTCTACGTGCGCGCCGGCTATCGCCTCTGCGGGGCGCGCGCGCTGCGCATCGACATGCTGGAGCGGCTCGCCGACCTGATCCGCCCGCTCGACGCGCGGGCCGGGTTCGAGGCGACGCCGGACATGCTGTCGATCACCGGCTGCACGCTCGACCAGTTCGCCGACCTCATGCAGGGCCTCGGCTTCGTCGCCGAGAAGGGCGAGCGGCCGAAGGCCGAACGCGCGGCGAAGGCCGCGGCGGCGCCGGTCGATGAGACTGACGCCGGGAAGTCTTCCGAGACCCTCGAGGACGCGACCGCGAGACTCGACGATACCGCGGAAGCGGCGCCGGCCGACGAGGCGAACGCGGCTGCGGCGGCGTCGACGGGCGATAGGGCCGCGTCGGTCGGCGAAGACCCTGTCCTCGAGGCGGCGGTCGCTGAAAACGCCACGGTCGCGGACGATCCCACGGCGCAGCCGGCGACGCCGGGGCGCGACGCCGAGGCGGCTTCGGCTTCCGGCGACGCGCCGAGGAGCGCGCCGACGGAGGTCGAAGCGTTCGTCATCTTCCGCCTGGCCCAACGCCAGAATCGCGAGCGCGGGCCGCGTCGGCGACCCGACGGAGGCGGCGGACAGCGCCGGCACGCGCCCCATGCCGCCGAAGCGGGGTCTCAACCGGCGGAGCAGAGCGCTGCGGATGGGCGGCACACCGCGCGCGGCCCGGCGGAGGGTCGTGGGGGGGAGCGCCCCGGCGGCGCGCGCAAGAAGCACGATCGCCCGCGCGGCGAGCCCGGCAAGGGCGGACCCAAGCCGAAGCGCGAGGAGGCGCCGCGCGGCGCGCCGAAGTCGGTGCGGGAGGAGCGCCGCGCCGCCGACCCCGACAATCCCTTCGCCATCCTGAAGCAGCTTCGGGACAAGCTTTGACCCCCGCGCCGTGAGCGACGCGGACGAGCGGGTCAGGCTCGACGTCTGGCTCTGGCGCGCGCGGTTCTTCCGCACGCGCACGCTTGCGGCGAAGGCGGTGGCGGGGGGCGTGCGCGTGAACGGCGCGCGCACCGACAAACCCTCGGCCTGCGTGCGGCCGGGCGACGTGCTCACCTTCGTGGACGGCGCGGGCGTGCGGGTTGCGGAAGTGGCGGCGCTCGGCGCGCGGCGCGGGCCTGCGGCGGAGGCGCGGTCGCTCTACGTCGACCGCACGGCCCCGGACGAGGGACACGCGCCCGTCGACGCCGCCGCGCCGGACCGGAGACCCTCCTCCCGAGACCGCCGCGCCCTCGCCGCCCTGCGCCGTTCCACCCCTTGAAGCGGGGCGGGCCTGGGGCTAATCCGACACGTGACACCGCGCTCGCCGAAGGATCGCCGCCGCATGACCTACGTCGTCACCGACAATTGCATCAAGTGCAAGTACACGGACTGCGTGGAGGTGTGCCCGGTCGACTGCTTCTACGAAGGCGCGAACATGCTCGTCATCCATCCCGACGAGTGCATCGACTGCGGCGTGTGCGAACCGGAGTGCCCCGCCGACGCCATCAAGCCCGACACGGAGCCGGGCCTCGAGAAATGGCTCGAGATCAATGCGCAGTATGCTGCGCTATGGCCGGTTCTCACCGTAAAGCGCGATCCGGACCCCGACGCCGCGCGGCATGACGGCGAATCGGACAAGTTTGAAAAGTATTTCTCGCCGGATCCGGGCGAAGGCGACTGAACCGGTTCAGAAGCGCGCAGCTTTCTGATTTTCCAGCGCTATTTCGCCCCGCCGCATGGCGAACGCATGTGTGCGACGCTATTGTGGCGAGCGCGCCGCAAAAATGCTATGGTGGATCCACACCATTGATCGGCGCAGCGATGGCTCGACAACATCCGAGGTAGATCAGCCGGCGCGCCGATTTGTCCAGCTTAGCGAGGCGTTCAGCCTTCCTCCGCAGATGCCGGAGCAGCGCTGTTTCGTCACGTGTGTTTGCGTTCCGCCCCGGAGCCAGAACGACAGGAGACGCAGTTGTCGAAAAAAAGCAACCAGAAGCGGTCCGAGTTCCACCCGAACGACTACGTCGTGTATCCGGCGCACGGCGTCGGCCGCATTTTGTCGATCGAGGAGCAGGAGATCGCCGGCGCCAAGCTCGAACTCTTCGTTATCTCCTTCGACAAGGAGAAGATGACGCTGCGCGTGCCCACCGCGAAGGCGACCTCGATCGGGATGCGGTCGCTGTCGACGCCGGACATCGTGGAGAAGGCCCTGGAGACGCTCAAGGGACGCGCCCGCGTGAAGCGCGCCATGTGGTCCCGGCGCGCGCAGGAGTACGAGCAGAAGATCAACTCGGGCGATCTCATCTCCATCGCCGAAGTCGTGCGCGACCTGCACCGCGCCTCCGATCAGCCGGAGCAGTCCTACTCCGAGCGCCAGCTCTATGAGGCGGCGCTGGAGCGGCTGACCCGCGAACTCGCCGCCGTCGAGGCGATCGACGAAGCGCGCGCCGCCGAGCGCGTCGAGACGGCGCTGGTCCGCCGCGCCGCCTGATCCGCGGTCTGCGAAAAAAGCCGCCGGCGCATCGCGCCGGCGGCTTTTTCACGCCTGCGTCTCGGCCCCGATATGCGGCGCCACCACGCGGAACGTCAGGTTGATCCGCCCGCCGGCCGGCAGCAGCGACGACCCGCCGAAGCGCACCCGGTCGACGCCGTGATAGGCCAGCCGCGCCGCCCCGCCCAGCACCGCCACGTCGCCCGATTCGAGCAGGATCGAGGCGGTAGCATCGCGGCGCGCGAGGCCGCCCACCCGAAACACCGCCGGATCGCCGAGCGAGACCGAGACCACCGGCGCCGCCCATGCGTCTTCGTCCGCGTCGCGGTGCATGCCCATCCGCGCGCCTTCGCCATACCAGTTGACCAGCATCGAGTCCGGGTCGTCCGGCCAGTCCGCCACGGCGCGCCAAACCGCCAGCGCCGGCTCGGGGATGGCGGGCCAGGGGCGCCCCGTCTCGGGGCAGCGGGGCGCGTAGCCGTAGCGACCCCTCTCCACCACCCAGCCGACGCGCCCGGCGGCGGTCATCCGCACCGACATCGGCTTGCCCCATGGCGTCGTCGGCCGGCGCAGCGGCGCCTCGGCGACGACCGCGCGCACCGCCTCTACCAGCGTGACCTGCGCCGGACGGTCGAGGAACCCCTTGAGCACGCGCACGCCGTTGACGTCGACAGCCGTCACAACGCGGCGGCGACCAGGAAGGCGACGACGAGCGTCAGGCCGGTCGTGCGGTTGGCGCGGAACAGGACGAGGCAGGCGGCGGGGTCGTCGATGTCGAGGGCGCGAATCTGGCGCGCCATGTCGAGGCCGTAGACCGCGACGCCGACCAGCGCCGCAGCCAGCGCCGCGCCCGACAGCGCCGCAGCCGCCGCAGCCCCCGCCAGCACGGTCGCGAGCCCTGCGAACAGCGCGAGCCGCGGTTTGGTGCGCGGGCCGAACAGCCGGGCGGTGGACTTCACGCCGATAAGCGCGTCGTCCTCCTTGTCCTGATGCGCGTAGATCGTGTCGTAGTGCAGCGTCCACGCGATCCCGGCGAGGTAGAGCAGCACCGGCGCCGGCCCGAGCCCGCCCGTGTAGCAGGCCCACCCCATCAGCGCGCCCCAGTTGAAGGCGACGCCGAGAAACACCTGCGGCCACCAGGTGAACCGCTTCATGAACGGGTAGACGACCACGGGCAGCAGCGAGACCACGCCGAGCAGGATCGCGAAGCGGTTGAAGGTCAGCAGAATCAGGAACGCCGCCAGCGCCTGCGCCACGCCCCAGGCCAGCGCCTGCTTCACCGTCACCTGCCCCGACGGGATCGGCCTGAGCCGGGTGCGCGCCACGCGGCCGTCGAAGTCGCGGTCGGCGACGTCGTTCCACACGCACCCCGCGCCGCGCATCAGCACGGCGCCGATCAGGAACGCCGGCGCGAGCCAGAGCGCGAGCGGGCGGAACCCCTCGGCGGCGATGGCGAGCGCGAGGCTCTGCCAGCAGGGAATCAGCAGCAGCCACCACCCGATCGGCCGGTCCGCGCGCGAGAGGCGCAGATAGGGTCGCCAGGCCGCGGGCGCGCGGGTGTCGACCCAGTTTTCGGGCGGCGCGTCGGCCACCCTTTCGGAGAGGCCGGGCGAGGCGGTATGCGTGGTGTCGCTCATGGGAGGCTTACATGGCCGATGCCGCGCCGAAAGTCAGGCTTTTCGTCGACGGCCCGCTGGGCTCCGGCGCCGAGGCGCGCCTCAGCCGGGAGCAGGCGCACTACCTCTTCACGGTCATGCGTCTCGGGCCCGGCGACGCCGTGGCGCTGTTCGACGGCGAGAACGGCGAATGGCGCGCCGTGGTGGCGGACGCCGGCCGCCGCGGCGGCGCGCTGGTCTGCGCCGAGCGTCTGCGCGCGCAGACCGTCGGGCCCGATCTCGATCTGCTGTTCGCGCCGCTGAAGAAGGCGCGCACCGACTTCGTGGCGGAGAAGGCCACCGAAATGGGCGTCCGACGGCTCATCCCCGTCTTCACCCGGTTCACCAACAGCGAACGGGTCAACCGCGACCGCCTGCGCGCGCACGCCGTCGAGGCCGCCGAGCAATGCGGCGTCCTCTCGGTGCCGGACATCGCCGAGCCGCGTCGCCTCGACGCCGTGCTCGCCGCCTGGCCGGCCGAACGACGGCTGATGTTCTGCGACGAAAGCGGAGCCGGTCGGCCGGCGCTCGACGCTCTGGCCGACTCACGGCGCCTCGGCGGCCCGCCCGGCCCCTGGGCGGTGCTCGTCGGCCCCGAGGGCGGCTTCTCGCCGGAAGAGCGCGCGGCGCTCGCCGCATTGCCCGGCGCCCTGCCGGTGTCCCTCGGACCGCGCATCCTGCGCGCCGACACGGCGGCGGTCGCGGCGCTCGCGCTGTGGCAGGCGGCGATGGGAGACTGGCGGCGGCAGGCGCCGCAGGCCGCGCGCGCAGGCGAGCACACGGAAATTTGCGCGGCCTCAGGCCCCCGTTAACGTTCCTTGAATGGTTTCGGACCGATTTTCATCGAAATGACAGGAGGCGCCTGAACGCGCGCCCGTCGCCGCGGGCGGCTCGCGAAAGGTCGTCGGTATTGGGAGACGCACGCATGAACGCTGTCGCCGTCCGCCCACCCTGGCGCGTATGCGCCGCATGGCCCGTCGGCGTGATTCGCGCCGACGGGCGCGGGTCCATCACTTCGCTCAACGCCGCGGCCGCCGATCTGCTCGGCCATTTTCCGACCCCGCCGGAACGCGCGCGCGATCTCTTCGCGCTGTTGTCCGCCGCGCCCGGCCTGCGGGCGGCGGCCGCGCGCCAGCGCGTCGGCGCCACGCCGCTGCGCCGGCGTCTGCGCGCGCCCGACGGCGCCCACGTCGGCGTCGCGCTGGTCCGCGAAGCGGACCGTTCGCTCACCGCCCTGCTGACCGACGAGACGGCGCAGGCCGAGGCGGAGGCCGAGGCGCATCGCCAGCGCGCGCGCTTCGCCGCGCTCGCCGACGCCGCCGAGCCGGACCGCCTCGCCGTCTTCGTCGTCGACGCCCATGGCCGGGTCTGCGCCTGGAGCCGCTCGGCCGAAGCCTTCGAGGGGCTTCCCGCCAGCGAGGCGATCGGCCTGTCTCTCGACGCGCTGTTCGACCGGTCCGCCTTCCGCGCCGACGCCGGGCTGCTGCTCGAGCAGGCGGCGCGCGGCGGCGCGGCGGCCGTCTCCGGGCGGCGCTTCGTCTGGAACGCCACGCCGGTGCGCGTGCGGCTGACGTTGCGGGCGACGCGGGCGAGCGACGGCGAGATCGACGGCTTCGTGGCGGAGATGCGGCGCGAGGACGCCGAGACGCCGCGCGAGGCGGAGCTGCGCCGCCTCGCCGACAGCGACCCGCTGACCGGCGTGCTCAACCGCCGCGCCTTCTTCGCCTGCGCGGAGGAGGCGCTCGACGCCTTGCGCGAGCGCGGCGCGCGCCTGTCGGTCATCGTGCTCGACCTCGACCGCTTCAAGGCGCTGAACGACCGGGCCGGCCACGCCGCCGGCGACATCGCGCTCCGGGCGCTCATGGACGCCGCGCGCGAGGCGGTGCGCGGCGGCGACCTGCTCGGGCGCATCGGCGGCGACGAGTTCGCCATCGCCCTGCCCCGCGCCGGCCTCGACGCCGCCGCGCGGATCGCCGAGCGGCTCCGCGGACGCATCGCGCGCCTCGGGATCGACACCGCCGCCGGCCCGCTGCGCTTCACCGCCAGCCTCGGCGTCGCCGAGGCCGAACCGGGCGAGCGCTTCGTCAAGGCGCTGGAGCGGGCGGACGCGGCCCTCTTCCGCGCCAAGGCCGCGGGCCGGAACCTCGTCGCCCGCGCCTGAGCGCGCCGCATCGGGCGCGGCGGCCCCGGTCGCCGCGCCAAGCCGTCGCCGTTGTTCCGAAAGACCTGCTCGGCTATACGCGCCGACGGAGCGACGGAGGCGCCAGTGAGCGGCGACAGCATTCTGGAGCGCTGCGAGGCGCAGGGCCTGCGCATGACCGGCCAGCGCCGCACCATCGCCCAGGCGCTCGACCAGAGCGCCGACCACCCCGACGTCGAGGCGCTGCACGCCCGCGCCGCCGGCATCGACCCGAACATCTCCATCGCCACCGTCTACCGCACCGTGAAGCTGTTCGAGGAGCGCGGCATCCTCGAGCGCCGCGACTTCGGCGACGGCCGCGCCCGGTGGGAGGACGCCGAGCGCGACCACCACGACCACCTGATCGACGTCGCCACCGGCGAGGTGATCGAGTTCGTCGACCGCGAGATCGAGGCCCTGCAACGCCGCGTCGCCGAGCGCCTCGGCTTCGACCTCGTGGGCCATCGCCTCGAACTCTACGGCCGCCGCCTTCCCCGCAAATCCTGAGACCGGAGACGCCCCCATGAGCGCCATCGTCGAAATCGTCGGCCGCGAGGTCCTCGACAGCCGCGGCAACCCGACCGTCGAAGTCGAAGTGCTGCTCGAGGACGGCGCGCAGGGCCGCGCCATCGTGCCCTCGGGCGCCTCCACCGGGGCGCACGAGGCGCACGAGCTGCGCGACGGCGAGCCGACCCGCTACGGCGGCAAGGGCGTGCTGCAGGCGGTCGCCAACGTCAACGGCGAGATCTTCGAGGCCCTTGCCGGCGTCGACGCCACCAACCAGCTGCTGCTCGACCAGGCGATGATCGACCTCGACGGCACGCCGAACAAGGGGCGGCTCGGGGCCAACGCGATCCTCGGCGTCAGCCTCGCCGCCGCGAAGGCCGCCGCGGAAAGCACGGGCCTGCCGCTCTATCGCTACGTGGGCGGCGTCGGGGCGCGCACCCTGCCCGTGCCGATGATGAACATCGTGAACGGCGGCCAGCACGCCGACAACCCGATCGACATCCAGGAGTTCATGGTGATGCCGGTCGGCGCCGACACCCTGGCCGACGCGGTGCGCATCGGCGCCGAGATCTTCCACACGCTGAAGAAGGAGCTCTCCGCGGCCGGCCACTCGACCGGGATCGGCGACGAGGGCGGCTTCGCGCCGAACCTCTCCAGCACCCGCGCGGCGCTCGACTTCATCGTGAAGTCGATCGAGAAGGCCGGCTACAGGCCCGGCGACGACGTGTGGCTGGCGCTCGACGCCGCAGCGACGGAGTTCTATTCCGACGGCCTCTATCGCATGACCGGCGAAGGCGAGACCTTCGACAGCGCCGGAATGGTCGGCTACCTGTCGGGCCTGCTCGACGCCTACCCCATCCTCTCCATCGAGGACGGCATGGCCGAGGACGACTGGGCCGGCTGGGCCGCGCTGACCGAGGCGCTGGGCGACCGCGTGCAACTGGTCGGCGACGACCTGTTCGTGACCAACACCGAGCGGCTCAACCGCGGGATCGAGGAAGGCTCGGCGAACTCCATCCTGATCAAGGTGAACCAGATCGGGACGCTTTCGGAGACGCTGGAGGCGGTCGAGACCGCGCACCGCGCCGCCTTCACCGCCGTGATGTCGCACCGCTCGGGCGAGAGCGAGGACGCGACCATCGCGGACCTCGCGGTGGCCACGAACTGCGGGCAGATCAAGACCGGCTCGCTGGCGCGCTCGGACCGGCTGGCGAAGTACAACCAGCTCATCCGCATCGAGGAGGCGCTGGGCGACACCGCCGTCTTCGCCGGCCGCGCCATCCTGCGCGCCTAGCGCTTCGCAGCCGCGGGGCGGCTACCCGAGCGCGAGCATCGTCAGCGCCGTCCTGCGCCCCGCCAACGTCTCGGTCGCCGCAGGGCGCGCATCGGCGGCGCCGCCCGCCGCGTCGACCAGCGGCGCCGAGGCGAGCGCGGCGAGGCGAAGCCGCCGCGCCACGTCCTGCATGCGCGCCGCGACGTTGACGGCGTCGCCCGCGACCGTCAGGTGCCGCCGCCCTTCAGACCCGAGATCGACGACCGCGACCGGGCCGAAGTGCGCCGTGGCCCGCAGCGGCGCGCCAGCGGCCGGCGCAGCGACGTCGCGGAGAAACGCCAGCGCGCGCCGCGCGCTGTCGGCCGGCTCGCGGGGCGCGGCGAACAGCACCAGCGCGCCGTCGCCGAGCACCTCGACCACCACGCCGCCATGGCGCGTCGCGGCGGCTCCTATGCGGGCCTGAACGGCGGCGAGGCGCCGGCCGGCCTCGGCCGCGCCGGCAGCTTCGGCCATGGTTGTCGAGCCCACCATGTCGACGAAGGCGACAGCCGCATCATGGTCGCCATCCACACCGGGGCCGAAGCGCTCGAGGGCGTCGACCAGGGGGGAGACGTGGGGCTCGAGGCGCGCGCGGGCTGCCGCCTCGGCGAAGGCCGCAGACCTTTCGCGCGCCCTACCCGCCGCCCAGCCGAGGACCGCCGCCCCCGCGAACGACAGAGCGACGGCGGTCGCGTCGAGCACCAGCCCGAACCCCATCAACGCGGCCTGCAAGACCGCCGCCGTCGCCCCGAGCGCCAGAGCCGACGCGGCCGCGGCCCAGCCGACGCGCCGCACGCCAGCCGCGAGCAGCGCGATCAGCGCCGCCGCCGCGGCCAGCGCCCCCGTCGCGAGCGCAGCGGCCGGCCCATCATCGAGCGCGCGCCCCTCGATCACCTGCGCCGTCGCTTCGGCGAGCGACGCGACGCCGGGCGCGTCGCTGTCGAGCGGGGTCGCGCGGACGTCGCCGAGGCTCTCCGCGGCGGCCCCGATGAAGACCGCCTTGCCGCGCACCCCGCCCGGCGGCGCGCCGCCGGCGAGCAGGGCGTCGAGGGTCACCCGAGGGATCCGGTCGGCGGGGCCGCGATGGTCGATGAGCATCCCGCCCGCGGCGTCCGTGGGGACGA
Source organism: Paracoccaceae bacterium (assembly GCA_007693835.1). GTDB lineage: Bacteria > Pseudomonadota > Alphaproteobacteria > Rhodobacterales > Rhodobacteraceae > Rubrimonas. Next base: position 15,390 of record RECW01000063.1, on the reverse strand, counting down.
AGCGCGCGCCGATGCGGACGCCTTCCCCCCGGACGAGCGCCATCTCGCCGCGGGCCGCCCCCATCATCCGACGCGCCGTCTCGAGCGGCATCGCGGGCAGCGCGACGCCGTCCCCGAGGTCGAGCGCGACGGGAAGCCGGCGCAGCACGCGATCGGGGGCGCGCACGATGTTCACATGGGCGAGGCCCGCCGCGACGGCGAGCGGCGGCGAGGGGACGGCGGCCGTGGACGCCGCGGCGGGCGGCGGCGCGTCGGCGGGGGCGGCGACCGCGGCGAAGGCGGACTCGATCAGCGCGCGGCGGGTGGCCGCCGGCGGATCGGCCAGAGGCGCGTCCGGCAGCGCGGCCACGGCCAGCACGGCCCGGCCGCTCGCCGCCAGAGCCGCGGCGAGGCGAGCGTCGGCTTCGGTCTCCTCGACCAGCAGGAAGTCGACGGCGATCACCGCGGCGCCGGCGGCGTCGAGCAGCGTCACGGCTTCCGCCAGCGCGTTCCGCATCGGCGCACCGACGCCGAGGCGCGCGACCGCGGCCTCGTCGACGGCGACCACGACCACCGTTTCGACGGGCGGCCCAGGCGCCAGAGCGGCCCGCGCGACCAGTCTGAGATCGTAGAGACGGGCCTCCAGCGCGTCGGTGAGCGGATCGCCTGGGCCGAGACGCCAGACCGACAGCGCGAGGCCGAACAGCAGCGCGAGCGCGGCGCGCCTCACCGCCATCCGAAACCGAGCGCGTCGCCCGCTTCGGCGAGGCGCGGCGCGCCCCAGCGCGCCGTCGGCGCGACGCCGTCGCTCGCCGTCACGTCGACGCCTTCGCCGGGGCCGAGCACGACGCCGGCGGCCGGATCGGTCGGCGCGGAAACGGCGACCCGGCCCTCTCGGGCGAAGACGGCCGTCGCCCCGTCAGCCGGATCGGTCTCGACGAGCCAGGCCGTCGACCGTGCGGCGGCGATGGCGAGCGGTGTGCGGATTTCGGTCCGGGCGCGCCGCACGGCCGGCGACGCGAGCCCTACGATGCCGCGGAACAGCCGAACCACCACGTTCCGGGTCGGGGCCGCGGAGGCGACGAGGCTCTCGACCGAAGCCTCCGTCATGACGCCGATCGTGAGGACAAGCCCGTCCGCGCACCGTATCTCGACGCGCGCGTCTCTCCCGGTGCGCACGGCCGCCACGCCGTCCAGAGGGCCGGGCGTCGCCGGCGACCAGACCCCGTCGCGCTGGAAGGCGGCGTCGCCCCCGTCTATGGCCGCGACGCACGCAGGGTCTGCGGCGGCGGCGTTCCGCGCCACGCCTGTCGCCAGAAGGGCGACGGCGAGCGCCGCGCAGGCGGCCGATGGGCGTCGGGGCGCCATGGTCCCTCCTCGCGCCGGACGCGGCGCGCCGCGAGCGACGCGCCGGACGGCCGCTCGGGCCGCGCGCCTCAGGCCCGCGGAGCGACCACCATGATCATCTGGCGCCCTTCGAGCTTCGGCATCGATTCGACCTTGCCGAGCGTCTCGATGTCGTCGGCGATCCGGTGCAGCAGGTCGCGGCCGAGTTCCTGGTGCGCCATCTCGCGCCCGCGGAACCGCAGCGTCACCTTCACCTTGTCGCCGTCCTCCAGAAAGCGCGTCACGTTGCGCATCTTCACGTCATAGTCGTGGTCGTCGATGTTCGGCCGGAACTTGACTTCCTTGACTTCAATGATGCGCTGGTTCTTCTTGGCTTCGGCGGCCTTCTTCTGCTGTTCATACTTGAACTTGCCGAAGTCCATGATCTTGCAGACGGGCGGCGTGGCGGTCGGCGAGATCTCCACGAGATCGAGGCCGACATCTTCCGCCATCCGAAGCGCCTCCAGCGGGTGCAAGACTCCGCGGTTTTCGCCGTTGTGGTCGATGAGGCGGATCTCCGGGGCGCGGATCATCCGGTTCACGCGCGGACCTGTCTCTCGGGTCGGCGCCGCCTGGTGTGGTCTGCGGGCTATGGTCGCTCTCCGTCGCTGCGCCCTGAAACCGTCGGGTCGACCGACGCTCGCTGCGGGCATCCCAAAACGCTGACGCGCCCTCCGGCGACGGAGGGGCGCTTCCGTGGTGAAAATACGCGCAAACGCCGGCGGCGCAAGCGGGCGTCAGGCCGCGAGGCGCGCCGCCGTCTCCCGCAGGCGCGCGACCATCGCGCGCAGGCCGTTCGACCGCTGCGCCGACAGCGCCTGATCGAGCCCCAGCCGCGCGAAGGCCGCCTGCGCGTCGACGGCGAGAATCTCGTCCGCCGTGCGTCCGCCGTAGAGCGCGCGGAGCACCGCGATCAGCCCGCGCACGATCATCGCGTCGCTGTCGCCCTCGAAGTCGATGACCTCGCCCTCGCGTCGCGGCGCGATCCAGACCTGGCTGGCGCAGCCGTCGACCCTGGTCGCCGCGGTCTTGAGCGCCTCGTCCATCGGCGCCATCGCGCGGCCAAGGTCGATGACGTAGCGGTAGCGATCCTCCCATTCGTCAAGGAAGGCCATGTCGTCGGCGATGTCGTCGAAACTCGGGCGGTCGGCCATGGGCGCCTCCTTTCGGCTGAAAACTAGGCGGGCGGCCCCTGCGGGTCCAGCGCCCTTTTCCCGCCGCGGATTTCGTGGCTTGTGTCCGCGGCGATCAACGGAGACGCGCAAGGGGGAGCGACGGCATGCGGTGGCTTCGGGCGTTGGGTGTCGCCGCGGCGGCTGCGGCGTGCGGCGGCGGCGAAGGGGCGACGCCCGCAAGCGCGCCGGCCCCGCTCGCCGAGACGGCGGCGCCGAGGCTGCCACTGGCGCGGGTCAGCGCCGTGGAGATCGGGCGCCTCGCCGACGGCCTTGCGCTGACCGTCTTCGGCGAGCCGCCAGCCGCCGGCTGGACCCGCGCGACGCTTGAGCCGCGCGGCGGCGGCCTCGGGCCGGACGGCTGGCTGGCGTTCGATCTGGTCGCCTCGCCCCCGCGCGAGCCCAGCGCAGCGCCGCTGCGGCCGTTGCGGGCCGATGCGCTGATCCCCGCCGCAGCCCTCGCCGGCGCGCAGGGCCTGCGCGTGCACGCTGCAGGCGGCGCGGCCGAAATCGTCTTCTAGCCCTGATGCCCCGCCTGCGCGCCGGCCGGCCTTGTCCGCGTTCGGCGCCTTTCAGCGGTCGCCCGGCGCGTGCGCCCCTCGCGCCGGCGGAAGGCTGCGCGCGACCGACCGGCGCGGCGCGACACGCCGGCGTGGCTGCTCGCGCCGCGGCCGACGGCGCCGCATGCGACCACGCCACGCCCGGCGACCTCGACTTCCGCGCCCCCCACGGCGGCTCGGTGATCGGCTGCTCCCTGGTCTCGGCGCGCTTCGGCGAGACGCTGGACAGCCTTCCGGGCCTTCGCGCCCAAAGGGATCACCGTGGCCATGGGCGCAGGCGCCGCGCCGCCCGACATGCCGCCGAGCCTCGCCGTCGGCCAGATGACGGCCCGCATCGCCGACGCGTCGAAAGGGCCTTTGCTCCTGCGACGGGAAAGTCCTACCCTTCCGCAGGAGCGGCAATGGGGAAACGCGCGATGCTGGAGCCGGAAATCGCCAAGAAGGAACCCTTCGCGGTCGACGTCGAAGAAGGGAAGACCTATTTCTGGTGCGCCTGCGGCAAGAGCGCGAACCAACCCTTCTGCGACGGCAGCCACAAGGGCACGGACTTCGCGCCGGTGAAATACGCGGCCGAGAAGACAGGCCGCGTGTTCTTCTGCGGCTGCAAGCGTTCGAGCAAGCCGCCGCTCTGCGACGGAACGCACGCGAGACTCTGAGCCGAGGGCCGACGACCGACGGTGTCGGCGAGGGACGAACGCGTCGCCGCGCCGGCCGGCGCGTCCCGCGTGGGCGGGGTGCGCGCGCCCTTTGGCGCCGAGGCGCCAGAAGCCGTTCGGATCGCCGCTCACGATGACGCCCCAGCCGTCCTCCTCGCCGTCCTGCACCCACGTGACGCTCTCGCCGTCGAGGCGCGCGGACCAGCACTCGCCGACGTAGCCGCAGTCGAAACACATCCGGTCCGCGTCGATCCACCAGGTTCCGGCATAGCCGTCGGCCCGGATCGCGCCGTCGGCGGCGTAGAACTCGGCGTGGGCGCCGGTGTCCACCATGCCGCCTTGAACGCTGACGCCCGGGATCGCCGCGAGGACGCCTTCGCCGGACGCCGGTCCCTCGGCGAAGGCCGGCGCAGCGGCGAGGGCGAGCGCGGCGGCGCGCGACATGGGGCGCTCGGCCGATCACGGCGACGCGCGTCGATACGATGGCCACGACCCGCGCCGGCGGCGGCCGCGCCGAAGGCCCGCTATCGGCCAGCGGCGTCTGCGGACGCTGACGGCCCGTCCGTCGCCGGCGGTTCCGACGCCTGTGCGACAGCGGCGGATCACCCTGTCACGGCGCACTCCGACAGCGCTTCGCGGTGAGGAACGCCGCTCAGATGATCGCGCGCAGCCGCAGCAAACCGAAGGCCGCGATCGTCACCGCATCGCGGATTTCGCCCGAAAGGATCATCGAGAGGACGTGATCGACCGCCAACGGCCGTGCTTCGAGCCCCTGCTCCATCGGTTCGAGGTCCTGCGGCCCCTCGGTGAGCCCCGTCGCAAGGTAAAGCGCGCCGGACTGCGCGATCAGCGCCGGGGCGGGCGTGATCTCGCCGATGTGGACCAATTCGAGCGCGGTCAGACCGGTCTCCTCGCGAAGCTCGATGCGCGCGGCTTCTTCGATCGGGACGGCGTCGCCGCCGGGCGCGACGCCCATGGGCAACTCGAGCGTGCGCGTCCGCAGCGGGTGGCGATACTGCTCCACCATCCAGACGCGTCCGTCCTCGATGGCGGCGACGATGGCGAAGCGCGGCCGCTCGACATAGGCGTAGGCCGCCGTCGAACCGTCAGGCAACACGAGCAGGTCTTCGCGGAGACGCACCCACGGCGTCTCATGCACGACGCGACCAGACAGGATCCGCGCCAAGGCTAGCGGGCGCGGCGGAGGCGGATGACGACGTCCACGCGCGCGATCTCCGCGCCGTCGGGCGCGGCCGGGAGGCGCGCAAGCTCGACGGAGCCCGTCGGCGCATCCGACAGCGCGCCGTCGTCCTCCCAATAGAAATGGGGGTGATCCTCGGTGCGCGTGTCGAAATAGCTGCGGGCGCCGTCGACGGTGATCTCGGCGAGCAGCCCCGACTCGGTGAAACTCTTGAGCGTGTTGTAGACGGTGGCCAGCGCGACGCGCTCGCCGGCCGCGCTGGCGGCTTCGAAAAGGCTCTCGGCGGTGACGTGCCGGTGGCGACCGTCGCCCACCAGAAGCGCCGCCAGCGCCCGACGCTGCCGGGTCGGCCTCACGCCGGCGTCCGCAAGCCACTTGCCGGCCCGCGCGAGCCGCGCTTCCTGATTGTCCGCCGTCTTGGACACTGCCGCGATCTCCCTTCGACGGCTGAAGAATAGTCCTCGCCGGGCGGGCGCACCAGCCCTGCGTCGCCGCAGCGTTCGCGCGCCGGGACCGCCGCCGCGGTTGCTGCGTCGCAGCGGCCGATCGGGGCGCCGGCCGGCCAACTTGCGCGGTTCGCGCAGCCGGTGCTAGGGAGAAGGCTTAACCGGAACGCCGCACTGGCGAGGGGTGAAATGGGCGCGCGCGAAACGAGTTACGATTTCGAAGGTCTGATGCGGTGCGCGCGGGGCGACCTCTTCGGGCCGGGCAACGCGCAGTTGCCCGCGCCGCCGATGCTGATGATGGATCGGGTGACGTCGATCGAGCCCGAAGGCGGCGCGCACGGCAAGGGGCGCATCGTCGCCGAGTTCGACGTCAAGCCCGACCTCTGGTTCTTCAAGTGCCACTTCCTCGGCGATCCGGTGATGCCCGGGTGCCTCGGCCTCGACGCGCTGTGGCAACTGACGGGCTTCTTCCTCGGCTGGCTCGGCATGCCCGGCCGCGGCAGGGCGCTCGGCGTCGGCGAAGTGAAGTTTTCAGGCATGGTGACGCCTGACGTGCGGCTGGTGCGCTACACCGTCGATTTCAAGCGCATCATCGACCGCAAACTGAAGCTCGGCATCGCCGACGGGGTGATGGAGGCGGACGGAACGCCCATCTACGTCGCCAACGACATGCGGGTCGGCCTGTTCACGGACGGCGATGGCGCCTGAGCGCCGACCATAGGGAGGGAGGCCCGTCCATGCGGCGAGTCGTGGTCACCGGCATCGGGATCGTGTCGTCGATCGGCTGCACAGCCGAAGCGGTCGCCAATTCGCTGCGCGAAGGGCGATCAGGCGTCCGCGCGGCGCCGGACTACGCCGAACAGGGCTTCCGCTCGCGCATCCACGGCGCGCCCGAGATCGACCTCGACGCCCTGATCGACAAGCGCGTCCGCCGCTTCATGGGCGACGGCGCGGCCTACAACTACGTCGCGATGGAGCAGGCCATCGCCGACAGCGGTCTTGAGCCCGACGAGGTGAGCCATCCGCGGACCGGACTGGTCATGGGCTCGGGCGGCCCGTCGACGCGCAACCTGCTCAGCGCCCACCTCACCGTGCTCGAGAAGGGCTCGCCGAAGCGCATGGGGCCGTTCATGGTGACGCGCTGCATGTCGTCGACCAATTCGGCCTGCCTCGCGACGCCGTTCCGGATCAAGGGAATCAACTACTCGATCACCTCGGCGTGCTCGACGTCGGCGCACTGCATCGGCAACGCCGTCGAGCAGATCCAGTGGGGCAAGCAGGACGTGGTGTTCGCCGGCGGCGGCGAGGAGCTCGACTGGACGCTGTCCTGTCTGTTCGACGCCATGGGGGCGATGAGCGCCAAGTACAACGACACGCCCGAGACCGCGAGCCGCGCTTTCGACGCCGACCGCGACGGCTTCGTGATCGCGGGCGGCGGCGGCGTGGTCGTGCTCGAGGAACTGGAGCGCGCCCGCGCCCGCGGCGCCAGGATCTACGCCGAAGTCACCGGATACGGCGCCACCTCGGACGGGCACGACATGGTCGCCCCGTCGGGCGAAGGCGCGGAGCGCTGCATGCGGCTCGCGATCGAGACGCTGCGCGGGCGCAAGGTCGACTACATCAACGCCCATGGCACCTCGACGCCCGCCGGCGACGTGACCGAAGTCGAGGCGGTGCGGCGCGTCTTCGGGTCGGCGCAGCCGCCGATCAGTTCGACCAAGTCGCTCACCGGCCACTCGCTCGGCGCGACCGGCGTGCAGGAGGCGATCTACTGCCTCCTGATGATGCAGGGCGACTTCATCGCGGCGTCGGCGAACATCCAGCGCCTCGACCCGGCGATCGAGCCGCACGAGATCGTGACGACGCGGATCGACGGCGCCGGCCTCGACACCGTGCTCTCGAACAGCTTCGGCTTCGGCGGCACCAACGCCTCGCTCGCCTTCAGCCGCTACGACGGGTGAAGGGCATGGGAATCCTGCAGGGCAAGCGCGGGCTCGTGATGGGCGTGGCCAACGACCACTCCATCGCCTGGGGCATCGCCCAGACCGCGCGCGCCCACGGCGCCGAGATCGCGCTGACCTATCAGGGCGAGCAGTTCGGCCGGCGCGTGCGCCCGCTTGCCGACAGCATCGGCGCGACCATGACCCTGCCCGCCGACGTGCTCGACGCCGCCAGCCTCGACGCCTGCTTCGCGGAGCTGAAACGCGCGTGGGGCTGCCTCGACTTCGTGGTTCACGCCATCGCCTATTCCGACAAGGCGGAGCTTACGGGGCGCTACGCCGACACGACGCGCGCGAACTTCCTGCGCACGATGGAGATCAGCTGCTACTCCTTCGTCGACGTGACGCGCCGGGCGGCGGCGATCATGCCCGAAGGCGGCTCGGCGCTGACGCTCACCTACCTCGGCGCCCAGCGCGTGACGCCCAACTACAACGTGATGGGCGTGGCGAAGGCGGCGCTGGAGGCGTCGGTGCGCTACCTCGCCTCCGACCTCGGCCCGCAGGGGGTGCGGGTGAACGCGCTGTCGCCCGGCCCGATGCGAACCTTGGCGGGTTCGGCCATCGCCGGGGCGCGGCGGGTGTTCAAGGCGAGCGCCGAGTCGGCGCCGTTGCGGCGCAACGCCACCCTCGACGAGGTGGGCGGCGCGGCGGCGTTCCTGCTCTCCGATCTCGGCGGCGGGGTGACCGGTGAAGTCGTCTTCGTCGACGGCGGCCACCACGCGATGGGCATGCCGCCGCTGATGGACGGCGACGCCTGAAAAGGCCGCTGGCGGCTGAGCCGCCGCGCGCTTATCCCGACACAAGACCGGAGCAGGAGACCCTGATGGACGACGCCACGCGAGACGCGTTGGAAGCCGCCGCCTTCCGCAAACTCGTCGCGCACCTGCGCGCGCGGACGGACGTGCAGAACATCGACATGATGAACCTGACCGGCTTCTGCCGGAACTGCCTGAGCCGCTGGCTGGAGGAAGCGTCAGCCGAGGCGGGCATGCCGATGAGTCGCGACGCGGCCCGCGAGCACGTCTACGGCATGCCGTATGAGAAGTGGAAGGCCGAGCACCAGACCGAGGCGACCGCCGAACAGAAGGCCGCCTTCGCGAAGAGCGACCCCGGCCACTGAGGCGTTCAGTCGATCAGCGCGAAGCGGTCGACGTCCACCATCCCGCGGTCGGTGATCTTCAGGTGCGGGATCACCGGCAGCGCCAGGAACGACAGCTGCAGGAACGGCTCCTCCAGCGTGACCCCGAGGCTGCGGGCGGCGGCCCGTAGCCCGACCAGCGCCTCGCGGACAGTCTCGAACGGCTCAAGGCTCATCAGCCCCGCGACCGGCAGGGCGAGCTCGGCCAGAACGCGGCCCTCGGCCGCCACGACAAAACCGCCTTCGATCTCGCCGAGCCGGTTCGCCGCCAGCGCCATGTCGGCGTAGTCGACGCCCACCACGGCGATGTTGTGGTGGTCATGGCACACGGTGGAGGCGACGGCCCCCCGCGCGACGCCGAAACCCCGCACGAAGCCCGTCGCCACGTTCCCGTTGCGCCCATGCCGCTCGATCACCGCGACGCGCGCGAGGTCGCGCGAGGGGTCGGGGCGGCGGTCGCCGTCCGTGGCGGCGACGGTTTCGACGAGATGCGCGGTGATGATCTTGCCGGGGACGACGCCGATCACCGGCGTCGCGCCGTCGCCGGGACAACGGAACGCCTCCGGCCCGACCCGCGGGGCCGACACCGAGCCGCGCCCCACCGGCGGGATCGTCTCGCGCGCGGCGAAGGCGGCGTCGTCCGCGACCACGCCGCCGGCCAGCGCCAGCCGCGCCCGGCACGACTCCAGACTGTCGAGCGCCACGATGTCGGCCCGCCGCCCCGGCGCGATCAGGCCGCGATCCTTCAGCCCGAACGCCTCGGCCGCCGACAGGCTGGCGGCGCGGTAGACCGCGAGCGGCGGACAGCCGAGCGAAATCGCGGTGCGGATCATGTGGTCGAGGTGGCCGTGCTCGGCGATGTCGAGCGGGTTGCGGTCGTCGGTGCAGAAGGCGAGGTAGGGCGCCGTCCGCTCGTCGAGGATCGGGGCCAGCGCGTGCAGGTCCTTCGAGACCGAGCCCTCGCGGATCAGCACGCGCATCCCCTTGCGCAGCTTCTCCAGCGCCTCCGCCGGCGACGTCGCCTCGTGCTCGGTGCGCACGCCCGCGGCGAGGTAGGCGTTGAGATCGCGCCCCGAGAGCAGCGGCGCGTGGCCGTCGATGTGCCGGCCCGCGAAGGCGCGCAGCTTCGCCATGCAGCCGGGGTCGCGATGGACGACGCCCGGATAGTTCATGAACTCCGCGAGGCCGAGGCTGCGCGGGTGGTCGCGCAGCGCGGCGAGGTCGCCCGCGTCGAGCCGGGCCCCGGCGGTCTCCATCTCGGTCGACGGCACGCAGGAGGACAGCTGCACGCGGATGTCCATCACCGTGCGGGCGCTGGCCTCTAGGAAGTAGCGCACGCCCTCCAGCCCGCAGACGTTGGCGATCTCGTGCGGGTCGCAGATCGCGGTCGTGACGCCGCGGGGCAGGACGCAGCGGTCGAATTCGAACGGCGTGATCAGGCTGCTTTCGATGTGCAGATGCGTGTCGATGAAGCCGGGGACGAGGACGGCGCCGGAGACGTCGATCACCCGGCGGCCCTCGTAGGCGTCGAACACGCCGACGATGGTCTCGCCGCAGATCGCGACGTCGCCCTCGATCATCTCGCCGGTGATCAGGTCGAAGACGCGCCCGCCGCGCAGCACGAGGTCGGCGGGCTCGTCGCCCCTGCCCTGCGCGATCCGCCGTTCGAGGTCGTCCATGCCTTCCGCCTCCGCTGGTGGCGCTGCGCCGTCGGTCTATGTAGGTTTCCCGACGATACCCGGAAAACGGAGACAGGGGCATGACGGCCTTCGACCAGCAACCTTTCGCCGGCGCCGACGAGTTCGTCGACAACCCCGAGCCGCGCTGCCCGGTGGTGCTGCTGCTCGACACCTCGCTCTCCATGGCCGGCTCCAAGATCGACGCGCTGAACGAGGGGCTGCTGCATTTCCACGAGGAGCTGGCGATGGACGGCCTCGCCATGAAACGGGTCGAGATCGCCATGGTCACCTTCGGGCCGGTCGCCGTGCGCAGCGACTACGTATCGGCCGAACAGTTCAACCCGCCGCGGCTGGAGGCCGGCGGCAACACCCCGATGGGCGAGGCGATCCTGCGCGCGCTGGAGCTTTTGCGCGCGCGCAAGGAGAAGTACCGCGCCGCGGGCGTGCCGTTCTACCGGCCGTGGGTGTTCCTGATCACCGACGGCGCGCCGACCGACTCGGTCTCGGAGGCCAAGCGCCGGATCGCCGAAGGCGAGGAGCGCAAGGAGTTCATGTTCCACGCCGTCGGCGTCGAAGGCGCGGACCTCGACGCGCTGGCGAGCCTCGCGGTGCGCAAGCCGCTGATGCTGAAGGGGCTGGCGTTCCGCGAGCTGTTCGCGTGGCTCTCCAACTCGCTCGGCGCCGTGTCGCGCTCGCGCACCGACGAGGCCGCGCCGCTCCAGAACCCCACCGCCCCCGACGGCTGGGCCGTGGCCGGCTGAGCGCGATGGCGCGCCCCGCCCTTGCGCCGGAGCCCGCGATCTGCGGCTGGACCGTCGCCGCCGCCACCCGCCGCGGCGAGAGCCATGCCCGCCGGGGCGAGCGCGGGCAGGACGCGGCGCGCGTGCTGCTCGACGGCCCGACGCTGATCGCCGTCGTCTCGGACGGCGCCGGCAGCGCCCCGCGCGGCGGCGCGGGCGCGGCGCTCGCCTGCCGCGTGGTCGCCGAGGCGGCGCGGGCCGCCGTCGCCGCCGCCGGCTCGGTCGGCGCCCTCGCCGACGACGCGCCGGCGGCATGGCTGGCGGCGGCGCGCGCCAGGATCGCGTTCGCAGCAACGGCGCGCGATCTGCGCCCGCGCGACTTCGCGGCGACCCTCGCCCTCGCCGTGAGCGACGGCGTGGACACGCTGGTCGCCCATGTCGGCGACGGCGCCGTGGTGGGGCGCGACGCCGACGGCTGGCGCGCCCTGTCGTGGCCCGACGGCGGCGAGCACGCCGGCGCGACTTTCTTCTTGACCGACGAAAATCCGGCTCTGCGCGTCATCCGCGCCGAAGCGCCGGTCGACGCGCTGGCGCTGCTGACCGACGGGATCGAGAGGCTGGTGCTCGACTTCGCCGCGCTGGAGCCGCACGCCCCGTTCTTCGACCGGATGACCGCGCCGCTGGCGACCGCCGCGCCGGGGCGGGACGCCGCGCTCGGGCGCGCCCTCGCCGCGTGGCTCGGGGCCGAGGCGGTGGCGGCGCGCACCGACGACGACCGCACCCTCGTGCTCGCGCTCAGGCGATGAGACCGGCTTTCGTCGTCGACGGCCGCCCGCTGCGGCTCGGGGCCCGCATCGGCAAGGGCGGCGAAGGGGAGGTGTTCGCCGTCGCGGACAGCGCGACGCTCGCGGCGAAGATCTACGCGGCCGAGGGCGCGGCGACGCGGGAGACCAAGATCGCCGCCATGGTCCGCGCCCGGCTCGCCGACAGAGCGCCGCTGGTCGCCTTCCCCATCGCGGAGATCCGCCGCAAGGACGGCCGCTTCGCCGGCTTTCTGATGCCCCGGGTGGACGACGCCGAGCCGCTCCACGAACTCTACGCCCCCGGCGCCCGCAAGCGCGCCTTCCCCGAAGCCGACTTCCGCTTCATCGCCCGCGCCGCGCTGAACGCCGCGCGTTCGGTGGCGGCGGCGCACAAAGCGGGGTGCGTGATCGGCGACGTGAACCACTCGGGCTTCCTGATCGGGCAGGACGCGCTGGTGACGCTGATCGACGCCGACAGCTTCCAGATCGACGACGGGCTGGAGCGCCACCTCTGCCGGGTCGGCGTGCCGGAATACACGCCCCCCGAACTGATCGGCCAGCCGCTGTCGGGCGTGGTGCGGACGCCCGACCACGACGCCTTCGGGCTCGCGGTGGTGCTGTTCCAGTTGCTGTTCATGGGACGCCACCCCTTCGCGGGCGTCGCGGACGAGGACATTCCCGTGGCCGAGGCCATCGCCCGAGACGCCTTCGCCTACACGCGCCGGCGCGCCTCGGGCCTCGCGCCGCCGCCGGGCGCGGCCCGGCTCGACGACGTCCCCGCGCCGGTCGCGGACCTGTTCGAGCGCGCCTTCGCGCCGGGCGCCGCAGGCCGCCGACCCGCTGCGGCCGACTGGGTGGCGGCGCTCGAAGCCTTCGAGGCGGCGCTGGTCGCCTGCGCCGCCCAGCCGCGCCACTTCCACGCCCAAGGCCTCGCCTGCCCCTGGTGCCGACTGGAGGCCGCGTCGGGCGCGGCGCTGTTCCCTGATCCCGCCGCCGCCCCGCCGGACTTCGACGCGACGCGCCTCGCCGCGCGGCTCGCCGAGATCGAGACGCCTGAGGTCTTCTCCTACGCGCCGCCGCAGCCGCACCCCGACCCCTATCCGCCGCCCACCGCGGGGCGGCTGTGGCTGCGGCGGGCGACCGTCGCGTTTCATACGCTCGCGATGGGGGCCGGCGCCTATCTGTTCGTCGTGTCGCCGCAGAGCTTCATGATGGCGGTGGCGACCTGGGGTTTCGGCTTCGCGCCGGTGCGCGACGCCCTGACGCCGCGCCGCGCCGCCGAGCGCGCCCTCGCCGCGGTCGACCGTCGGCTGGTCGGCGCGATCGCGGACGTGCAGTTCCGCGCGCCGATCGACGCGGCCCACGTGCTGCGCGCCGAGATCGAGGCCGCGATGGCCGAGCGCGCCGCGGAGGCGGGCCGACTGGCCGACGACGCGGCGCTCAAGCGCCGGCGGCGCGCCCCCTCCTCGCCGAAGTTGCGCAACCTCGACGCGCGGCTCGCGCGCGATGTGGCGCGGCTCGCGGATCTCGCCGAAGCCGTCGCCCGGGTGCGCACCACCCGCGACGAGCGGGTCGACGACCTGCTCCGCCGCCGGGGCGCGCTGGTCCGCGATCTCGCAGCCCTCGGGGGCGCGCCGCCGCCACCGCCCGAGACGCCGCCGCGCACAATCGGCGAAGCGGCGCGCCGCCGCGCGCGCGGCATCGCGGCTCAACAGGGCGCGGCTGCGTCGGTTCATTGAAATACAAGCGAAATAGGGTTATTGCTGCGGCGTGAGGTCGCTTGTGGCGCGTCTGTCGGAAGGTGGGTCGGTGATGAAGCACGACGGGCGCGTCAAGAAGGCGGCTGCGAGCAAGGAGAGCGCTGGGAAAAAGGCGATGCGGCGCCCCAAGGCTCGGCAGTGCGCAGCGCTTCCGTGCCGGCGCGACGCCGACGGCGCGCTCTCGGTTCTGCTGATCACGTCCCGCGAAACGCGCCGGTGGGTGGCCCCGAAGGGCTGGCCGATGCCGGAACGGGGCAGCGCCGGCACGGCGGCGCGGGAGGCGTTCGAGGAGGCGGGCGTGCTGGGCGTGGTCTCGTCGCCCGCGATCGGCCGATACGTCTATGAGAAACGCCTGTCGCCGAAACGCGCGCAGCGGGTCGAAGTCGAAGTCCACCGCCTCGACGTGATCGAAGAACTCGCCGAATGGCCCGAGCGGAGCCAACGCACCCGCCGCTGGTTCACGGTGCGCGAGGCCGCCGAGGCGGTCGAGGAGGAAGGCCTCGCGGCCCTCATCCTCGCCATCGCCTGACGGTCAGCCGACCAGCGCCCTGAGCGCCGCCATCTGCTCGCCGAGCAGCTTGCGCGCCATCGGATCCACCAGTGCGCCGCCCTCGAACGCGCCCTGCGCGTTGGGGATCATCACCTCCGGTCCCTGAAGCAGCACCGGGCGGAACGCGACGAGGCAATGGCGCAGCGTCATCTGCGCGCGCGCCCCGCCGGCGCGGCCCGCCGCGGCCGACAGGATCGCCGTCGGCTTGCCGGCGAAGGCCATCGGCGGCACGCGGCTGATCCAGTCGAGCGCGTTCTTCAGCACGCCCGAGAGGCCGGCGTTGTATTCCGGGGTCGAGATCACGATGGCGTCGGCCGCGCGAATCTCGTCCACGAGCCGCGTGACGCCCTCGGGCATCCCCTGCGCTTCGAGATCGCCGTCGTAGAGCGGCAGGCGCAGGTCGGCGAGGGTGAACGCGTCGGGCGCGAGGGCTTCTGCCGCCGCCTTGACCAACTGCGTGTTGAAGCTTCCCTCGCGGAGCGAGCCGGAAATGCCGAGCAGGCGCATGGGTGGTCTCCTTCCTGTTACGGGCAGGAGATAGCCCCGCTGCGGCGCGACAACAGTGTCCCGCACCGCAACAATTCGTGCCCCTTCGTCCGGTTGCGCAGAGACGTCAGGCGTGGATCGCCCCGTCGCCGCAGGCCATCGCCGCCTCGCGCATCGCCTCGGAGAAGGTGGGGTGCGCGTGGCATGTGCGCGCCACGTCCTCGGCCGCGGCCCCGAACTCCATGGCGACGCAGTATTCGTGGATCAGGTCCCCCGCCATCGGCCCGATCACGTGGCAGCCGAGGATGCGGTCGGTCTCCTTGTCGGCCAGCACCTTCACGAAGCCGTCGGTGGCGAAGTGCGCCTTGGCCCGGCCGTTGCCCATGAAGCTGAACTTGCCGACCTTGTAGGCGCGGCCCGCCTCCTTGAGTTGTTCTTCGGTCTGGCCGACCGAGGCGACTTCGGGCGCGGTGTAGATGACCGAGGGGATCACCCCGTAATTCACATGGCCGTGCTGGCCCGCGATGGTCTCGGCCACCGCCACGCCCTCGTCCTCGGCCTTGTGGGCGAGCATCGGGCCTGCGACCACGTCGCCGATCGCCCAGACGCCCGAGACGTTGGTGGCGAGCCGCGCGTCGGTTTTCACCCGCCCGCGCTCGTCCATCTCGACGCCGACGCCTTCCAGCCCGAGACCGCTGGTGTAGGGCCGCCGGCCGGTCGCCAGCAGCACCACATCCGCGTTCAGCGCGTGGTCGCTGTCGTCCTTGCGCAGCTTGTACTGCACCTTGAGCGTGGATTTCTGCTTCTCCACCGCCTGAACGGCGGCGCCCATGA
>RECW01000231.1 GCA_007693835.1 Paracoccaceae bacterium | reverse complement strand
GAGAGAATGAGATCCGGCGCGATGTCCTTGAGGACATGGTGGATGCCGAGGATCACGCAGTCGGCCGGGTTGCCCTCCACCGCGAAGCGCCGCGGCCCGAGCTCCACGAGGCGCATCGGCCGGGTGTAGGAGATGCAGTGCGAGACGCCCGAGCGCTCCATCTCCGGCGCCACCACCCAGATCTCGCCGTTCGGCCCGGCGACCTCCCTGGCGATGGACTCGAGCACCGCGAGGCCCGGCGCCGTGATCCCGTCGTCGTTGGTCAGCAGAATGCGCATCAGGCGAGGCTCCCGTCGGGAGCGATCCGCTTCGCGCCCTTCATGTAGGGGGATAGGGCGGCGGGGATCGCGATCGACCCGTCCGCCTGCTGATAATTCTCCATGACCGCGATCAGGCAGCGCCCGACGGCGAGGCCGGAGCCGTTCAGGGTGTGGACGAACTCGGGCCTCGCCTGCTCCTCGCGGCGGAAGCGGGCGTTCATGCGCCGCGCCTGGAAGTCGCCGCAGAGCGAGACCGAGCTGATCTCGCGATAGGTGTCCTGCCCCGGCAGCCACGCCTCGATGTCATGGGTGCGCCGGGCGCCGAAGCCCATGTCGCCGGTGCAGAGCACGATGGTCCGGTAGGGGATCTCCAGCGCGTCGAGGATCCCTTCGGCGCAGGCCGTCATGCGCTCCAGTTCGGCCGGCCCGTCCTCCGGCGCGACGATGGAGACCATCTCCACCTTCTCGAACTGGTGCTGGCGGAGCATCCCCCGCACGTCCTTGCCCGCCGACCCCGCTTCGGAGCGGAAGCACTGGGTCCACGCGGTGTAGCGCAGCGGCAACGCGCCGGGCGCGAGGATCCCCCCGGCGGCGAGGTTGGTCAGCGTCACCTCGGCCGTCGGGATCAGCCACCACCCCTGTTCGGTGCGGTAGAGGTCCTCGGCGAACTTCGGCAGTTGCCCGGTGCCGACCAGCGCCTCGTCGCGCACCAGCACCGGCGTCCAGACTTCGGTCAGGCCGTTCCGGTCGACGTGGGTGTCGAGCATGAACTGGGCGAGCGCGCGGTGGAGGCGCACGAGCGCGCCCTTCAGCACGACGAACCGCGCGCCGGAGAGCCGCGCGGCCGCGTCGAAGTCCATCAGCCCCATCGCCTCGCCGAGCTCGAAGTGCTGCCGCGGCGCGAAGGGGAACGCCGGCGGCGCGCCGCGGCGGCGCAGTTCGACGTTGGCCGTCTCGTCGGGGCCGTCCGGCACGTCCGGCAGGGGCGCGTTCGGCAGGGCGAGGAGTTCGTCGGTCAGCCGCGCGTCCTCGGCCTTGGCCTCGGCTTCGAGGCGGGCGATCTCGTCCTTCTTCTCGGCGACGAGGGCGCGCAGGCGCTCGAATTCGGCGTCGTCGCCGCGCGCCTTGGCCGCGCCGACCTCGCGCGAGGCGGCGTTCCGCTCGGCGAGCGCCGCTTCGGCGGCGGCGATGCGCGTGCGGCGGGCGGCGTCGATGGCGAGCAGGCGTTCGGCGGCCGGCGCCAGACCACGGCGCGCAAGCGCGGCGTCGAAGGCCGCAGGGTCTTCGCGGAGAAGGCGCAGATCGTGCATCGGGGCGGCTCGCGTCGGCGTTTCGCCCGCTTATGCACCATTCTCCCCGACGGCGCCAGTTGGGCCCGCCTTGCGCCATGGGCCTCCCCGGCTATAGTCCGCGCCGCAGCCGAGGGGAGACGCCGCATGTTCGCCACGCCAGCCTACGCCCAGACCGCAGCGCCCGGCGCGGGGGGGGCGGACTTCTTCTTCCAGCTCATCCCGCTGATTCTGATCTTCGTGATCTTCTATTTCTTCCTGATCCGCCCGCAGCAGCAGAAGGCCAAGCAGCACAAGGCGATGATCGACGCGGTGCGGCGCGGCGACCAGATCATCACGCAAGGGGGCCTGCACGCGAAGGTGGTGAAGGTCGCCGACGACACCGTCGAGGCCGAGATCGCGCCGAACGTGAAGGTGAAGGTGGTCAAGGCGACCATCGCCGCGGTGGTTTCGAAGACCGAACCCGCCAACGAAAACTGACCGGCGATTGAACAGGCCGCCCTGCGCCCATAGGTGACGGCGCGCAGGCGTTCCCGTCGCCAAGAGGCCGTCCATGCTGTTCTTCGCTCCCTGGAAGAAGGCGCTCGTGATCGGCCTGTGCCTGATCGGCGCGCTGTTCGCGTTCCCAAACCTGTTCTACGAGCGCGCCGACGACGCCGCCCGCGCCCGCGCCGAGATCGCCCGGGCCGAAGCCGCCGGCCGGACACCGCCCGCCGACGCCGAGGCGCGGGCGGCCCAGTGGCCGTCGTGGCTGCCCGGCGGGGTGCTCAACCTCGGTCTCGACCTGCGCGGGGGGGCGCATCTGCTGGTCGAGGTGCAGGTCGAGCAGGTCTTCGCCGACCAGCTCGCCGCCTTCTGGCCCGAGGCGCGCGACGCGCTGCGCGACCGCGCCGACGTGATCGGGCCGTTCCGGCAGGTCGAGAGCGACGGCGCGTTGCTGATCCGGCTGTTGCAGCCCTCCGAGGCGGGCCGCGACGCGGCGGTCGCCGCCATCCGCGACCTCGCGACGCCCGTGCAGCGGGGCGTGCTGGGGACCGCGGGGCGCAACATTTCGGTCGCCGCCGACGGCGAGGACGCGATCCGCGTGACGCTGACGGAGGCCGAGCAGGCGGCGGTGCTCGACCGCACCATGGCGCAGTCGCTGGAGATCGTGCGCCGGCGCGTCGACGAGGCCGGCACGCGCGAGCCGACCATCCAGCGCCAGGGCGAGCGGCGGATCCTGATCCAGGTGCCGGGCGTCGGCTCGGCGGAGGAGGTGCTGGAGCTGCTCGGCCGCACGGCGCGGCTCACCTTCCACGAGGTCGTCAGCCAGACCGGCGATCCCAACGCCGCAGCGGGCCCCGGCAACCGCGTCGTGCCCTCGGCCGAGGTCTCGGGCGAATACTTCATCATCCCGCGCATCCCGACGGTCAGCGGCGAGAACCTCGTCGACGCCTCGGCCGGCTTCGACCAGGACGGCCGGCCGGCGGTGAACTTCCGCTTCGACACCACCGGCGCGCGCCAGTTCGGCGACTACACCCGACGCAACGTCGGGCGCATCTTCGCCATCGTGCTTGACGATCAGGTGATCTCCGCGCCCCGGATCATCTCGGCGATCACCGGGGGCTCGGGGCAGATCACGGGCTCCTTCACGGTCGAGGAGGCGAACCGCCTCGCGATCCTGCTGCGCTCGGGCGCTCTGCCGGCGGAGATCGAGGTGCTGGAGCAGCGCACGGTCGGCCCCGACCTCGGCGCGGACTCGATCGCGGCGGGGCGGATCGCGGTGGTGATCGCCTTCCTCGCCGTGCTCGCGTTCATGGGCGCGAGCTACGGGCTGTTCGGCCTGTTCGCAAACGTCGCCCTGATCGTGAACATCGCGCTGATCGTCGGCGTGCTCTCGGCCCTCGGCGCGACGCTGACGCTGCCGGGCATCGCGGGCATCGTGCTGACCATCGGCATGGCGGTCGACGCCAACGTGCTGGTGTTCGAGCGCATCCGCGAGGAGCTCAAGCGCGCCAAGGGCGTCGCCCGCGCCATCGAGGCGGGCTACGACAACGCCCTGTCGGCGATCATCGACGCCAACGTCACCACCTTCATCGCCGCGGCGATCCTGTTCGCGATGGGCTCGGGGCCGGTGCGGGGCTTCTCGGTGACGCTCGGCGTCGGCGTGATCACCTCGGTGTTCACCGCGATCATGGTGACGCGGCTGATGATCGCCCTCTGGGTCGCGCGCACGCGGCCCAAGGCCATCGCGATCTGAGGAGGCGAAGCCCATGCGCCTGAAACTCGTGCCCGACGAGACGTCGATCGACTTCCTGGGGCTGCGCCGCTGGACTGTCGGCGCTTCGGCGCTGGCGGCCGCGCTGTCGCTGGTCTTCCTTCTGGTCTTCGGGCTGAATTTCGGCATCGACTTCCGCGGCGGCTCGATGATCATGGCCGAGACCGACGCGCCGGCCGACATCGCCGCCTACCGCGCCGCGCTCTCGCCGCTGAACCTCGGCGAAGTCACGGTGACCGGCATATCCGACCCGGCCGCCGAGCTGACCGGGACGCCGCGCAACGCCGTGATGATCCGCATCGTCGCGCAGGGCGACGAGGCGCTGGAGGCCGATGCGGTCAATCTCGCCACGGCGGCGCTTCAGTCCGAGATCGACGGCGTGCGCATCCTGTCGACCGACTCGGTGGGGGCCAAGGTCTCGGGCGAGCTGGTGTGGGCGGGGGCGCTGGCGCTGGCGCTCGCGGTGGCGGCGGTGCTCTTCTACATCTGGATCCGATTCGAGTGGCAGTTCGCCCTCGGCGCCGTCGCGGCGCTGGTCCACGACGTGGTGCTGACGCTCGGACTGTTCGCGCTGATCCAGCTCGAATTCAACCTGTCGATCATCGCGGCGCTGCTGACGATCATCGGCTATTCGCTGAACGACACGGTGGTGGTGTTCGACCGCGTGCGCGAGGACCTGCGCCGCTACAAGACCAGACCGCTGGTCGAGGTGCTGAACCTGTCGGTCAACCAGACCCTCTCGCGCACCCTGATGACCTCGGCGACGACGCTGATCGCGCTGATCGCGCTCTACGTGCTCGGCGGCGAGGTGATCCGCGGGTTCACCTTCGCGATGATCTGGGGAATCGTGGTCGGCACCTACTCGTCGATCTTCGTGGCCGCGGTCGTGCTCCTGCGCCTCGGCGTGGCGCGGGACACGGGAGAGGCGGCGCCCTCGGGCGGCGTCCGCTTCGGCGCGCCCGACGCGCCGTAGGGAGAGCGCGGATGCTGATGAACAGCGTGACCTTCGAGGGACGCCCCCCCATCGAGAGCTACGGCGGCGGGGGCTTCCGCATCGGCGGGGCAGTGTGGAGCGGCGCGGTGCTGATCCTGCCCGACCGCATCGGGCCCTGGGCGGCTGCGACCCCGCTGTCGCCCGCCTGCTTCGCGGAGGTGGTCGCCGCGGCGAGGGCGGTCGACATCCTTCTCGTGGGCGTCGGCCCCGAGATCGCGCCCCTGCCCCGCGCCGTGCGCGAGGCGCTCGACGCGGCCGGCCTCGGCTACGACGCGATGGCGACGCCCGCGGCCTGCCGCACCTTCAACGTGCTGCTCGCCGAGGAGCGGCGGGTCGCCGCGGCGCTGCTGCCGGTCTGAGGGCCGCAAGCGCGCGTCAGGCTGAAAGCGACTCGATCGCGGCCTCGATGATCGCCAGCTCCCGCGGTCCGCTGAAGCGGTGGTCCGCGCCTTTCACCAGTTCGAGCCGCACGTCCGGCGCGTCGAGATGCTCGAAAAGGCGCAGCGCGACCGACGGCGGCACGTCGGCGTCCGCGCTCCCCTGCAGCAGGCGCACGGGGCAGTCGAGGCGGAGCGGCGCGCGCAGGACGAGGCGCTCGCGCCCGTCCTCGATCAGCGCGCGGGTGATGACGTAGGGCGCGTCGGCGTAGGCGCTCGGCGTCTCGATGCGCCCTTCCGCGGCGAGGGCGGCGCGCTGCGCCTCGGTCATCGTCGCCCACATCGCGTCCTCGGTGAAGTCGGGCGCCGCGGCGATCCCGACGAAGCCGGCGACGCGCTCGGGCCGGCGCATCGCCAGCAGCAGCGCGATCCAGCCGCCCATCGACGAGCCGACGAGGATCGTGGGGCCTTCGGTCAGCGCGTCGAACGCGGCTTCGGCGTCCGCCGCCCAGCGCCCGATGGTCCCGTCCTCGAACCGGCCGGAGGAGGCGCCGTGGCCGGTGTAGTCGAAGCGCAGGAAGGCGCGGCCGCGCGCCTTCGCCCACGCCTCCAGCCGCGTCGCCTTGGTTCCGGTCATGTCGGAGGCGAAGCCGCCGAGAAACATCACGCCGGGGAACATCACGCCGGGCGCCGCCGCGCCCTCCCCTCGGGCGGGCGTTCTGTGGTAGGCGAGCGAGCCGCCGTCTGGAAGGGCGAGCCTTGCCGGAGCGTCCATGGAAGCGTCTTTCACCGCGTCGAGCGCGCGCGACGATAACGCCCCGTCCCCGGCGCGGGAAGGCGCGAAGCCGCTGACGGTGCTGCAGGTGCTGCCGCGCCTCGACCTCGGCGGGGTGGAGCGGGGCGCGGTCGAGATCGCGCGGGCGGTGGCGGAGGCGGGCGGACGCGCGATCGTCGCCTCCGCAGGCGGCCGGCTGGAAGGCCGGCTCGCGGCGGCGGGGGTGGAGCATGTCTTCGGCCCTTTCGCCTCGAAGGGGCCGCTGACGATCCTTTCCAACGCGCGCCGGCTCGAGACGCTGATCGCGGCCGAGGACGTCGACGTGGTGCACGCGCGTTCGCGCGCGCCGGGCTGGTCGGCGCTGATCGCGGCGCGGCGCACGGGCCGGCCGTTCGTGACCACGTGGCACGGCGTCTACGGCGGGCGCGGACCGCTGAAACGGCTCTACAACGCGGTGA
Organism: Paracoccaceae bacterium; assembly: GCA_007693835.1. GTDB lineage: Bacteria > Pseudomonadota > Alphaproteobacteria > Rhodobacterales > Rhodobacteraceae > Rubrimonas. The sequence continues at coordinate 803 of RECW01000231.1, read as the reverse complement.
TGGCGAAGGGCCGGCCGGTGATCGCGGTGTCGGGGTTCATCGCGGAGATGGTCGCCGAGCGCCACGGCGTGCCGCCCGACCAGATCGTCACCATCCCCCGCGGCGCGGACATGGCGGCGTTCTCGGAGGAGGCGGTGTCAGCCGCCCGCGCCATCGCGGTCGCGACGGACTGGGGACTGGTGGAGGACCCGCGCCCTGTCGCCCTGCTGCCCGGACGCCTGTCGCGCTGGAAGGGCCAGGAGGATTTCGTCGAGGCGGCCGCCCGCCTCAAGGCCAGGCGCGGCCCGGATTTCCTCGCCATGATCGTCGGCGACGACGGCGGGGCCATGGGCGAGCGCCTGCTCCGCCGGGCCGAGGCGCTGGGGGCGCTCGACGTGGTGCGCGTGGCGGCGGCCTGCGACGACATGCCGGCCGCCTACAAGCTCGCCGCGGTGGTGGTCTCGGCGTCGACCGCGCCGGAGGCCTTCGGCCGCGTCGCCGTCGAAGGCATGGCGATGGGCCGGCCGGTGATCGCGACCGACCACGGCGGCGCCCGCGAGACGGTGGAGCACGAGCGCACCGGCTGGCTCTACCCGCCCGGCGACGTCGCGGCGCTCGCCGAGGCGCTGGACCGGGCGCTGTCGCTCGACGCGTCGGCGCGGGCGCACATGGGCATGGCCGGCCGGGCGCGGGTGGCGAACCTGTTCACCGTCTCGGCGATGCAGCAGCGCACCCTCGCCGTCTACGAGCGCGTCGCCGGCCGGCGATTCGGCGCCTGGACGGAATGAGTCGGCTCAACGGAATCTTCAGCCGCCCGCGCCTAG
>RECW01000252.1 GCA_007693835.1 Paracoccaceae bacterium | reverse complement strand
TGGCGCTGCTGCTGGCGGCCTTCGTGCTGCTGATCGTCTCGAACGTGCTGCAGGCGTGGGCCGCGCGGTTCCGCGGGGGGCGGGCATGACGGCGGCCGCCCTCTCCGCCGCCCGCCCCGCCGCGCCCGCCGTCACCGGCGCGGGCGTGCTGGTGGCCTTCGCGCTCGTGCTGACGGCGCTCTTCATCGCGGCGCCGCTGGTCTACATCTTCGTGCGCGCCTTCGCGCAAGGGTGGGCGGTCTACCAGGCGAACATCCTGTCGCCGGCGACGCTGCACGCGATCTGGCTGACGACGATCACCGCGGTGATCGTGGTGCCGGTCAACATCGGCTTCGGCCTCGCGGTGGCGTGGGCTGTGGCGCGGCACAGCTTCCCCGGCAAGAAGCTGCTGATGACGCTGATCGAGCTGCCGTTCTCGATCTCGCCGATCATCGCGGGCGTGATCTACCTGCTGCTCTACGGCCGGCAGGGGTTGTTGGGGCCGTTCCTGATGGCCAACGACATCCAGATCCTGTTCGCGCTGCCCGGCATCGTGATGGTGACCATGTTCGTCACCGCGCCCTTCGTCGCGCGCGAAGTGCTGCCGCTGATGCAGGCGCAGGGGTCGGAGCAGGAGGAGGCGGCGGTGACGCTCGGCGCCTCGGGGTTCACCGTGTTCCGGCGGGTGACGCTGCCGAACATCCGCTGGGCGCTGCTCTACGGCGCGACGCTGACGACGGCGCGGGCGGTGGGGGAGTTCGGGGCGGTGTCGGTGGTGTCGGGCAACATCCGCGGCCAGACCAACACCCTGCCGCTGCAGATCGAGCTGCTGTTCAACGACCACAACGCCGTCGGCGCCTTCGCCGCCGCCTCGACGCTGACGGTGATCGCCATCGGCGCGCTGATCGTCAAGGCGGCGCTGGAGGGCAGGCGCTAGCTCGTCGCCGCGAGCAGCGAGGCGTTGCCGCCTGCGGCGGTGGTGTCGACGCAGACATGGCGCTCGACCGTGTAGCGGTCGGGCGCGACGCGTTCCGTCACGAGCGGGACGATGGGGCCGTCTCGGCCGGCGAGCGCGCGGCGCAGGGCGCGCGTCCACGACGAGGCGCCCGCCGCCGCGACCAGCGCGAAACCCGAGAGCGTCGCCAGCGCATCCGACGCTAGCGCGCCGTCGACGCCGGCGGCCGGCGCGCCCGCCTCCCGAAGCCGCCGGGCGACGCCTTCGCCCCCAGGCGCGACGATCGCCGCCGCACACCCGGCCGCCAACGCCTGCGCCGCCTGGGCGGCCACGTCGTCGGACGTCGGCCCGAGGCAGAGCGCCAGCCCGCGCGGGTGCAGGCCGAGGCGGTTGCTCTCGCCGGTCGGTCCGGGCAGCGAGACCGGCTCGGCGGGCAGCGCCGCCGCGGCGTCGAGCGCGGCGGCCGCCTCCGGAAGCGCCGCGCGCAGAACGGCGAGACGATCGCCGCGCGCGGCCCACGCGGTCGCGTCGAGACCGTCGATCAGGCGCTGCACGACGCCGGCCTCGACCGGCGGGCCGTCCGGCGTCTTCGCCGCGCTGGCTTCCAGCGGCTTGCGGAACCGGGCCACATACCGCGGCCCGCCCGCCTTCGGCCCTGTCCCTGACAGCCCTTCGCCCCCGAACGGCTGAGAGCCGACGATGGCGCCGATCTGGTTGCGGTTGACGTACACGTTGCCGACGCAGAGCCGCTCGACCACCTGCTGCACGCGGTCGTCGATGCGGGTGTGCAGCCCGAACGTCAGCCCGTAGCCGCGGCCGTTGATCGCGTCGACCACCCGGTCGAGGTCGCGCGCCCTGTAGCTTGCGACATGCAGCACCGGGCCGAACACCTCGCGGTCGAGGTCGCCGATCCCGTCGACGGCGATCACCGCCGGCCCGACGAAGCAGCCGGTCGCCGGAGCCCGGAGGCGCTTCAGCACGCGCGCGCCCTGCGCGTCGACATAGGCGCGGATCTCCGTCTGCGCGGCCGGGTCGATCACCGGCGAGACGTCGGTCGCGAGATCCCACGGGTCGCCGACCGTCAGCGCGTCCATGGCGCCGTAGAGCATGGTCAGCAGCCGCTCGCGCGCCTCCTCCTGCACGTAGAGCATGCGCAGCGCCGAACAGCGCTGGCCGGCCGACTGGAACGCCGAGATCACGATGTCGCGCACCGCCTGCTCGGTCAGCGCGGTGGAGTCCACCACCATGGCGTTCAGCCCGCCGGTCTCGGCGATCAGCAGCGCGTCGGGGCCGGCGTTCTCGGCCAGCGCGCGGTGGATGATCCGCGCGACGTCGGTGGAGCCGGTGAAGCAGACGCCCGCGATGCGCGGGTCGCCGGTCAGCGCGGCGCCGACGGTCGGCCCGTCGCCGGGGACGAGGTGCAGCGCGTCGTCGGCGACGCCGGCTTCGCGCATCAGGGCGACGGCGCGGGCGGCGATCAGGGGGGTCTGCTCGGCGGGCTTGGCGACCACGGCGCAGCCGGCGGCGAGCGCCGCGGCGACCTGGCCCGTGAAGATCGCGAGGGGAAAATTCCACGGACTTATGCAGACGATCACGCCGCGCGCCGCCGTCCCTGCTTCGGCGCGGGGGGCTTCGGCGGCGTAGTAGCGCAGGAAGTCCACCGCCTCGCGCACCTCCGCCACGCCGTCGGCGAGGGTCTTGCCCGCCTCGCGGCACGCCAGCGCGACAAGCTCCGCCGCGTGCGTCTCGTACAGATCGGCGGCGCGGCGCAGCGCGTCGGCGCGGTCGGAGACCGGCGTCGCGGTCCATCCGTCGAACCCGCCGAGCGCCGCGTCGAGCGCCGCGCGGGCCTCATCGGCCGTCGCCTCGACCACATGGCCGACGACCCGAGCCGGATCGGCGGGCGACAGGACGGCCCGCGGCGATCCGGCAGCGGGTATTGTCGGCGTCGCCGTCCACGTCGCCTCTGAAAACGCGTCCCGCGCCGCGAGCAGCGGGCCGACCGACCCCGGCTCGCCGATGACCACGCCGCGGGAGTTGGGGCGCTCGGGGGCGAACAGCGCGGCCGGCGTGCGGATCGACGGGTTGGCGACGGGGTCGAAGGCTTCGGCCGCCGCCACGGGGTCGGCCGCGATGGTCTCGGGCGGGATCGCCTCGTCGACGATCTGGTTGACGAAGCTGCTGTTGGCGCCGTTCTCCAGCAGCCGCCGCACGAGATAGGCGAGCAGGTCGCGGTGGGCGCCGACGGGGGCGTAGATCCGGCAGCGCGTCCCCTGCCCTGCGCGCACCGTCTCGTGCAGGCTCTCGCCCATGCCGTGGAGGCGCTGGAACTCGTAGCCCTCGCGGTCGTTCCCCGCCATCTTCAGCACGGCGGCGACGCTGTGGGCGTTGTGGGTGGCGAACTGCGGGTAGAGCCGCTCGCGCCGGTCGAGCAGCATCCGCGCGCAGGCGAGCCAGCTGACGTCGGTCGCCGCCTTGCGGGTGAAGACGGGGAAGGTCTCGACGCCGGCCTCCTGCGCCAGCTTGATCTCGGTGTCCCAGTAGGCGCCCTTGACGAGCCGCACCATCAGCCGGCGGTCGCGCCCCTGCGCCAGCGCGTCGAGGTGCTCGATCACCGCCGCCGCGCGCCGGCCGTAGGCCTGAACCACCACCCCGAACCCGTCCCATCCGGCGAGTTCGGGGTCGTCGAGCAGCGCCTCGATCACGTCGAGCGACAGCTCCAGCCGGTCCTGCTCCTCGGCGTCGATGTTGAAGCCGATGCCGGCCGCCGCCGCCTGCCGCGCGAGGACGCGCGCGCGGGGGACAAGCTCCGCCATCACCGCCGCCCGATGCGTGGTCTCGTAGCGCGGATGCAGCGCGGAGAGCTTGACGGAGATGCCCGGGCTCGACCGCACGTCGCCGGTCGCCGCGCCCGAGATCGCCTCGATCGCCCTGGCGTAGGCGTCGGCGTAGCGGCGGGCGTCGGCGTCGGTCATCGCCGCCTCGCCGAGCATGTCGTAGGAGTAGGCGTAGCCCTTCGCCTCCAGCGGCTTCGCCGCGCGCATCGCGTCGGCGATGGTCTCGCCGAGCACGAACTGCCGGCCGAGCAGCTTCATCGCCTGCGCCACCGCCGTGCGCACCACCGGCTCGCCGACGCGGCGCACGAGCCCCCGCAGCGCGGCGGCCGGCGCTTCGGGGTCGTCGTCGAGCACCCGCCCGGTCAGCATCAGCGCCCAGGTCGAGGCGTTGACCAGCGACGAGGCCGACCGCCCGAGGTGCGCCCCCCAGTCCGACGGCTCGATCTTGTCGCGGATCAGCGCGTCGACGCTCGCCGCGTCCGGCGTGCGCAGCAGCGCCTCGGCGAGGCACATCAGCCCGACGCCCTCGGCGGTCGACAGGCCGTATTGCGCCAGAAAGCTCTCCATCATGGTCGGGCGCGACAGCCGCCGCACGCGGCGGACCATCTCGGCGGCGTCTGCGGCTATCGCCGCGCGCGTCGACCCGTCGAGCCCGAGCCGGCCGAGCAGATCGGCGAGGACGGCGTCCTCGGCGGCGCCCCAGCCGGCGCGAATCATGCGGCGCGTGGGCGACAACGTGTCGTCGACATGCATCAGACAGCCTCCGTTCGCCCGACAGGCGCGCCATTGTGTCGAATTTTCGACAACAGCGCGGATGGTGGGGCTAGCCTGACCCGCCTGCAACCGACGGGGGAGTGAGAAAATGACGCTGCTTGTCGTGGGGCTCGACGGCTCGCCGGGGGGCGAGAAGGCCGTCCAGCACGCCCGAAGCCTCATCAAACCCGAGGCCGGGGACAGCCTCAAGCTGGTCTACGTGATCGAGTGGTCGCCCTTCAGCTTCCAGACCGCCGAGGAGAACGCCGCCCGCCACAAGCGCCGCGAAGAGGAGATCGCCGTCGCGCAGGAGCGCGTCCTGGCGCCCGCGCTCGAGGCGCTGAAGGCGAAGGGCGTGGCGGCCGACGGCGTGGTGCGCCACGGCGACGCCGCCGAGATCCTCGACGAGATCGCCGACGAAGCCGGGGCCGCCGGCATCGTGATCGCGCGCTCGAGCGCCAGCGGGCTGCGCAGCCGCCTGTTCGGCAGCGTCGCGGCGAATCTCGTCATGAACGCGCGCGTGCCCGTCACCGTCGTGCCCGTCAGCGCCTGAGAAAGAGAAGCACGCATGACAAGACCCTTTTTCCTCCTTCTCTCGGCGCTCGCCGCCGCGCCCGTCGCCGCCCAGACTGTCGACGAGCAGATCGACGCGGTGTTCGCCACCCTCACCGGGCCTTTCGTCAGCTTCATCTTCGCGCCGTTTCCCGGCACGGCCTTCCCGTGGATCGTGCTGTGGCTGGTGATCGCCGCGACGGTGTTCACCATCTACTTCGGCTTCATCCAGTTCCGCGCCTTCGGCCACGCGCTGGCGCTGGTGCGCGGCGACTACTCGAACCCCAAGGACGCGGGCGAGGTCAGCCACTTCCAGGCGCTGACGGCGGCGCTGTCGGGAACCGTGGGCCTCGGCAACATCGCGGGCGTCGCGGTCGCCGTCAGCATCGGCGGGCCGGGGGCCACGTTCTGGATGATCCTCGCCGGGCTGATGGGCATGGCGTCCAAGTTCGTCGAATGCACTCTCGGCGTGAAATACCGCAACGAATACGCCGACGGCACCGTCTCCGGCGGGCCGATGTACTACCTGTCGAAGGCCCTGCCCGAGCGCGGTCTGGCTTGGATGGGCAAGCCGCTGGCCGTGCTGTTCGCGATCTTCTGCATCGGCGGCAGCCTCGGCGGCGGCAACATGTTCCAGGCCAACCAGGCGCACGCGCAGCTGGTCAACATCACCGGCGGTTCGGACAGCTTCCTGAGCGGCGCGGGCTGGATCACCGGGCTCGTGCTGGCGGCGGTGGTGTTCCTCGTCATCGTCGGCGGCATCAAGTCGATCGCGCAGGTGACCGAAAAGGTCGTGCCGTTCATGGCGGCGATCTACTGCGGCGCCGCGCTGGTCATCATCCTGATGAACATCGACCAGGTCGGCGCCGCTTTCGGCGCGATCTTCGCCGGCGCCTTCACCGGGGCGGGCGCGACCGGCGGCGTGGTCGGCGCCCTGATCCAGGGCTTCCGGCGCGCGGCCTTCTCGAACGAGGCGGGCGTCGGCTCGGCCGCCATCGCCCACTCGGCGGTGCGCACCAAGGAGCCGATCACCGAAGGCTTCGTCTCGCTGCTCGAGCCCTTCATCGACACGGTGGTCATCTGCACCATGACAGCCCTCGTGATCGTCATCACGGGCCTCTACATGGACGAAAGCGGCCTCGGCGGCGTGGAGCTGACCTCGGCGGCCTTCGGCAGCGCGCTGTCGTGGTTTCCCTATGTCCTCGGCGTCGCGGTGGTGCTGTTCGCCTTCTCCACCATGATCACCTGGAGCTATTACGGCCTCAAGGCGTGGACCTATCTCGTCGGCGAGGGCCGCAACCGCGAACTGGTGTTCAAGGTGACGTTCTGCGTCTTCGTGGTGATCGGGGCGTCGGCGCAGCTGGGCGCGGTGATCGACTTCTCCGACGCGATGATCTTCGCGATGGCGGTGGTCAACATCTTCGGCATCTACTTCCTGATGCCGATCGTGAAGACCGAGCTGGAGCGGTATCTCGGCATGCTCCGGGCCGGCGAGATCCGCAAGTTCGTCTGACCGCGCGACAGGGGGGCGGCGTTGACAGCGCCGCCCCTCGACCCCACTAGTCTCGGCCCGAGCATCCGAGGGCCGGACCCCATGACCGTCGTCGTCGTCGAATCCCCCGCCAAGGCCAAGACCATCACGAAGTACCTCGGCCCCGGCTACACGGTGCTGGCGTCCTACGGCCACGTGCGGGATCTGCCGCCGAAGGACGGCTCGGTGAACCCCGAGGCCGACTTCGAGATGGTGTGGGAGGTGGACGCGAAGTCCGCCAAGCACGTCCGCGCCATCGCCGAGGCGGTGAAGGCGGACGGGGCGCTGATCCTCGCCACCGACCCCGACCGCGAGGGCGAGGCGATCTCGTGGCACCTGCTGGAGGCGCTGCGCAGCCGCCGCGCGCTGAAGAAGGACAGCCCCGTCAGCCGCGTCGTGTTCAACGCCATCACCAAGACCGCCGTCACCGAGGCGATGGCCAAGCCGCGCGAGATCGACGCCGCGCTGGTCGAGGCGTATCTGGCGCGCCGCGCGCTCGACTATCTCGTCGGCTTCACGCTCTCGCCGGTGCTCTGGCGCAAGCTGCCGGGGGCGAAGTCTGCGGGGCGCGTGCAGTCGGTCGCGCTGCGGCTGATCGTCGAGCGCGAGATGGAGATCGAGGCGTTCCGGCCGC
>RECW01000116.1 GCA_007693835.1 Paracoccaceae bacterium | reverse complement strand
ATGAGCGGGGCGGCTGGCTGGCGCCCGCAGCGGCGGTTCTGGCGCGAGGCGACCGTCGGCGCGATCGAGGGGGGGTGGACGGTCCGGCTCGACGGTCGGCCCGTCTCCACGCCCGCCCGCGCGCTGCTGCGCGCGCCGACGCGCGGTCTCGCCGAAGCTGTGGCGGCGGAATGGCGCGCGCAGGGAGAGACCGTCACACCCCGGTCCATGCCGCTGACGCGCGCGCTGAACAGCGCGATCGACCGCGTCGCGCCGCAGGCCGCCGCCGTGCGGGCCGAGATCGCCGGTTACGCCGAGACCGATCTGCTCTGCTACCGCGCCCCGCACCCCGAGGCGCTGGCCGCCCGACAGGCGGAGGCGTGGGACCCGCTGCTCGCCTGGGCGCGCGCCCGGCATGGCGCGGGTCTCTTGTGCGCGGCCGGCGTGATGCATGTCGCGCAGCGCCCCGACGCGGTGGCGCGACTGACGGAAGCGGTCGCGGCGCGCGACGTGTGGCGGCTGACCGCGCTGTCGGATCTCGTGGCCCTCTCGGGGTCTCTGGTGATAGGCCTGATGGTCGACGAGGGGGCGCTGGAGGCCGAAGCGGGCTGGGCGGCGAGCCGCGTCGACGAGACGTGGCAGATAGAGCAGTGGGGCGAGGACGCCGAGGCGGCAGCCGCGGCGGCGGAGAAACGCGCGGATTTTCTCGCCGCCGCGCGGCTCACGGCGTTGCTGCGCGGCTGAATCGGCGCATCTCGGCGGATGACGGGACCGAGTTGCGGCGATGACGCAGGGCTGCGTCGGCCGTGCGCGGCGCGATGCGCAGGACCCGACGATCCGGGCCGCCTTCGCTTCGCCGGCTCGGCGCGGCCTGGGTCGGCGCCGCGGGGTGAAGGGTCCTCGCCGCCGGGCCGCCGTGAACGACGCCCGGCGCCGGCGAGGGTGACGCGCGGTCGGAGAGGGCGGACCACACGCGCGTCGCCGCATGACGGTCCGGCGCTTGGAGGACGAAGGAGCGGACGGCCATGGTGATGCTGCGGGTTTTGGCCGGCGTCGGCGTCTTGGCGGTCCTCGCGGGGGTCGCTCTCCACTTTTCAGGTCCGTCGCGAAGCGGCGGCGCGTCGGGGCGAGACGCGCCGGAGGGCGTCGACTGGCTCGCCGCGGCCGCCGACATGGCGTCGGCGGAGTTCGACCGGCTGGAGGGCCCATGGGCGCTGTCGTTGCCGGCCGATCACGGCCCCCACGGCGAAGCGCCGACGGAGATATGGCAGCTGACGGCGCATCTCGAGGACGAGCGCGGCGCGCCCGTCGGCGTGCAGTTCATGCTCGTCCGCATGGGTCTGGCAGGGCCGGATGCGCCTGCGGCGGACTCGCCCTGGGCGCTTCGGGATCTCTACCGCGGTCATCTCGTGCTGGTCGAAGCCGGCGACGCGCGGCTGCGCGCGCAAGAGCGGTTCGGCCGCGGCGCGCCGGGCGTGGCGGGCTTTGACGCCGAACGGCGCGAAATGCGCCTCGACAACTGGTCGCTGACCTTTCCCGAGGGCGGGGAGGGCGAGGCATGGGCGCTCCGAACGGACCCGGGAGAGCTTGGCGTGGCGCTCGACCTGACGCCCGAAAGGGCGCTGCTCAGGATCGACGCCGAGGCGGCGCCCTTCCGCGGTTACGCCTTCACGCGGCTGCGCGCGCAGGGCGCGGTCCGCACCGAGGCGGGCGAGCGGACCGTCTCCGGCGTCGCATGGTTCGACCACCTCTGGGGAGAGCTGCCCCTGCCCGGCGCGGCGCCGGTGGCGTCCGACAGGCTGCAGGCGCACCTCGACGACGGATCGGAGGTGTCGGTGATCCGGTCGCGGCGCGTCGACGGGGTGGGCGCGCCGGTCGTCGACGCCATCCTCGTCGGCCCTGACGGCGCGGCGACGGCCTTCAGCGGCGAGGCGGCGCGGCTCGAGCCCGAGCGCGTGTGGCGGGACGGGGAGACGGCGTGGCCTGTGGCGTGGCGCCTCGAAGCGGGCGACCTGACGCTCGACGTCGCGCCGGTCATGGACGCGCAGGCGCCCGATTTCCGCGTCAGCATGTGGTCGGGTCTGGTGCGCGTGGAAGGGCGGCGCGGCGCGCGGGCGGTGTCGGGCCTCGGCACCCTGCAGTTGAGCGGCTACGGGAGCTGACGGGATGGGATCGCCATGACGGGAAAAGGTCTGATCGCCGCCGCGGTCGTCGGGCTCGGTCTGGTCGCGGCGGCGGCGGCGTGGTTTTCCGGGGGCGCGCCTTTCTCGCGCGGTCCCGACCCCGATCGTCATCGCTCGCCCACCGGGCCGGTAGAGGCGACGGCCCAGCGCCCGGGCGACCCGGAAGCCGGCTATCACGCGCTGGTCAACGAACCCTACGTCAGTTGCGGGACGCCCTACGACGCCTGGCGCCGGCTCGCGCCCGCCCCAGAACCGCGCGATCTGCTGCCTGGCCGGGAAGGGCGCAACGCCGAGCTGCCCTATTTCCTGACGGCGCACACGAACGCCGACGGCGTCGAGATCGTCTCGAACAACTGCCTCGTCTGCCACGCGTCGCGGGTCGGCGACGAGGTGGTGATCGGCCTCGGCGACGCCTTCGCCGACTTCACCGGCGACCCGAGAAACGCGGTCACCCAGGTCGGCCGCTTCGTGCGCGGCGCAGCCGAGACTGCGGCGTGGCGGCGTTGGGCGGACCGCATCGAGGGGATCGCGCCCCATATCCGCACCGACACGGTCGGCATGAACCCGGCCACCAATCTCAGCTGGGCGCTGATGGCGCACCGCGATCCCGAGACCATGGCGTGGTCGAACGATCCGCTGCTGGCGCCGCCGCCCGAGAACCCCGTGCCGCTGCGCACGCCGCCGTGGTGGTGGATGGCCAGGAAGAACGCCATGTTCTACACGACGATCGGCCGGGGCGATCATTCTCGGTACATGCTGTTCGCATCGCTGCTCTGCGCCGACTCGCTCGACGAACTGCGCGCCATCGATGCGTATGCTCCCGACATCCGCGCCTATCTCGAAACGCTCGCGCCGCCCCCGTTCCCCCATGACATCGACCAGGAACTGGCGGCGGAGGGGAGGATCGTGTTCGAGGCGCAGTGCGCGAGCTGCCACGGCTCTCAGGGCGAGACGGGGACCTATCCGAACCTCGTCGTCCCGCTCGACCGGATCGGCACCGATCCGCTGTACGCCGAGACCATGACGGACGGCGGCCTCGATCGCTTCTACGACTGGGTGGAGCGGTCGCCGCATGGCGGCTCGGTGCGCGCCGCCCCGGCGGCGGGGTACATCGCGCCCCCGCTTGACGGGATCTGGGCGGCCGCCCCCTACCTCCACAACGGCTCGGTGCCGAACCTCGCGGCGCTGCTCGACAGCCGCCTGAGGCCCCGCTACTGGCGCCACGCCACGCCGCGGGCGTACGACCCGGAGGCGGTCGGCTGGCGCCACGAGACGCTCGATCACGGCAAGGATGCGGCGGCCGACCCGGCCGAGCGCCGCCTGATCTACGACACGACGCGGCCCGGCTACGCCAACAGCGGCCATGCGTTCAGCGACGCCTTGAGCGACGCGGCGCGGCGCGCCCTGCTGGAGTACCTGAAATCGCTTTGAGCATGCGCGCAAGCCGGCGGCGCGGCGGTCTGCGCCCGGCGCAGCGCCGCGAAGGCGCGGATCGGCGGTTGGGGCGGGGCGCAGGGCGGCCGCCTCGGCCGACAAGCCGCCGGCGCGTCGCGGCGTTTCCCCGTCCGGCCGCCTCGCCGCGCCCGGCGGCGCGTCAGGCGCGTTCCGCCTCGAAATCGGTCGGTCGCATGTCCCGACCGAGAGGAAAGGGGTGACGCAAGTTTCGCAGGCCTGTCGTCGGGTCGGACGGGCGTCGGCGCCTCAGGTGTCGAACCCTTCGCGCACCACCAGATGCACATGCGGCTGGGCTTCGGCGTCGCCATGGGCGTGGGTCGCCTGCTCGCGCCGCACCGGCACCAGCGCGAGCGAGCCGTGCCTCACGCCCCGCCGCGCGAAGACGCCTTCGGCGGCGGCGCGGACTTCGGCGCTGCGCCCGTGCATCACGAGAATCTCGAGGTGGGAGCGGTGGTCCAGCGGCGCGGCGAGCATCGCCATCGCCTGGTCATGGCGCGCGCCGAGCAGCGACGTCGAGCCTTCGCCCCCGCCGGGGGCGTCGTTGTCGCGCGCGAAGCTCAGAACGCCGATGCAGTCGCCGTCATGCTCGTTGCGCGAGGCGAGCAGCGCGCGCCGTGCGAGCTCGCGCAACGTCTCCGACCGGTTCGTGGTCCCGGCGAGGCGCATGTGCGCGTCGAGCCGCTCCAGCAACTCGTCGTCGAGGGTGATCGTGATCCGTTGCATGGCGCGCCTCCCCTGCGGCGAAGCTTGGGGCGCCGCTTGCCCCATAACAATCCCGTCGATGCGGCCCCGTTCGAAAGCGCCTGCGCCGGTCTGCGAGCATCTTCGCCGGCTGGCCGCTGCGGAGGGCGGCCTCCGCGGACGTCGCCGGCATGGCTGATGTGATCAGGCGCCCGGTGGTTGCGGCGGACGCGGACGTCCGCGTTGGCGGTCGCGGCCTTGCTCCATGGCGTTCAGGCCGTCGCCGTGGCTCTCCCTCCGCCTGCGCTTGCGCCGTGATCGGCTGCGTCGACCGCGCCGACGTTTTCGCCGGCTTCGGCGCGGCGGGTTCCTCCGGGGCGCGGCGGCCGCGCCGCCGCCCTTAGCCTCAGGCGAGGCAGGCGCAGCGTGTCGCGGAGGCCTCCGCACGCAGCCCCTCGGTCGGCCGGCCGACCGCCCGCGGGAAGGCTGAGGCGTCACGCGCGGCGCATCGCCCGATGGGTCGCCTTCCTTCGCCGGCGCCGCGCCGCATCATCTGTTCATGGCGCGGCTCAGGACGATGACGGGCAGGATCCCGACGGCGACGATCAGCAGCGCCGACGTCGACGCCTCCTCCAGCCGCCCGTCCTGCGCGAGGCGGAAGGTGCGGACGGCGAGGGTGTCGAAGTTGAACGGGCGCAGGATGATGGTCGCGGGCAGCTCCTTCATCACGTCCGCAAAGACGAAGATCGCCGCCGCCAGCACGCTGCGCCGCAGAAGCGGCACGTGGACGCGCAGCAGCACCCGGCGCGGCGTCTCGCCAAGGCTGCGCGCGGCGTCGTCCATGCTCGGGGGGATGCGTTCGAAGGCCGCGTCGATGGTCTTCAGCGCCACCGCCAGATAGCGCACGACATAGGCGAACAGCAGCGCCACGATCGTGCCGCTGAAGACGAGGCCGGTGGACACGCCGAAGCGCGCGCGCATGAACGCGTCGAGGCCGTTGTCGAAGGCGCCGAGGGGGATCAGCACCCCGATCGCGATCACCGCGCCCGGCATGGCGTAGCCCATCGAGGCCGCCTGCATCGCCGCGGCGATGGCCGGCCCCCCCTGCTGGCGGCGGGCGTAGCCGAGGAACAGGGCGACGCAGAGCAGGATCAGCGCCGCGGCGCCCGCCATGGTCAGGCTGTTGCGGACGAAGGCGAAGAAGCGCGGCCCCCAGAACGGATCGCCGGCGATGATGGACAGCCGCAGCAGCTCGCCCGCGGGAAACAGGAACCCGAGCAGCGTCGGGACGAGGCAGACCGCCGCCGCGAGGAGCCCCGCCCCCCGCCCGAGGGGGCGGCGCGCCAGCGACCGCGACCGCCCGCCGCGATCGCCGTCGAAGCGGCGCGCGCCGCGGATCAGGCGCTCGACGAGGAAGGCGGTCGTCACGAAGAACACCAGCAGGGCGGCGAGCTGCGCCGCCGCATCCGGCGATCCGCGGCCGAACCAGGTGCGGAAGATGCCCGTGGTCAGCGTCTGGACGCCCAGATGCACCATCGCCCCGTATTCCGCGAGCGTCTCCATCGCCACGAAGGCGACGCCGGCCGCGATCGCAGGCCAGGCCAACGGCAGCGCGACGGTGCGGAACGCCGCGGCGGGGCCGCGGCCGAGCGCGCGCGCGGCGTCCATCAGGTGCTGCGACTGGCCCAGGAACGCCGCCCGCGACAGCAGGTAGACATACGGGTAGAGCACCAGCGCCATCAGCACGATGGCCCCTTCGATCGACGCCATCTGCGGGAACCAGTAATCGCCGCGGCTCCAGCCGAAGGTCGCGCGGAGCCATGTCTGGACCGGCCCCCAGAAGCTCAGCCGGTCGAAGTATACATGGGCGATGACGTAGGCGGGCATGGCCAGCGGCAGCATCAGCGCCCATTCGAAGACGCGCCGGCCGGGGAAGTCGTAGGCGGCGACCAGCCATCCCGTCGTCACGCCGATCAGCGTCGCGATGGTCACCACGCCGGCCAGCATCGTCAGCGAGTTGCGCACGTAGAGCGGCAGCACCGTCTCCGCGAGCTGCCCCCACACGCCGTCCGTCGGCGCGAACACCCGGCTGAGCACGGAGAGGATCGGCAGCAGGATGATCGCGACGATCAGCAGGGCGACGACCGTCCAGACCGACAGCCGCAGCCGGCGCGCGCCGGGCTGTCGGGTGGGCGTCTCGGCCGTGATGCTCATGCGGGCGGGTTTCCTGCTGCTGGGCGTGCGATCCGCCGCACCCAATGATAACCAAGCGTTCTTGTCAACATTCCTGCGCCGCGGTACATGCGCCTCCGATCGGCGGGCGACGCCGCCGATCGGCCGACCCAGCAGGCGTGCTGCGCCTCAGGCAGGCATGGACACACCCAGAGGAGACACTCCATGTTGCGACTCCCAGCCGCCTCGGCCCTCGCGCTCGCCATGGCGCTACCGGCTTCCGCCGGCGAAGTGAACCTTTTCTCCGCCCGCCATTACGACACCGACTTCGCGATCTTCGAAGCGTTCACCGAAGCCACCGGCATCACCGTCAACCTGATCGAAGCGTCGGGGGACGAGCTGATGGCCCGCATCGAGGCCGAAGGCGTGAACAGCCCCGCCGACCTGCTCTGGACCGTGGACGCCGGCCGCCTGCACACCGCCGTCGAGCGCGGACTGTTCCAGCCGACGCAGAGCGCCAAGCTGCAGGCGGCGATTCCCGAAGGCCTGCGCCATCCTGACGGGCTGTTCTACGGCGTCACCACGCGCGCCCGGGTGATCTACTACAACGTCGAGAACGGACGCCCCGAGAACGTCTCGACCTTCGAGGATCTGGGTGATCCCGATCTGGGCCTGACCGTCTGCATCCGCACGTCGTCCAACATCTACAACCTGTCGCTCATGGCCGAGATCATCGAGGTCCATGGCGAGGAGGTCGCCGAGCAGTGGGCGA
>RECW01000240.1 GCA_007693835.1 Paracoccaceae bacterium | reverse complement strand
GCGCGGGCCGGGGCGGGCGAAACGGCGTGGCGCGCCGAGGCGCGACGGGCTCTCTCCTTCGACCGGCGCGATTTCGGCGCAGACGTTGGGACGTCTGCGCTCGTCATCTCGATCGGCGAGACCGCCCGAGCGCGCTTCGCGCTTGCCGCGCGCCCGGCCGACGGCGCTCCCTGACCGCTCGACATCGCGTCGCCGCCGTCCTAGGCAGCCGCTCCGGTTGGGGGAGAGCGTAAGCATGGCGAAGGCGCCTCGGGCCTGGCAGAGGATGTTGTCTGGGCGCAGGCTCGACCTGCTCGATCCTTCGCCGCTGGACGTCGAGATCGAAGACATAGCCCACGGCCTCGCCCGCGTCGCGCGCTGGAACGGGCAGACGTCGGGCGACTGGCCGTTCTCGGTCGCCGAGCATTCGCTGCTGGTGGAGCGCCTGCTCGACGCGACGCCCGGCCCGCCGCCCACGGTTCGGGAGCGGTTGACTGCCTTGCTGCATGACGCGCCGGAGTACGTGATCGGCGACATGATCTCGCCCTTCAAGGCGGCGCTCGGCCTCGACTACAAGGCGTTCGAGGCGCGCCTCGCCACAGCCGTGCACATCCGTTTCGGGCTGCCGCCGACGCCCGCCGCCGCACTTCTCGCCCGCATCAAGAAGGCCGACAGGGCCTCAGCCTATCTCGAAGCGGTGCAGCTTGCGGGCTTCGCCGAAGCCGAGGCTGCGCGGTTCTTCGGGCGTCCGCGTCTCGACGGCGCGCTTCGGATCGTCCTGCGCCCGGCCCCTCCCGCCGAAGCGACGACGGCTTTCCTCGAACGGTTCGCCGCGCTGTCCGCCCCGGACGCCCCCTGATCGGCGGCGCGTCGCCTTAGTCGGCGGCGGCGAGCAGCCGCGCAGCCATGTCGCGCTCCTGCTTGGAGAGCCCGCCGATGCGCGTCTCTCCCTCGGCCGTCTCGACGACGATGAAGAAGTAGCGGGCGCGCAGGATCGCCCAACCGCCGAACGTCATCAGCACCACCGACACCACGAACTGCGCGAGGCCGCCCGCCGTCATCGGCAGCGCCCCGGTCGCGAGCTTCACGCCGAGATAGGCGGCGAACGACAGGCCGGTGAACAGCGTCAGGCCCGGCCAGATCGCGTTGCCCCGTCGCACGCCGGTCACTGTCGAGGGGTCGAACCGCCGTCCGTCGATCACCACGGTTTCCGCCATGTCCTGCTCTCCGGCCGCTTTTGCTGCGTTATCCGCGCCGCGCGCCGCGGTGTCCAGCCGTCGCGACGACGCTTTCGCGCCTGAGCGCGCGCGGTTAGTGTCGCGGGCGTAGTCTCGCCGGACGCTCGGAATGCCCCTCACCGTCGCCACCTGGAACATCAACAGCCTGCGCCTGCGCGAAGCCCTCGTCGCCCGGTTTCTCGCCGAGGCGCGACCGGACGTCCTCTGCCTCCAGGAGACGAAGTCGCCCGTGGACAAGCTTCCTACCGAGCGTTTCGCCGCGCTCGGCTACGGCAGGCTGATCGCCCGTGGCGAGAAGGGCTACAACGGGGTCGCCATCCTGTCGCGGCTGCGGCTGGAGCCGCTCCAGCCGATAGACTTCTGCGGCCGCGGCGACGCCCGCCATGTGGCGGCGATCACGGAAGACGGCTTGGCGATCCACAATCTCTACGTTCCTGCGGGCGGCGACACGCCCGATCCTGCGCGCAACCCGAAGTTCGCGCACAAGCTCGCCTTCGTCGACGAACTCGCCGACTGGAGCCGCGGCGTCAGCGGGCCGACGCTCGTGCTCGGCGACCTGAACATCGCGCCGGGCGAGGACGACGTCTGGTCCCACAAGCACATGCTGAAGGTGGTCAGCCATACCCCCGTCGAAGTCGAGGCTTTCGGCAAGGCGCAGGCGGCGGGGCGCTGGACCGACGTGACGCGGGCGCTCATGCCCCAGGGCAAACTCTATTCGTGGTGGAGCTATCGTGCGCGAGACTGGGAAGCGTCGGACCGCGGCCTCCGGCTCGACCACATCTGGGCGAGCCCCGACCTTGCGCCGAAGGCGCGCACGGTCCGCATCGCGCGCGCCGTCCGCGGCTGGCCCCAGCCTTCGGATCATGCCCCGGTGATCGCGACCTTCGGCTGAAGCGCGTCAGGCGCGGGCGATCTCCGCCAGATACCACGCCACCCAGTTGATCGCGTTCGGCTCGACCGGCGCATAGGGCCCCGGCTCGTAGAATCGCGAGTTGACGCCCTTCTGGTTGTCCTCGGTGATGCGCTTGTCCGCCTCGGTCGTCACCCGCCAGAGCCACGTGAGCCGTTCGAGGTTGTAGTCCCGCCCTTCCTCCGCGTCGCCGCGCACGAGCCAGACCAGCTCCATCGCTGAGGACTTCGCGTCGACCGGGATGAAACGGTAGAGCACGCCATGGTCGGGATAGGCGATGAAGAACGACGACGGCGCGAAGTGGCACGAGGTGACGCCGCCGTCGTAGTCGGAGAAATCTCCCATCAGCGGGGCGACCGGCTCTCCGTCCGGTCCGCCGGACTTCACGCCGTCGTAGAGCGCGTAGCGGAACACGAACACGGGCGCCTGGCCGGTCTCCGAGCCGACGCGCGCGTCGATCTCGGGCACGTTGACGCCCATCGCCGCGGTGCGCCCGATCATCTCGGCGTTCATCGCGGCGATCTGGTGCAGCGGCTGCTCCAGCGCGTGGAGCTTCGAGTATTCGGGGTGCGACGGCCCGCAATGGTAGCATTCGAGGTAGTTTTCGACCGCCAGCTTCCAGTTCGCCTCGACGCGGTAGACCTCCCGGCGCGCGACCTTCGCGTCGCCCCAGCCGTAGGCCCCGAACGCGGCGTCGATCGCGGCCTTAGCCACGGAGAAGTCGAGCGGCTTGTCGGCGAGCGACACGAACACCAGCCCCGCCGCCGTCTCCAGCGCCACCGGCTTCAACCCGTAGCGCGCCTTCTCGAACCCCTCGCCCATGTGCCGCGCCGAGCGGATCGAGCCGTCGAGGTTGTAGACCCACGCGTGATAGGGGCAGGTCAGCGTCGCGGACTTGCCCTGCTCGTTGAGGCAGATGCGAGAGCCGCGGTGCCGGCAGACGTTGGCGAAGGCGCGCAACGCGCCGTCGCGGCCGCGCACGATGATCACGCTCTCGCCGCCCATCTCGACGGTGAACCACTGGCCGGGTTCTTTCGCGCGCGACTCATGCCCGGCGAGCACCCAGTGCCGCCCGAAGATGCGCTCCATGTCGCGCGCGAAGGCCGCCTCGTCGTTGTAGAGGCCGCGGAACAGCGAGTGTCCGGCCGGCTGCGCCGCGATCAGGGCGTCGAGCGGGTCGGGCGGCGGCGGAGGGGCGACGCCCTCCAGCAGCACGGGCGTCGCGGGCTCGTCGAGAGGCAGGAGGTCGCTCATGGTCGGCTCGGGTTGGCGGGCGGCGGTCAGGCGCGCATCCGCTGGGCGTCGGGGTCGTAGAGCGGCTTGAGGGAGGCGAGGGCGGCGAAGCGCGTTCCCGCCACCTCGATCTCGTAGTCGGAGGCCAGCATGTCGGCCGGCTTCTCGCCCGGCTCGCAGGGCGCGTAGCCGAGCCCCACCGCGCCGCCGAGCCAGTGCCCGTAGGCGCCGGAGGACACGTAGCCGACGATCTTCCCGTCGCGCAGCACCGGCTCGTTGTGGAACAGCAGCGGCGCAGGGTCGGCGAGGCGGAACTGGAGCAGTCGCCGCCGCAACCCTTCCTCGCGCTTGCGCAACACCGCCTCGCGCCCGAGGAACGCGCCGAAGCGAGAGGGCGCCTTGTCGACCTTCACCGCGAAGCCGAGACCGGCTTCGAGGATGTGGTCCTCGTCGGTGATGTCGTGGCCCCAGTGGCGGAACGCCTTCTCGATCCGGCACGAATCGAGCGCGTGCAGCCCGCAGAGCCTCAGTCCGTGCGCCGCGCCCGCCTCCCACACCGTCTCGAAGGCGTGGGCGGCCATGTCGGCGGAGACGTAGAGCTCCCACCCAAGCTCGCCGACGTAGGAGACGCGGTGCGCCCGCGCGAGGCCCATGCCGAGCTCGACCTCCCGCGCCTCGCCGAACGGGAAGTCCGTCAGCGCGCCGCCGGTCAGCGGGTTCAGCAGATCGCGCGCCTTCGGCCCCATGACGGCGATCACCGCCTCGGCCGCCGTCATGTCGGTCGCGACGCAATGCGCCTCGTCGGGCGTATGCCGTCTGATCCACGCGAGATTGCGCCGCAGCGTCGCCGCCGGCGTCACGACGAGGAACACGGTCTCGGAGAGCCGCGTGATCGTGACGTCCGCCTCGATCCCCGCGCGCGGCGTCAGGAACTGGCAGTAGACGATCCGGCCCGCCGGCACGGCGAGGTCCGCGCCGGTCAGCCGTTGCAGCACGTCGAGCGCGTCGCGCCCCTCGACGCGGATTTTCCCGAACGACGACAGGTCGAACAGCCCGACGCCCTCGCGCACCGCGCGATGCTCCGCCGCCGCGCGCTCGAACCAGTTCTGCCGGCCCCACGAATAGCGGTACTCCCGCGGCTCGCCGTCGCCCGCGAACCAGTTGGCGCGCTCCCAGCCCGCCGTCTCGCCGAACACCGCGCCGAGATCGGCGAGGTGGCGGTGCAGCGGCGTGCGCCGCACGCCGCGGGCGGTCGCGGGTTGGCGGTAGGGGAAGTGGTCGGCGTAGAGCAGGCCCAGCGTCTCGGTCGAGCGCTCGTAGAGATAGCGCCGGTTGGTCTGGAACGGCTGCACGCGGGCGATGTCGACGTCCGAGAGGTCGAAGGGCGGCTCGCCGTCCTCCATCCACTGCGCGAGCGCCATGCCCGCCCCGCCGGCCGACTGGATGCCGATGGAGTTGAACCCGGCCGCCACCCAGAACCCCGGCGCCTCGCGCGCCGGCCCGAGCAGATAGCGGTCGTCGGGCGTGAAGCTCTCGGGGCCGTTGAAGAAGGTGTGGATGCCCGCTTCGGCGAGCAGCGGCATGCGCCGGATCGCGTTTTCGAGGATCGGCTCGAAATGGTCGACGTCCTCGGGCAGCTGGTCGAAGCAGAAATCCTCGGCGATCCCGTCCATGCCCCACGGCTTCGCAACCGGCTCGAACGCGCCGAGCAGGATTTTCCCTGCGTCCTCCTTGTAGTAGGCGCATTCGTCCGGCACGCGCAGCACCGGCAGCCGATCGAGGCCGGGGATGGCCTCGGTGACGATGTAGAAGTGCTCGCAGGCGTGGAGCGGCACGGCGACGCCCGCCATCGCGCCGACCTCGCGCCCCCACATGCCGGCGCAGTTGATGACGTGCTCGGCGGCGATGGTCCCTTCCGAGCCGTCCTCGCCCCGCCACGCGACGCCTGTCACCCGGTCGCCTTGCTTCAGGACGGCGGAGACCTTCACGCCCTCGACCACCGTCGCGCCGCGCATCCGCGCGCCCTTGGCCAGCGCCAGCGCGATGTTGGCGGGGTCGGCCTGTCCGTCGGTCGGCAGCCAGACGCCGCCTGTCACGTCGCCGGTCTCCAGATGCGGATAACGCGCCTTGATGTCGGCGGGCGACAGCTCCTCGACCGGCACGCCGAAGGCCCGCGCCATCGACGCGCCGCGGCGGAGCTCCTCCAGCCGCTCGCCCGTCAGCGCCGCCGAGATCGAGCCGACCTGCCGGAACCCGGTCGCGACGCCGGTCTCGTTCTCCAGCGCCGTGTAGAGATCGGCGCTGTATTTCGCGAGGCGGGTCATGTTCGCCGTCGCGCGCAGCTGCCCGATCAGCCCGGCCGCGTGCCAGGTGGTGCCGCAGGTCAGGCGCTTGCGCTCCAGCAGCACGACGTCGCGCCAGCCGAGTTTCGTCAGGTGGTAGGCGACCGAGCAGCCGACGACGCCGCCGCCGATGATCACCGCGCGGGCTTGGGAGGGCAGGGCGGTCACGAGACGTCTCCGACGATTGGATGGCCCGTCTGGCTGAGCGCGCGGGCGATGGCGGCGATGTGGGCGGGGCCGGTTTCGCAGCACCCGCCGACGAGGGTGGCCCCCTCCGCGACCCAGCGCATCGCGTGGTCGGCGTAGGCTGCGGGCCCGAGGTCGGTGCGCGCGGACAGCACGTCCACGGTGCCGCCGACGTCGTATTCCTCCTCGACGGTGGCGAAGCCGTTGGCGTAGCCGCCGAAGGGCTTACCGGTCGCCCTCAGCGCCGCCATGCCCGCGCCGATCACCTCCGGCGCCGAGCAGTTGGCGAGAATGGCCTGCGCCTGCGGGACCGGCGCGGCGGCGGCCTCTATCGTCTCGCCGCTGCGCAACCTCCCGGCCGGCGTCGTCGCGAGGGTGTAGGCCACCCAGACCGGCTTGCCCGTCTCCGCCGCCGCCTCTGCGGCGCCGACCGCCTCGCTCGCCGCGGCCATGGTCTCGCAGAGGAACAGGTCGACGTGCGGCGCCTGCTCGGCGACGATCCGGGCGTAGACCGGGCGCGCCTCGTCGGTCGCGCGCGCGATGTCGGGGCGGTAGGACCATTCGAGCGGCGGCAGGCACCCGGCGATGCGCACGCCCGCGCCCTCGGCGCCCGCCCGGTCCCGCGCGCGCAGCGCCAGATCGCAGGCGAGGCGCTGCATCTCGGAAAACCGCGCCGGGTCGCCGAACTTCTCCAACCGGCTCGGCTCGGTCGAATAGGCGTTCAGCGTGATCACCCGCGCGCCCGCGCGGATGTAGTCGAGGTGGAGATCCTCCACCGCCTGCGGATGGTCGAGCATCACCTGCGCCGACCAGAGCGGCGTCGGCTTCGCGCCCGTCCGCGCGAGCAGTTCCTGCCCCATGCCGCCGTCGAGCAGAACCACGGGCGTCATGCGCGCAGCCTTTCGTTCTCGGGGTCCCAGAGCGGCCGGTCGGGCTGCACCGTGGCCGGGCGCCGCTCGCCGTAGATCGACACCTCCAGCGCCGTCCCGGGCGCCGCGCAGTCGACGCGCAGCATCGCGAGCGCGATGGATGCGCCGACGCGGTATCCCCATGCGCCCGACGTCACTTCGCCCACGATCTCGTCGCCCCGGAACACGCTCGCCATGTAGGGCGCGTCGCAGGCGCCCGCGTCGACGATCATCGGCGCGAAGCGCTTCCTGACGCCTTCCGCCGCCTGCGCCGCGAGCGCCGCCTTGCCGGGGAAATCCGCCGCCTTGTCGAGCGTCACGAACCGCCCCAATCCGCCTTCGAGCAGCGTGTAGTCGGTCGAGAGGTCGCCCTTCCACGCGCGATAGCCCTTCTCGATGCGCAAGCTGTCGAGCGCCGCCATCCCGAACGGCTTGAGCCCGTGGCCCGCGCCCGTCTCCATCAGAGACTCGTGGATCAGGGGCGCGTCCTTGACCGGACAATGGATCTCCCACCCCAGTTCGCC
>RECW01000109.1 GCA_007693835.1 Paracoccaceae bacterium | reverse complement strand
GAGGAGACCATCGTGATCCGCTTCTGGATCGTCTCGGTGATCCTCGCGCTCGTAGGCCTCGCCACGCTGAAGCTCAGGTGATCGCCGTCCGCGGATACGAAGGCCGCCGCGTCGGCGTGCTCGGCCTCGGGCGGTCGGGGCTCGCGACCGCGCGCGCGCTCGCCGCGGCCGGGGCGACGCCGGTCTGCTGGGACGACGGCGCGGCGGCGCGCGACGCCGCCGCCGCCGAAGGTTTCGCCGTCGAGGACCTGACGCGCGAGAAGCCGTGGGCCGACACGCCTGCGCTCATCGTCTCGCCGGGGGTGCCGCATCTTCATCCCGCGCCGCACCCGGCGATCCTCGCCGCCTGCGCCGCCGGCGCGACGCTCGACAACGACGTCGGCCTCTTCTTCCGCGCGCTCGGCATGACGGACGCGGCGGTGCGGGTGGTCGCGGTGACCGGCTCGAACGGCAAGTCGACCACGACGGCGCTGATCGCGCATCTGCTGCGCAGCGCCGGGCGGCCCGTGCAGATGGGCGGCAACATCGGCCGCGGCGTGCTCGACCTCGACCCGCCGGCCGACGGCGAGACCATCGTGCTGGAGCTCTCATCCTACCAGATCGACCTCGCCCGCGCGCTGGCCCCCGACGTGGCGGTGTTTCTCAACCTCTCCCCCGACCATCTCGACCGTCACGGCGGCATGGGCGGCTACTTCGCGGCCAAGCGCCGACTGTTCGACCTCGGGGCCGCGGCGCGGTTCGTGATCGGCGTCGACGAGCCCTACGGCCGCTTCCTCGCCGCGACGCTGCGCGACGACCCCGAGACCGGCGCCCCGGTGACGGAGATCGCGGCCTCGGCGAAGCTGAAGGGCCAGCGCGCGGCCGTGTTCATGAACAAGGCGTTCCTGACCGAATGGCGCGGCGGCGCGCAGGCCGCGGCGCTCGACCTGCGGGCCGCGCCCGCGCTGATCGGCGCCCACAACCACCAGAACGCCTGCGCGGCCTACGCCGCCGCGCGCGCCCTCGGCCTCGGGCCGAAGGCGATCGAGGCGGGCCTCGCCACGTTCCCCGGCCTCGCCCACCGCCTCCAGCGGCTCGGCGAGAAGGATGGAGTCCTGTTCGTCAACGACAGCAAGGCGACCAACGCCGACGCGGCCGAGAAGGCGCTGACCGCCTTCGAGCGCGTGCGCTGGATCGCCGGCGGGCGGCCCAAGGAAGGCGGGATCGAGCCCCTGCGTCCGCACTTCGGCCGCGTCGCGAAGGCCTACCTGATCGGCGAGGCGGCGGCGGCCTTCGCCGCCACCCTCGGCGCCACGCCCCACGCGCTCTGCGGCGACCTCGCGACCGCCTTCGCGCAGGCCGCGGCGGAGGCGGAGCCCGGCGAGGCGGTGCTGCTCAGCCCCGCCTGCGCCTCGTTCGACCAGTTCGAGAGCTTCGAGCGCCGCGGCGAGGCCTTCGCGGCCCTCGTCGCCGCCCACATCGGAGAGCGCCCATGACCGAGATGACCTTCGGCGCCCGCCCCGAGCGCGCCGCGCAGCCCTTCGACGGCGCCATCCTCGAGCGGTGGTGGCGGAGCGTCGACCAGTGGAGCCTCTGGGCCATCGGCGGGCTGTTCCTGATCGGGATGGTGACAGGGCTCGCGGCCTCGCCGCCGCTGGCCGACCGTCTCGGCCTGCCGCACTTCTACTTCGTCACCCGTCAGGCGGTGTTCGGCGTCGCCGCCCTCGGGCTGATGGCGCTGGTCTCGATGGCGACGCCGGCGCAGGTGCGCCGCGTGTCGGTGATCGGGTTCGGCGTGTGGTTCGTCGCCATCCTGCTGCTGCCGTTCTTCGGCACGGATTTCGGCAAGGGCGCGGTGCGCTGGTTCTCCTTCGGGGTGGGCTCGGTGCAACCCTCGGAGTTCCTGAAACCGTTCTTCGCCGTCTTCGGCGCCTGGCTGCTGTCGGCCTCGGCGGACGAGAACGGGCCGCCGGGGGCGCTGCTCTCCTTCCTCGTGACCACCGCCGTGGCGGCTTGTCTCGCCTTGCAGCCGGACTTCGGGCAGGCCGCCCTGATCCTCGCCATCTGGGGCGCGATGTATTTCGTCGCGGGCGCGCCGGTCGCGCTGTTCGTGGGGCTCGCGGGCGCAGTCGGCGCGGTCGGCTGGGCGGCCTATTCCTCCTCCGCCCACTTCGCCCGGCGCATCGACGCCTTCCTCGCGGCGGACGTCGAGCCGCTGACGCAGCTCGGCTTCGCCACCGACGCCATCCGCGCCGGCGGACTGTTCGGAGTCGGCGTCGGCGAGGGGACGGTGAAATGGAGCCTGCCGGACGCCCACACCGACTTCATCATCGCCGTGGTCGCCGAGGAGTACGGGCTGTTCGCCGTGCTCCTGATCCTCGCTCTCTACACCTTCATCGTGGCGCGGGCGGCGCTGCGGCTGCTCGGCGAGACGGACGCCTTCATCCGGCTCGCGGGCCTCGGGCTCGCGGTGCTGTTCGGCTTGCAGGCGCTGGTCAACATGGGCGTCGCCATCCGTCTGTTTCCGGCCAAGGGGATGACGCTGCCGCTGATCTCCTACGGCGGCTCCTCGGTGCTGGCCGTGGGCTTCGGGCTCGGCATGCTGCTCGCGCTCACCCGCCGGCGGCGCGGAGGGCCGGCGTGAGCGCGGACGACCCCCTCGCGCGGGTCGCGGCGGGCGGCAAGGCGGCGCTCGCCCGCGCCCTCGCCGCGCTCGAGGCGCGGCCCGACGCGGCCGACACCGTGGCGCTGCTCGACGCCGCCTGGGCCGCGCCGCGCGGGCAGGCGCTGGGGCTGACGGGACCGCCGGGCGTCGGCAAGTCGACGCTGATCGACGCGCTGATCCGCGCGCTGCGCGCGCAGGGGCGGCGCGTGGCGGTGATCGCGGTCGATCCCTCGTCGCGGCGCACCCGCGGCGCCCTGCTCGGCGACCGCACGCGGCTGAGCACCGACCCCGACGACGGAGACGTCTTCGTGCGCTCGATGGCGGCGCGCGACCGGCTCGGCGGGCTTTCGGCGATCACCTTCCCCGCGCTCGTGCTGATGCGCGCCCTCTACGACGTGGTGATCGTCGAGACCGTGGGCGTCGGCCAGTCGGAGACAGAGATCGCCGACGTCGCCGACACGGTGGTGTTCTGCGCCCAACCGGGTTCGGGCGACGCGCTCCAGTTCATGAAGGCGGGGGTGATGGAGATCCCGCACCTCGCCGTGGTCACCAAGGCCGACATGGGCGCGCCCGCCCGCCGGGCGCTGGCCGACCTTAAAGGCGCGCTGTCGCTCGCGGCGGGCGGCGATCCGCCGCCGGCGATGGCGCTGTCGGCGACGACGGGAGAGGGCGTCGCCGACCTCGCGGCTGCGATCGAAGCGCGGATCGACGGTCTGGCGGCATCGGGCGCGCTCGCGGCGCGGCGGCGGGACCAGGCCGCCGTCTGGGCGAGAGGCGCGGTCGCCGAAGCCTTCGGCGCCGAAGGCGTGGCTCGAATCGGTCTGGGAATCGGGGCGGCTGCGCAGTCGGGCGGCGCCAAGGGGATCCCTGCGCCGTCTCCCTTTCGGGTTGTGCGCGACGCGAAGAATCGCCTGATGCGGGCGCTCGACGTCGGGTTAAGCGGCTCCTAACGGATTCGTGACCATCCGTTAACCGGTTTCGAGGGGGGGCGACCGTTCCCATGGCGCGCCTTCGGCGCATAGGGTCCGCTCCGAAACACGAACGCTCTTCAACGAGGTGGCGACGTCTCTCCGGGCGCGAGAGGCGCACGGAGGCTGCATGCCGGTTCGAACCCTGCGGCGCATCGCGCCCGTCTTCGCCATCGCGGCGATCATCGGAGTCCTTGCTTCGCCCGGCGTGGCGGCGACGGCGCCCCGCGCGGCCTTCCTCTCGGAGGCGCAGTCGCCCACGGCGATGACGGATCGCCGGACGCACGGGTCGGTCGCGCAGGTCTCCCTGCGGCTCGAACCGGGAACCGCGGCGAAGGAACCCCTCGATTTCGCGCACCACGTCGCCGCGGACGCGGAAGCCGCCGCCATCGCGCGCGACGCGGCGGCCGATTTCGTCGAGAGCCAGCTGCTCGGCGACGCGGCCGGCGTCCTCGACGTCGCCGACGTCGCGCGGATCAATCCACCGAGCGGCGACGACCAGTGGCGCTGCCTCGCGCGGGCGATCTACTTCGAGGCGCGCGGCGAGCCGATCGCCGGCCAGGTCGCCGTCGCCGAGGTGATCCTGAACCGCGTCGACAGCCCTCGCTACCCCGACACCGTGTGCGCCGTGGTGATGCAGGGCGCCGACCGCCCCACCGGCTGCCAGTTCTCGTTCAACTGCGACGGCAAGCCGAACACCGTGCGCGACAAGCGCGCCTATGGCCTCGCCGGCCGGATCGCCCACGTGATGCTGGCGGGCCGGCCGCGCACGCTGACCGGGGCGGCCACCCATTTCCACACCCGCAACGTGAACCCCAGCTGGGCCCGGCGGCTGGTGCGGATCACGCGCATCGGCGCGCACATCTTCTACCGCTACCCGATCATGACCGCCTCGAACTGAGCGGCGCCGAGCGCCAGCCGCCGCGCACCCGCCTGCGCGTGGCGGTTGGATTTGAACGCTCGTTCTATTAGGCTTCCCTTTCGCGAAGGAGGGGGCATGGCGCGGACGGCGGGCTCGGAGGGGACGAAGACGGAGGCGGCGATCCGCGAGGCCGCGGTCGAGCTGATCGCGCGCCACGGGTTCGAGGGCGTCTCCATGCGGCGGCTCGCGGAGGCGGTGGGCGTGCAGGCAGGCACCCTCTATCGCTACTTTCCCACGAAACAGGCGCTGCTCGCCTCGATGATGCGCGAGCACATGCGCCACCTGATCGACAGCTGGCGGCGCGCGCGGCCGGCCACCGACGACCCGGCGGCGCTCCTGAGCGCCTTCGCCCGCTTCCACGTGCGCTACCACATGGACCGGCGTGACGAGGTGTTCATCAACTACATGGAGCTGCGCTCGCTCGACCCGGAGAACGCGCCGGAGATCGTCGCGCTGCGCAAGGAGTATGAGGGGGAGTTGCGCGCGATCCTGGCGCAGGGCGTCGCGAAAGGCGTATTCCGCACGCCCGACGTGCCGGTCACCGCGATGGCGCTGATCGCGATGCTCACCGGCGTGACGACGTGGCGGCAGGCCGGCGGCCGCCTCGGGCCGCAGGCGATCGCCGACATCTACACCCGGCTGACGCTCGACGCCGTGGGCGCCCGCGCCTCCGTCGAGGCGTGATGCGCGATTTCGCGCTTGGATTTGAACGATCGTTCGATTAATCTCTCCGAAAGGCCAGCCCGGCGCGCGGGCGGCGGGGGAGGAGACCGATGTTCGACGCCAGCCTGAACTTCGCCCTCGGCGAGGAGATCGACGCGTTGCGCGACATGGTGCGCCGCTTCGCGCAGGACCGCATCGCCCCGCTCGCCGCGGAGATCGACCGGACCAACGAATTCCCCGCGCACCTCTGGCGCGAGATGGGCGACCTCGGGTTGCTCGGCGTCACGGTTCCCGAGGCGTTCGGCGGCGCGGGCCTCGGCTACGTCGCCCATTGCGTCTGCGTCGAGGAGATCAGCCGCGCCTCGGCCTCCGTCGGCCTCAGCTACGGCGCCCACTCCAACCTCTGCGTCAACCAGATCCGGCTGAACGGCACGCCCGAGCAGAAGGAGAAGTATCTCCCCCGGCTGATCAGCGGCGAGCATGTCGGCGCGCTGGCGATGAGCGAGCCGGGGTCGGGCTCGGACGTCGTGTCGATGAAGCTGCGCGCCGAGAAGCGCAACGGCTGGTACGTGCTGAACGGCAACAAGATGTGGATCACCAACGGCCCCGACGCCGACACCCTGGTGGTCTACGCCAAGACCGACCCCGAGGCGGGCTCGAAGGGCATCACCGCCTTCCTGATCGAGAAGGGCATGGCCGGCTTCTCGACCGCCCAGAAGCTCGACAAGCTGGGGATGCGCGGCTCGAACACGTGCGAACTTGTGTTCGAGGACTGCGAGGTCCCGTTCGAGAACGTCCTCGGCGAGGAAGGGCGCGGGGTCGCCGTGCTGATGTCGGGGCTCGACTACGAGCGGGTGGTGCTGGCGGCGGGGCCGATCGGCATCATGGCCGCCTGCCTCGACGTGGTGATGCCCTACGTCCATGAGCGCAAACAGTTCGGCCGCCCGATCGGCGAGTTCCAGCTGATGCAGGGCAAGATCGCCGACATGTACGCGGCGATGAACGCGGCGCGCGCCTACGTCTACGCGGTCGCCGCCGCCTGCGACCGCGGCCAGACCACCCGGCAGGACGCCGCCGGCTGCCTGCTCTTCGCCTCCGAGCGCGCGACGCAGGTGGCGCTCGAGGCGATTCAGGCGCTCGGGGGCAACGGCTACATCAACGACTATCCCACCGGCCGCCTGCTGCGCGACGCCAAGCTCTACGAGATCGGGGCGGGGACGCAGGAGATCCGGCGGATGCTGATCGGGCGGGAGCTGTTCGGGGCGGCGGGGTGAGATCATCCTTCAAACGACTCTGCAATTTGCAAATGTTGGCAATTTTTGCAAATCATGTCATATCCCCTGCATCCACCACCACCGGAGGGCGGGATGACCATTGAAACGACGCTGGGATCGGCCGTGCGCGAGGCGTGCGAAAAGTTTTTCGATCAGCATGGCCGGATGCCCCAGCGCGATGAAGTCGTGAGCGACTTTGTTGCGCTCGGCAAGAATCGCGGCTCCGTACAATCCGAGATTTCCCGTTGGCGCGCTTGGAAACGCAAATCCGTGGCGGAACTCAGAGACGAGTCGCCACGCTTCACTATGCAGTCTAATCCGTTCGACGGATGCTTTCCCCTGAACATCACCCCCGAAGGCGGTTTGATCATCCCGCGCGCCTTGCTCGACGAGATGATGCTGGACCCGGACGGGCGCGTCACGGCGCGCGTCAAGGACGGGGAGTTGCACGTCATCTCGCCGATGGCGGCGATCCGGCGCGCGCAGCGCATCGCCAAGACTCTCGACCGCGGCGAGGGGTCGGTGGTCGACGAACTGATCGCCGAGCGCCGGGCGGAAGCCGCGCGCGAGGACGAGGACGCATGACCCTCGTTTTCGACAGTTCGGCGGTTCTGGCCGTGGTGTTCGACGAGCGCGGCGCCGGAGCGGTCGAGCCCCGGCGCGTCGGCGCCTGCACGTCGACCGTCACCCTGTCCGAGTGCCTGTCGAAGATGCTCGACCGCGGCTTCGCGCAGGATGCGGCGCAGGAGATCCTGCTCGACTTCGGGCTGGACGTCGTGGCGTTCGACGGCGCGCAGGTCTGGCGCGCCGGCGTCTTGCGGTCCCGCTACCGGCGCTCCGGCCTTTCCTCCGCAGAC
>RECW01000132.1 GCA_007693835.1 Paracoccaceae bacterium | reverse complement strand
CGCGTCAGCCGCTCGGCGGCGAGGCGCGGCAGCCAGAGGGAGACGACGCGGCGGGTCACGTCGACCTCCCAACGCTGTTTCGTTGCGCGAGGCGCGCCCGCACGCCTAATCTCCTGCCGAACGGAGGCACCCCATGCGCATCACCCGGCTCAAGTTGGAGAACTGGCGGAATTTTCGAAAGGTGGACGTCGCCTTGGGGGATCGGACATTCTTCATCGGGCCGAACGCCTCCGGGAAGTCCAACCTGCTGGAAGCCGTGCGCTTCCTCCGAGATGTCTCGGCCACCACGAACGGCGGTCTCCAAACCGCAGTGGCTACCCGAGAAGGCGTGCCCGCCATTCGCTGTCTCGCTGCGCGTCGAGCATCGGACATTCAGATTATCGCGGAAATCGGCGATCAAGCGGGGTCGCAGTGGCGCTACGAACTCTCGTTTACAGGCGAAGCCCGAACAGGGCGCCCTGTTGTGCGGCGGGAGACAGTTGTCCGCGTCACGCCGGAGAGCGAAACAGTGATCGTCGACCGCCCGAGCAATGAGGATCACGACGATCCAGAGCGGTTGACGGAGACGCATCTGGAGCAGACGGGCGCCAACCGCGACTTCCGGGAGATCGCCGAATTCTTCCGGTCGGTGCGCTACCTGCACGCCGTGCCGCAGATCATCCGCGACCCTGACCGACGCAGCGACAATCCGGACGACCCTTTCGGCAGTCATCTGCTGACGCAGATCAACGCCGCACCCAAAAGGGAGCGCGAAGCGCGCCTGCGTCGCATCAACGACGTGCTCAAGGTGGCTGCGCCGCAGCTCAACGACCTGCAGCTCGACCACGACGACAGCGGCGCGCCGCATCTCAAGGCCAAATACCTCCATTGGCGGCCGCAGGGCGCCTGGCAGCGGGAAGACCAGTTCTCGGACGGCACGCTGCGCCTGATCGGCCTCATATGGTCGCTGGCGGAAAGGGGCGGGCCGCTTCTTCTCGAAGAACCGGAGCTTTCCCTGCACGCCGCCGTCGTGACGCAACTGGCAAGCGTGATCCGCCGAGCAAGCCGCCGGGCGAAAGGCGCAAGCCGGCAAACCCTTGTCACGACGCACTCCCACGAACTGCTGAGCGACCCCGGGGTCGGCCTCGACGAAGTCTTCGTGCTCCGGCCCGGACCCGAGGGCACGGAAGTGCTCTCGCCGAGCACGATGCCTGACATCCGCGCGATGGTGGAGCGGGAAATCCCATTGCCGGAGGCGGTCATGCCGCTCACGCGGCCCGCCGGCGTGGAGGACCTGCCGCTCTTCGTCGAACGGCCGACCTGACTGGGCATGGTCACGATCGCCGGCGAAGGCCGCCTCGATCTCGCCATCCTGAGACGTCTGTGCGTTGATGCAGGCCTCGCCGTGGCGCGCGTCGTCTGGGGCGAAGGCCGGACGGGAAAGGACGGCCTCGACCAGCGTCTCGCAGGCTGGGCCGCTGGCGCCGCCTTCGGCAGTCCTTTCATCGTGCTGCGCGATCTGGACGACGACGCGCCCTGCGCCGCAGACCTTCGGGCGCGCCTGATGCCGGATCCGCCGCCAGACATGGTTTTCGGATCGCCGTCCGCAGCGCCGAAGCTTGGCTCATTGCTGATCGCGAGCGGCTTGCTGGTCACCTCTCGGTGCGCCCGGCGGCTCTGCCGGCGGCGCCGGAAGACTGCCGCGACCCCAAAGCCGCCGTAGTCGAGGCCGCCCGCCGCTCCCACAGTCGCGCCATCAAAACGGGTCTGCCGCCACGACCGGCTTCCAGCATGAAGCATGGCCCCGACTACGCCGACGTCCTCGCCGATTTCGCGCGAGCCGTCTGGTCGCCCGCGGACGCCGAACACAGGAGCGACAGCCTGCGCCGGGCGCGCGGTCGTCTCGCCGAACTCGCTGCGCGTCTGCATAGGTGAGTCGACCCATTGTTCACTTTATGTTCCTAGATATCGCCTCGACCGGACGAGTCGAGTCCCTTGCGCGGCGCGCTGCGGCGGGGCATGGGGCGGCGCAGAGAAGGAGCGGACGATGCGCACGGAAGTGGTCTTCGACATCGGCGACGTGCTGGTGCGGTGGAGCCCGCGGCGGCTCTACGACCGGCTGATCGCCGACGCGGAGGCGCGCGATCGCTTCCTCGCCGAGATCTGCCCGCCTGAGTGGAACGCGCGCTTCGACGCCGGCGAGCCGATGCCCGAAGGCGTCGAAGCCCACGCCGCGCGCCACCCGGCCCACGCCGATCTGATCCGCGCCTGGTGGAGCCGCTGGCCCGAAATGCTCGGCCCCGCCATCGAGACGTCCCACGCCTGTCTCAACGCGCTGAAGGCGAAAGGCGCGCGGGTCCACGGCCTCAGCAACTTCGCCGCCGAGACCTTCGAGATCGCGCGGAGGATGTATCCGATCCTCGACCGGTTCGACGTGCTGGTGGTCTCGGCCCATGTGAAGACGATCAAGCCGGACCCGGCGATCTACGAAATCCTCGAACGGCGCACGGGCGCCGCGCCCGAGGCGCTCTATTTCATCGACGACCGCCCCGAGAACGTCGCCGCGGCGCGGGCGCGGGGCTGGCGGGCGCACCTGTTCCGCGGCGAGGCGGGGCTGACGCAGGCGATGGTGGAGGACGGGCTCCTCGAGCCCCATGAACTGCCGCTTGGAACGGGAGACGAGGCATGACGAAGACGTGGCGGATGGGGCCGGCGGCCTGGGGCGTGGCGGCGATGGCCGTGGTGGTGGTCGCCTCGAACATCCTGGTGCAGATCCCCGTCGGCGATTTTCTGACGTGGGGCGCCTTCACCTATCCCTTCGCCTTTCTGGTGACGGACGTGATGAACCGCCGCTTCGGGCCCGCCGAGGCGCGACGGGTCGCCTACGCCGGGTTCGCGGTGGCGGTCGTCCTCTCCATCTGGCTCGCGACGCCGCGGATCGCGCTGGCGTCGGGGACCGCGTTCCTCGCGGCGCAATTGTTCGACGTGGCCGCCTTCAACCGTCTGCGCGACGGGGCGTGGTGGCGCGCGCCGCTGATCTCCTCGACCCTCGGCTCGGCGCTCGACACGGCGCTGTTCTTCTCGCTGGCGTTCTCGGCGTCGCTGTCGCTCGGCTTTCCCGTGGAGGACTGGGCGGTGGGGCCCGCGCCGCTGCTCGGCGTCGGGCCCGAGGCGCCGTTCTGGGTGAGCCTCGCGATCGGCGACTTCATCGTGAAGATGATCGTCGCCCTCGCGGCCCTGGTTCCCTACCGCGCGGCCACCGCAGGGCTGGCGCGGTAGGCGCGCCTTTTCGCTTGATCGGCGGCCGAGGGCGCGGCAGGCTGCGTCTCAGGATGCAACAAGCGAAAGGAGGTGGTCCCATGTCAGTGACTTCGCAGCGTTCGGCACGGGGTGCGCGCGTAAGGGTCGGACTGGAGCAGCCTCCTTTCCGAGACTGACGCGCGAGGGCCCGGCCCGCTTCGGCCGGACGCGCTGTGAAATCACGGAGGGCCGCCGCAGGGCGGCCCTTTCCGTTTGCGGAGACGCCCGATGCTGGTGGTGACGCCGACGCTGTCGCTGGCCGACTGGGAGATGAGCGAGACCTTCTCGCGCGCCTCCGGCCCTGGCGGACAGAACGTCAACAAGGTCGAGACGGCGGTGACGCTGCGCTTCGAGGCGGCGCGCTCGCCGCATCTGACCCCCGCGGTGAAGGCGCGGCTGAAGCGGCTGGCGGGGCGGCGCTGGACGGCGGACGGGGCGGTGCTGATCGCCGCAGACCGGTTCCGCAGCCAGGCGCAGAACCGCGAGGACGCCCGCGCGCGGCTGGCCGACCTCGTGCGCGCGGCGCTGGTCGCGCCAAAGCCGCGCATTCCGACGAAACCGACGGCGGGCGCCAGGCGCAGGCGGCTGGAAGGCAAGGCGCTGCGGGCCGGCGTGAAACGGCTGCGGACGACGCCGGCCGAGGAGTAGCGCCGGAACGACGCCGGGCCGCGCAAAGGGAAACCCGCGGCGCAGGATGCGCCGCGGGCTCTGTCGCACAGCCGGTGAGCCGACGGTCAGTCGATGATCGGCTCGTCCGCATCCTCGACGGCGTCGATCACCGCGAGGCTGTCGGAGGCCGCCGCCGCAGCAGCCGCGGCCTCGGCCTGACGGGCGGCGATCACCTTGCGGTCGCGCTCGGCGGCCACCTGCTTCAGCCGCGCCGTCGCGCCGCCGGTGCCCGCCGGGATCAGGCGGCCGACGATCACGTTCTCCTTGAGCCCCAGCAGCTTGTCGCGCTTGCCCTGGGTCGCGGCCTCGGTCAGCACGCGCGTCGTCTCCTGGAACGAGGCCGCGGAGATGAAGCTGCGCGTCTGCAGCGACGCCTTGGTGATGCCGAGCAGCACCGGCGCCCCCTTGGCGGGTTGCAGCCCCGCCGCCTCGGCCTTGGCGTTGACCTCGTCGAACTCCACCCGGTCGAGCTGTTCGCCCGCCAGCAGCGTCGTCTCGCCCGAGTCGGAGACCTCGACCTTCTGCAGCATCTGACGGACGATCACCTCGATGTGCTTGTCGTTGATCTTCACGCCCTGCAGTCGATACACCTCCTGAACTTCGTTGATCAGGAAGTTCGCCAGCGCCTCGATGCCCAGAATCGACAGGATGTCGTGCGGCGCCGGGTTGCCGTCGAGCAGATACTCGCCCTTCTGGATCAGGTCGCCTTCCTGAACCGTGATGTGCTTGCCCTTCGGGATCAGGTACTCGATGGGTTCGAGGCTGTCGTCGACCGGCTCGATCGTGATGCGGCGCTTGTTCTTGTAGTCCTTGCCGAACCGCACATGGCCGTCGACTTCCGCGATGATCGCGTGGTCCTTCGGCCGCCGGGCCTCGAACAGCTCCGCCACCCGCGGCAGACCGCCGGTGATGTCCTTGGTCTTGGCGCCTTCGCGCGGGATGCGGGCGACGACGTCGCCGGCCTTGACGTCCTGCCCGTCCTCCACCGAGAGGATGGCGTCGACCGACATGTAGTAGTGCGCCGGGTTGCCGTTATCGAGGCGCACGACGTCGGGCTTCTCGACGCCCGCCTCCATCAGCGAGATCGCGGGCTTCAGGTCGGAGCCCTTGGGCGCCGTCCGCCAGTCGGAGACGATGCGCTGGCTGATGCCGGTCGCCTCGTCGGTCTCCTCGCGCACCGAGATGCCGGGGATCAGGTCGACGAGCCGCGCGACGCCGTTCTTCTCGGCGATGATCGGCAGGGTGTAGGGGTCCCATTCGGCGAGGCGCTGGCCGCGCGCGATCTGGTCGCCCTCCTTCACCAGCAGCTTCGAGCCGTAGAGCAGCTTGAAGCTCGCGCGCTCGCGGCCCTGTTCGTCGCGGATGGCGAGCTGCACGTTGCGGCCCATGACGATGGTGTCGCCGTTGCGGTCGGTCAGCAGGTTGCGGTTGCGGATCTCCAGCACGCCTTCCTGCGTCGCCTCGGTGAACGAGTTGTCCGCCACGTTGGCGGCGCCGCCGATGTGGAAGGTCCGCATGGTCAGCTGCGTGCCCGGCTCGCCGATCGACTGGGCGGCGATGATGCCCACCGCCTCGCCGATGTTGACCCGCGTGCCGCGGGCGAGGTCGCGCCCGTAGCACTGGCCGCAGATGCCGTCCTTCAGCGCGCAGGTCAGCGGCGAGCGGATATAGACCGAGAGGACGCCCGCCGCCTCGATGGCCGCGGCCTCGCGCTCCTCGATCAGCTCGCCGCGGGCGACGATCACCGCGCCCGTCGCGGGGTCGAGCACGTCCTCGTTGGGGACGCGGCCGAGCACCTGCTCGCCGATGGTGGCGATCACCGTGCCGCCGTCGATCACGGCCGCCGCGGTGATGCCCTGCTCGGTGCCGCAATCCTCGACGGCGATGATGCAGTCCTGCGCCACGTCGACCAGACGCCGCGTGAGATACCCCGAGTTCGCCGTCTTGAGCGCGGTGTCGGCGAGCCCCTTCCGCGCGCCGTGGGTCGAGTTGAAGTACTCGCCCACCGTCAGGCCTTCCTTGAAGTTCGAGATGATCGGCGTCTCGATGATCTCGCCCGAGGGCTTGGCCATCAGCCCGCGCATGCCGGCGAGCTGCTTCATCTGGGCGGGCGAGCCGCGGGCGCCCGAGTGGCTCATCATGTAGACGGAGTTCGGTTCGTGCTCGCGCCCCGCATCGTCGAAGCGGACGGCCTTGATCTCCTCCATCATGGCGTCGGCGACCTTGTCGGTGCACTTCGCCCAGGCGTCGACCACCTTGTTGTACTTCTCGCCCTGGGTGATCAGCCCGTCCTGGTACTGCTGCTCGAACTCCTTCACCTGAGCGCGGGTCGAGTCGACCAGATCCCACTTCGCCTCGGGGATCACCATGTCGTCCTTGCCGAAGGAGATCCCGGACTTGTAGGCCTGCTGGAAGCCGAGCGTCATGATCCGGTCGCAGAAGATCACCGACTCCTTCTGGCCGCAGTGGCGGTAGACGGTGTCGATCACCTCGCCCACCTCGCGCTTGCGCAGCAGGCGGTTGACGATCTCGAACTTCACGTTGGGGTTCTTCGGCAGCAGGTTGGCGAGCATCATGCGGCCCGGCGTGGTCTCGACGCGTTCGAACACGGTGTCGCCGTCCTCGTTCACCGTCGCGAAGCGCGTGACGATCTTCGAGTGGATGGTGATGAGGCCGGCGTTGAGCGCGTGCTCGATCTCGGCCATGTCGGCGAACATCATGCCTTCGCCCGGCTCGCCCTGCTTCTCCAGCGTGATGTAGTAGAGGCCGAGCACCATGTCCTGCGACGGCACGATGATCGGCTTGCCGTTGGCGGGGCTGAGCACGTTGTTGGTGCTCATCATCAGGACGCGGGCTTCGAGCTGCGCCTCAAGCGAGAGCGGCACGTGGACGGCCATCTGGTCGCCGTCGAAATCGGCGTTGAAGGCCGCGCAGACCAGCGGGTGAAGCTGGATCGCCTTGCCCTCGATCAGCACCGGCTCGAAGGCCTGGATGCCGAGGCGGTGCAGCGTCGGCGCCCGGTTCAGCAGAACGGGGTGCTCGCGGATCACCTCGTCGAGGATGTCCCAGACTTCCGGGCGCTCCTTCTCCACCAGCTTCTTCGACTGCTTGACGGTGCTGGAGTAGCCCTTGGCGTCGAGGCGCGAGTAGATGAACGGCTTGAACAGCTCCAGCGCCATCTTCTTCGGCAGGCCGCACTGGTGCAGCTTGAGTTCGGGGCCGGTCACGATCACCGAGCGGCCCGAGAAGTCGACGCGCTTGCCGAGCAGGTTCTGGCGGAACCGGCCCTGCTTGCCCTTCAGCATGTCGCTGAGCGATTTCAGCGGCCGCTTGTTGGTGCCGGTGATGACGCGGCCGCGGCGGCCGTTGTCGAACAGCGCGT
>RECW01000239.1 GCA_007693835.1 Paracoccaceae bacterium | reverse complement strand
TTGACGGATGTGGTGGGCCCGGCAGGACTCGAACCTGCAACCAAACCGTTATGAGCGGTCCGCTCTGACCATTGAGCTACAGGCCCTCGTGGGCGGGATAGGCGGGCCTTGCGGGTTGGTCAACACGCGGGGCATGGGCGGGCTTGGCGAAGGGCGCCGCTCGCCGCCCGTCTGGACCGTTGCGCTGGTCGCACGCCGCCGCGCAAGCGCCGTATTCCTGCGGGATGACGTCAGGCCCGAGGACGCCGCACGACCCGATGCGCCTCATCCTTGAACGCTCAGGGTCAGTTCATCGATAGTACGCGCGTGCGTCGATCTGAGCTATCCATGAAATGCAACATTTTTCTGGCGGCGGAGCGACGCGAAGATGAAGAAGAATCTTGTTGATCGACCCGATTCCTCGCATGTCGAAAGCGATTGCCGGCGCGGGCGCTTTGCATTACTTCTCTGTCGGTGAGGGAAGTGACAGGTCGAGAGATGCAGTTGATCGCCCACAGGGTGTTCGACGACCACGACGAGCTCGGGCATTTCTGCCCCAGCAGAATCGAGGGGTGTCGAGGGGCTGAACTTGACGTGCGGGATGACGCCACAGGCGAGGCCGTCGTTCTGCACACGCCGGTCTTCCGGCGGGCGAGCGGTCGGAACCCGTCGGTCAGAAAGCCGCTTGCCGACGCGATAGATCTGCTCGCGCAGGTGGGCGGCGGTCTGGAGACGCTTTTTCTCGACATCAAGAGCGCCCGGGCCGGCGCGCTGGCGGCGCGGCTTCTGCGCGCCATGCGGCCGCGGTTCGACGTCTCGTTCACCTGCTGGCGGCCCGAGGATGCGGACGCGGTGCGGTCGGAGTTGCCGGCGGCGCGTATCCTCTACGTCGTCGCGCCGATCGTGGTGCGGCGCGCGCCGGCGCGGCTGTCGGACCTCTGGCTCTGCAATTCCTTCCCGTTCCTCCTCAGTTCGAAGCGCTTCACCCCGCGCGAGGAGAAGGCGAACCGGCACAACATCAACGTCCGCATGGCCTCGACCGAACGGCTCGCCGAGACCTTGCCCGCCGGCGTCGACGGCCTCTGCGTGCATCGGCTGTTCGCATCGGAACGGCTGTTCGATTTCGCGGAGTCGCGGGACCTGAGCGTCGCGGTCTACGGCCTGCGGGCGCGGTCGGGGCCGAAGGTGGCGGCGCTCGAAGACGTGGTGGATTACGCGATCGTCAAGGCCGCGAAATCACGCAAAGCCAAGCGTAATCTCGAAAGAGCGGCGTGAAGGAGACGACGCCGCCGGTCGCCTCGGCGGCGTCCTTCAGGTCGGGCCGCGGCGCGACGTGGAAGAGCGCCAGCCAGCGCGTAAGCAGGGCGCGGAACCACCGCGGCAGACCGGCCTGCTGGCCGAAATCCACGATCAGCAACCGGCCCCCAGGCGCGAGCGCGCCGTAGGCGGCGCGAATGGCGGCGCGCCAGTCGGGGATCATCGAGACCGAATAGGAGATGAAGGCGCGGTCGACGGCGGCCGCGCCGAACAGCGCCTGCGCGTCGAACCCCGTCGCGTCGCCCTGCGCCAGCGTGATCCGGTCGGCCAGCCCGGCCCTGGCGACGTTCGCCCGCGCGGTCTCCAGCATCGCCGCCGAGATGTCGAAGCCGAAGAACCGCGCCTCGGGCCAGCGGCGGGCCGCGACGATCAGGTTGCGGCCGGTGCCGCAGCCGACCTCCAGCACGGTCTGGCCGGGTTCGGGCGCAAGCTCTTCGATCAGCCGGTCGCGCCCCAGCAGGAAATATTTCCGCGTGACGTCATAGATGTGGCGCTGCGAGCGGTAGACGCTGTCCATCAGCGCGGCGTGGGAGACGGCGGCCAAGGTCTCAGCCCTCGAAGTGATAGAGGTGCACGCCGCCGTAGATCGCCGAGCGGTCGGCGGCGGTGAAGCGGGCCGAGGCCTCGGCGTCGTAGCGCCAGCGCGACAGGATCGCGTCGTCGAGCCGACCCGGCAGCAGCGAGGGTTCGTCCGCGGTGCGGAACACCACCCGCGCGCCGGGCGCGGCGGTGCGGGTGATCTGGCGCCACAGGTCGTTGAGCTGCGCGTCGGTCATCCAGTCCTGCGCGTCGAGCAGCAGATAGCCGTCGTGGCGGCCCTCGGGGTCGGCCGCCAGCTTCTCCGTCATCGAGACGTTCGCGATGCTGATGCGCTCGGCGCGGGCGCGCACCGCCTCCCAGTGGCGGCGCTGGAGGTAGAGCGGCAGGGGCCCGCCGTCGCCGGGGGCGTAGCCGCGCGCGAAGGCCTGCCAGGCGAAGTAGTTCTCCGCCATCGGCCAGCCGCAGGCGAGCCGCTCCAGCCGATCCTTCAGCACCCGCGCCATGTCGCCGCCGCCGGCGTTGGCGAGGCTCTCGTATTGCGCGGGCGGGATGCCGAGGCCGAACAGCGACGCCTTCATCGCCGTCAGCCGGCGGATCAGGCGGCTGTCGAACAGGGGCGCGAGCTTCTCGTCGAACAGCGCCTTTTGCGCGGCCGCATCGGGGGTTTCCGTGAAATCGGCCAGCCGCACGCCGAACACCCGCGCCAGCTGATGCCCGGTCGCGATGAACCGGCCGAGCAGCCCTTCGCGGTAGAGCCCGCGCCGGAACAGGTCGATCCGCCGTCGCAGCAGCCCGTCGCGCCCGTCCCAGTAGGCGCGGGTCTCGGGGTCGA
This sequence comes from Paracoccaceae bacterium, assembly GCA_007693835.1. Taxonomy (GTDB): domain Bacteria; phylum Pseudomonadota; class Alphaproteobacteria; order Rhodobacterales; family Rhodobacteraceae; genus Rubrimonas. The sequence continues at coordinate 4,687 of RECW01000239.1, read as the reverse complement.
GGTGGTCGCGGAGGCGCAGGCGATAGGCGGCGGGGTTTTCGGGGTGCGCGCCGAGGCCGAACATGCGGAAGAACGCCGCGTGCGTCGGCAGATGCCGCGCGGCGGCGATCTTCAGCCGCACCAGCGCGACATGGTTGGGGTTGAGGTCGACCGCCTCGATCGCCTCGGGGTCGGCGGTGAGGTAGGTCATCAGGTTGCAGCCGCCCGAGGCGATGGCGACGATCCGCTTGCCGGGGCCGAGGGCGAGCGCCGCGATGTCGACTTCCGGGTCCTCCCAGATCTGCGGGTAGACGAGGCCGCCGAACAGGAAGGTGAACGCGCGTTCGAGAAGCCCCTCCTTGGACAGCGGCTCCGCGCGGTGCACGGCCTGCGCGAGGCGTTCCTCCGGCGCGATCGGGTCGGGGCGCGATCCGTCCATGTCGGCTCCTCGGCTTCGGGACAGGTCGCCTCTTAGGCGATCGGGTGCGACGCGAACAGCGCGAAAAACGTCATCGTTCCGTCACGGCGTCACTCCGCCGACGCGATGATCGAGAGGTAGCGGCAGGGGCGCGCGACGATCTCCAGCGGCCCGTGCGGCGCTTCGGAGTCGAAGAACAGCGCGTCGCCCGGCAGCAGCGCATAATCCTTGTCGCCGTGGCGATAGACGACTTCGCCCTCCAGCATGAAGATGAACTCGACGCCCGGGTGCTGGAAGATCGGATAGGCGTCGCTGTCTTCGGTCAGCGTGATGAGGTAGGGCTCCATCCGCACCTTGTTGCGCAGCGACGCGCCGAGCAGCTGGTAGATGTGGCCGGATTTCGAGCCGCGCCGCTCGATTGTCAGCCCCGTGCCGCTGCGAACGTAGCTCGCCTCGCGTTTCTCGTCGTACTTGGCGAAGAAGCTCGCCAGCGGAATGTTCAGCGCGCCGGCGAGGTTCTGCAGCGTCTGCAGCGAAGGCGAGGTCTGCCCGTTCTCGATCTTCGACAGCATGCCCACGGAGATCGACGCGGCGCGCGCCAGATCGGACATCGTCATGCCGAGGGCGGTGCGCATGTCGCGCACCTGGGCGCCGATCCACGTCTCCAGCGTGCGGGCGGGGGCGATCTGGTCCAAGGGTTCCGGTCCTCCTTCTTCGCAGATGCGGCGAGCCTAAACCTGTTCCAACCCTTCCCGCGCGGAAAAAATATTTACGGGGGTGAAAATCTGCGGTTCACTTCCGCCAAACAGCAGGGAGTCGAGCCATGCGGGTCGCGATCATCGGCGCCGGGCCGAGCGGGTTGAGCCAGTTGCGCGCCTTCGCGCTCGCGAAACAGGCGGGCGCGGAGGTGCCGGAGATCGTCTGTTTCGAGAAGCAGGGCGAATGGGGCGGGCTCTGGGCCTACACCTGGCGCACCGGGCTCGACGAATACGGCGAGCCGGTGCACTGCTCGATGTATCGCTACCTCTGGTCGAACGGGCCGAAGGAGTGCCTGGAGTTCGCCGACTACTCCTTCGAGGAGCATTTCGGCCAGCCGATCCCCTCCTTCCCGCCGCGCGCGGTGCTGCACGACTACATCGTCGGCCGGGCCGCGAAGTCGGCCATCCGCGACTGGATCCGGTTCCGCACCGCCGTCCGCCGGGTCGAGCGCGACGGCGATGGGTTCCGGGTGCTGTCGGAGGACCTGACGACGCGCACCCAGACCGAGGAGCGCTTCGACAAGGTGATCGTCGCGACGGGGCATTTCTCCATTCCCAACGTCCCCGAATTTCCCGGAATCGACGTCTTCCCCGGCCGCGTGATCCACGCCCATGACTTCCGCGACGCGCTGACCTTCAAGGGGCAGGACCTGCTGATCGTCGGCGCCAGCTACTCGGCCGAGGACATCGGCCTGCAATGCTGGAAGTACGGCGCGAAGTCGGTGACGATGACCTACCGCACCGCCGCCATGGGCTTCGACTGGCCCGAGACCATGGAGGAGCGCCCGCTGCTCCAGCGCCTCGACGGCGACGTGGCGCATTTCGCCGACGGCTCGTCGAAGCGGGTCGACGCGATCATCCTCTGCACCGGCTACCAGCACCATTTCCCGTTCATGGCGGACGACCTGAAGCTGCGCACCACCAACCGGCTCTATTCCCCCGGTCTCTGGAAGGGCGTGGTCTGGGCGGCCGATCCGGGCGTGTTCTATCTCGGCATGCAGGACCAGTGGTACACCTTCACCATGTTCGACGCCGAGGCGTGGTTCGCCCGCGACGTTATCCTCGGCCGCATCGCCGTGCCGACGAAGGCCGAGATGGAGGCCGACATGGCCGCATGGGCCGCGCGCGAGGCCGAGGCCGACGACGCCTACAAGGCGATCGATTTCCAGGCGGCCTATGTGAAGGAGCTCGCCGACCGCACCGACTATCCCGGCTTCGACATCGACAGCACCGTGGCGAGCTTCAAGGCGTGGAAGAAGGACAAGCAGAAATCGATCACCGGCTACCGCGACAAGGCTTTCCCCTCGGCCGTCACCGGCACGATGTCGCCCGCGCCCTCTGTGAAATGGGTCGAGGCGATGGACGACAGCATCGCGGCCTTCATGGGGCTCGCGCAGGCGGCGGAGTAGGCCCATGGCGGCGAAGGTTCTCGTCTTCCAGCATCACCCGTCCGAGCATCCGGGCGTCTTCCGCGACTTCTTCGCGGAGGACGGGGCGACCGTGACGACGGTGAACCTCGACGCCGGCGAGCCGATCCCGGACCTCTCCGGCTTCGACCTGCTCGTCGTGATGGGCGGCGCGCAGGACGTCTGGCAGGAGGACGCGTTCCCGTGGCTGGTCGCCGAGAAAGAGGCGATCCGGGAGTGGGTGGGCGAGCGCGACAAGCCGTTCCTCGGCTTCTGCCTCGGCCACCAGCTTCTCGCCGAGGCGATGGGGGGAACGGTCGGCAAGAGCGCGACGCCGGAGATCGGCGTGCTGCCGGTGGAGAAGACCGAGGTCGTCGACCCGGTGTTCGACGCGGCGCCCTGCCGCTTCGCGGCTCTGCACTGGCACGGCGCCGAGGTGACGGCGCCGCCGCCCGGCGCGCGCGTTCTGGCGCGCTCGCCCGCCTGCGCGGTGCAGGCCTTCGCGGTCGGCGCCTGCGCCTATGGCGTGCAGTTCCACCTCGAGGCGACGCGAGAGACCGCGCCGGGCTGGATCGAGGCCTACGACTGCGCCGACATGCTGGAGGCGGCGAACGGCCCCGGCGCGGTTCAGCGCCTGTTCGCCGAGGCCGAGGCCGCCATGCCGGAGTTCAACAGCGTCGCCCGCGCGATCTACGACGCCTTCATGGTCCGCGCGGGTCTGCGCCGGGCCGACGCCGCATGACGTTGCTCGACTTCCCCCGCCGTCCGCGCCCCATGGGCTCGGGCGTGCGTCGCCCGGGCCTCTGGCGCGTCGGGCTGGAGCGCCATCGCGTGCCCGGCGGCGGAGCGGTGCTGATCGACCTCGCCCCCGGCGACGGGCTGGAGATCACCGACCCCGAAGGCGCGCAGCCCGCCGCCGTGATCGCCTTCGACGCCCGCGGCGCCGACGCCGCGCTGATCGGCGCGGTCGCCGACACGGCCGCGCCCGCGCTCCTCGCCGAGCCTGCGGCGGAGAGGCTGCGCGCCGCGGCGGCGGCGCGGGGGCTCGACTGTAGTCGCGCCCGCGCCGTGGCGCTGTTCGGCCCCGACAGCCCGGCGCGCGCCGCGGCCGCCTTCACCGCGACCGCGCGCTGCGCCGTGATCGTCGCCGCCCCCGGCGCCGCCATGGCGCCCGACGCCCAGACCCCGCCGACCGAAATCCGCGTCGCCGTCACCCGCGCGGGCGGGGGGGAGAAACTGCGCCGCCCAGCCCCGCCGCCGCTCGCCGATCCGCGCCTCGACGTCCGCGTCGATCCCGGCCGCGCCATCGCCTACGAGGTGCGCAAGGGCGACTGGATCCAGATCCTCGACGTGCAGGGCCGCGAGTGCTCGGACTTCCAGGCCTTCGCGCGCCGCAAGGTGGACGCCGGGCGCGGCCGCGAGATCGACCCGACCGCCACCCGCTCGATGACCGGCGCGCTCTACCCCGCGCCCGGCCTCGGCTCGAAGTTCTTCAGCCAGGACCTCGAACCGCTGGTCGAGGTGGTGCAGGACACCTGCGGCCGCCACGACACCTTCGGCCTCGCCTGCACCGCGCGGTTCTACGAGGACATGGGCTATCCCGGCCACGTCAACTGCTCGGAGAACCTGAACGCGGAGGCCGCGCCGTGGGGGCTGCCCGCCCGCGACGGCTGGCCGGCGGTGAACTTCTTCTACAACACCGCCCTCGACGAGGCGTTCCGGATCGGGTCGGACGAGCCGTGGTCGCGGCCGGGCGACTATGTGCTGATGCGCGCGATGACCGATCTCGTGTGTTTCTCCACCGCCTGCCCGTCGGACATCGACGCCACGAACGGCTTCGACCCGACAGAGATCCAGATCCGCGTCTATGACGGGGCCGAGCGCTTCTCCCGCGCCGTCGCCTGGCGCAAGACGCCCGATGCGGAGCCCGTGATGACCGCCGAGACGCCGTTCCACCCGCGCACCGGCGCGCTCACCCGCGACTTCGCGTCCTATAACGGGTTCTGGCTGCCGAACGTCTATCCCGATCACGGCGCCGTCGCCGAATACTGGGCCTGCCGCGAGCGCGCCGCGGTGATGGACCTCTCGGCGCTGCGCAAGTTCGAGGTGATCGGCCCCGACGCCGA
>RECW01000235.1 GCA_007693835.1 Paracoccaceae bacterium | reverse complement strand
CGCCTCGCCGCCGCTTGCGAAGCGCACCGCCAGCGCGGCGAGCGTCGTGCCCGCCTGAAGCGCGCCGCCGGGGTCGCCGAAGGCCGCAGCCGCCGCCCCGACCGTTATGGACGCGACGCGCTCAGCGGCCTTCGTCATGCACGCTCCCTCCAATCCCGCGGCGCGAAGGGTAGGCGCGGGGCGTGTCGGTCACAACTTACAGCACCGCTGCGCGGACCCGACGGATTTCCGAATGCGGTCCGACACCTGCCCGGCGGCGGTCGCGGCGGCCCCGGCTTGCCAAGCCTTCCCGCCATAGGCACGCTCGGTCCCGCACCGCAGCAGCCGCCGAGAGGGTTCATGCCGGCCGACGACGCCTTGTCCCCCGCGCCCAACGTCGACCTCGCCGCGCTCGACGCGCGCCACCACCTCCACCCGTGGGAGGCGCTGAACGCCTGGGGCGCAGCGGATCGCACGCTGCTGACGGGCGGCGAGGGCATCTACCTCCGCGACGCCGCCGGCCGGCGGCTGATCGATGGACCTGGCGGCATGTGGTGCGTCCAGATCGGCTACGGCCGGCGCGAGATCGCCGAGGCGGTCGCCGCGCAGATCCTGCGCCTCTCCTACGCCTCGCCGTGGTCCGCCACCACCGAGCCCGCCGCGCGCCTCGCCGAGCGGCTGGCGAGCCTCGCCCCCGGCGCGCTCAACACGGTGATGTTCACGACCGGCGGATCCACGGCGGTCGACACCGCCATCCGCACCGCGCATTTCCTCAACAACCGCCTCGGCCGGCCGGAGAAGAAAGTCGTGATCGCGCGGGAGAAGGGCTATCACGGCTCGACCTACCTCTCCGCGACGGTGACGGGCAAGGAGCGCGACCGGAGCTGCTTCGACATCGAGGAGCGGCTGGTCCGCCTCCTGCCCGACGTGAACCCCTACATCCGGCCGAAGGGCATGAGCGAGGCGGACTGGTGCGACGCCAAGGTCGCCGATCTGGAGCGCGCCATCGCCGAGATCGGCCCCGACCGCGTGGCCGCCTTCATCGCCGAGCCGGTGCTGTGCTCCGGCGGGGTGATCGTGCCGCCGGAGGGCTATCACCGCCGCACGCTGGAGGTCTGCCGCCGCCACGACATCCTCTACATCTCCGACGAGGTGGTGACGGCCTTCGGCCGGCTCGGCCATTGGTTCGCGTCTGAAGACGTGTTCGGCGTCGAGCCCGACATGATCACCTGCGCCAAGGGGCTGACATCGGGCTACCTGCCGCTCGGCGCCTGCATCATCTCCGACCGCGTCATGGAGCGGATGACCGGGGCCGACCACGCGGTGCTGTTCCCGAACGGCTTCACCTACTCGGCGCACCCGGTCTGCTGCGCGGCGGCGCTGGCGAACCTCGACGTCATCGAGCGCGACGGGCTGCTCGACCACGTGCGCGCCCTCGCGCCGCATTTCCAGGCGCGGCTGAAGGCGCTCGCCGCCTCGCCGATCATCGGCGACGCCCGCGGCGTCGGCCTGCTCGGCTGCCTCGAAGGGCTGACGGAGGCGGGGCGGGCGACGCCGCTCGGCGTGCAGCGCGACCTCGGCGCGCGGCTCGACGCCGCCTGCGAGGCGCGCGGGCTGATCGTGCGCCCGCTGATCAACATGTGCGTCTTCTCCCCGCCGCTGGTGATCACGCGCGAGCAGACCGACGCGATGTTCGACATTCTCGCCGACGCCATCGCCGCGGTGGAGGCGGAGGTCGCCGCCTAAACGCGTTTCGGCGGGATGGCGTAGGTGACGGCGGCGTGGGCCACGGGGCCGTCGTCGCGGCCCGCCGACCAGATGGTCGCCTCGCCGGTCGACAGCACGCGCCCGAGCCTGAGGATCCGCGCCTCGCAGACCAGATCGGCGGCGGGCGGCTTCGCGAGGAAGTTGATCGTCAGCGAGGTGGTCACCGTCAGCGCCTCCCGCCCGATCATGCCGAGCGTCGCGACGTAGTAGGCGCAGTCGGCCAGCGTGAACATCGACGGGCCGGAGACGGTGCCGCCCGGTCGCAGGTGGCGCTCGTCGATGGGCATCCGCAGCCGCGCGGTCATCGGGCCGACCGCCTCGATCAGCATCTGGCCGCGGACCTGCGGGAACACCTCGTCGAGGAAGGCGGACAGCTCCGCCGCGCCCAGCACCGGTTCGCGCGCCGCCGCCATCCGTCTTTCCTCCCCGCCGCGTTTCGTCCACTCTCCGCCGCGACCCTATCCTGACGGGAGGACGAGTCCATGGCCGACGGCGCGCAAGAAGCACCGGTGCTGCTCCGCGAGGACGCGGGCGGCGTCGCCACGCTGACCCTCAATCGCCCGGCGCAGCTCAACGCGCTCTCGGAAGCGCTGCTGACGGCGTTGCAGGAGGCGTTCGACGCGCTGGCGGCCGATGCGACGACGAAGGTCGTGGTGCTCCGCGGCGCGGGCCGCGCCTTCTGCGCCGGCCACGACCTGCGCGAGATGGAGCAGGCCCGGCAGGCGCCGGACGGCGGGCGCGCCTACTTCAACGCGCTGTTCGCGCAGTGCGCGCGGATGATGACCTCGATCGCGCGCCTGCCCCAGCCGGTGATCGCCGAGGTGCACGGCCTCGCCACCGCCGCGGGCTGCCAGCTCGTCGCCTCCTGCGACATGGCCGTGGCGTCGTCCGAGGCGAAGTTCGGCGTGAACGGGGTCAACATCGGCCTGTTCTGCTCGACGCCGATGGTGGCGCTGACGCGCAACATTCCCGCCAAGCACGCCTTCGAGATGCTGACGACCGGCGGCTTCATCGACGCCGAGCGCGCCGAGCGCCTCGGCCTCGTCAACCGCGTCGCCGCGCCCGAGGCGCTGGGCGAGGCGACGCGGGCGCTGGCGGAGACGGTGGCGGGCAAGCTCGCGGTCGCCGTGCGCATCGGCAAGCGCGCCTTCTACGAGCAGGCGGAGATGACGCTCGACGCGGCTTACGCGCACACCGGCCGCGTCATGGCGGAGAACATGATCCACCGCGACACGGCGGAAGGCGTCGCGGCGTTTCTGGAGAAGCGGGCGCCGCGATGGTCCTGATCGCGGCGTTGCTGCTGGCGGCGGGCGCGGCGGCGGCCGATCCCGTGGTCGAGGAGACGCCGCTCTATCACGCGGAGATTTCGGTCGCCGCCGTCAGCGATGCGCGCCTCGCCGCGTTGCTGCGCGCGCGGGCCGAGGCGGTGACGGCCGAGTTTCGGGCCTGGGCGGCTGAAGCCGATCCCGAGCGGCCCTACCAGTTCTCGCTGGTCGACGAGGTGGTGTTCGCCTCCGACGCGTGGATCAGCGTCAGGCGCGACCTCTGGGCCTATACCGGCGGCGCCCATGGCAACGCCTGGATCGAGACGACCCTCTGGGACGTCGCGGCGGGCAGGCCCGCCGGGCTCGACGCCCTGCTGACGCCGCGGGGCGTCGAGCGCCTGTCGGCAGCGGCGCGCGCGGCGATCGAGGACGAGATCTGGGGAGGCGAGATCGACCCGTTCTGGATCGAAGCGGTCGACGCGGCCACGGCGCCCGAAGCGCTCGGCGTATTCACGCTGGCTCCGGGGGACATGCCCGGCGCGGCGGCGGAGATCGAAATCCTGTTCGCGCCCTACGCCGTCGGGCCGTACGCCCTCGGGTCCAACGCCGTGCGCATCGCGCGGCTCGCCTTCGAACCCGACGTGACCGAGGCGGGCCGGGCGCTGTTCGGCGGCGGCCCGCTCGACTGAGCGCTCAACCGCGGATCGACTGCTCGGCGGGGTAGGCGGTCTCGAACCGCGCCCGCAGCACGAGCCAGAGCAGGGCGACATTGCCGGCCTGATGGGCGAACTTCGCCGCCGGCGCGTCCCACAGCACCGCCGCCGCCACGCCGAGCGCCCCCTGCGCCAGCACGACGAGCGCCGCGATCCCGGTCCATCGCGCGACGCCGCGCAGCCCCGCGCGCCGCCCGACCGCCCAGCCGACGACCGCCAGAACCACGAGCGCGTAGCCGCCCAGCCGGTGCATGAAGGTGGTCAGCGCCGGGTTCTCCAGCGCGTTGCGCCAGCCGGGAGAGAGGGAGAAGGCGTCGGGCGGCAGCAGATGGCCGGCCATCAGCGGCCAGTCGGCGTAGAGCCACGCGCGGGCGGCGTCGCCGCTTCCGGCGACGAGCCCGCCGAGCGCGATTGTCGCGCAGGCGACGGCGACGACGGCGCCGCTCCACGCCATCGCGCCGCGCGCCCGGCGTCGGCGCGCCTGCAGCAGCGCGACGTCGCTGCGCATGAAGCGCCATGCGGGCCAGAGCAGCAGCCCAAGCAGCGCCGCCCAGAGCGCGAAGTAGAGGGCGCCCCGCGCCGGCGCGTCGGCAAGCGGCGCCAGGGCGTCGGGAACGGCGGCCCGCGCCGTCCACCAGCCGTAGCCGACCAGCGCCGCGCCGACAGCGCCCGGCGCAAGCGCCGCCAGTCCCGCGCCGCGCGGCAGGGCGCGCGTCGCGGCGAGGCCGATCAGGCCGAAGAGCCACACTGCGCCTGTGACGACGACCAGCGTCTGCCGCGCCCACGCCAGCCAGTAGCCGATCTGCAAGCCTGCGCCTGTCGACCCGCCCGCCGCGGCGACGCGCGCTTCGGCGGCCGTCCAACCCTCCGCGGAGAGCGGCGGCAGCGCTTCGACCACCGGCGCCCAGCCGACCGCCGACAGCGCCGGATGCGCGACGCGCAAGGCCCCGGCCAGCACCGCCATCGCCGCGACCAGCGCGGCGAGGCCCATGAACCACCATGCCGCGAGCCGCCGCGCGCGCGCCTTGCGCTTCTCGGCGGCGCCGGGGGCCGCGGTCGGCGCGGCGCTCGGGGCGGCGACTTCCTCGAACAGGGCGCGGGACTTCTTCATGGCGGGCCTTTCGCGGCGGGAGCCGTCTCCGTCGGCCGCGCCTAGGTAGAGGGCGGCGTGTGCGGCGACAAGCAGGGCGGCGAGCGGAGCGCGCGTCAGTCCTCGCGGCCGAGCAGCGTCTCCTCGCGCGCGATGGCGGCCTCGATGAGCTGGCGCCAGAGGCGGTCGAAGAGGTCGGCGTCGAGGCCTTCGGCGGCGGCGGCGGCGCGCACGCGGGCGACCACCTCCTCCACGCGCTCGGGGATGCGGGCCGGCAGGCCGTTCCCCGCCTTGATGGCGGCGGCGCGGTCGATGTAGCCGGCGCGCTCGGCGAACAGGCGCATCAGGGCGCGGTCGGTGCGGTCGATCTCGATGCGGAGCGCCGCCATGTCGGCGCAGTCCTCGGGCGCCCGCCCGCCATCGACGCGCCGCCGGCGCGGGCCTTCGGCCAGCGCGCGGATCACGCCGCGCAGCGTCCGCACGTCCTGCGCCGTCAGCGGCGCGCGGTGGAACAGGTTGTGCAGGTTCTCCACCATCGAAGGCCGCTTCGCCTCGGGCCAGAAGAACCCTGAGCGGTCGAGCTCCGCGGTCAGGTGTTCGAGCATCGCTGTGGTCTCGGCCACCGTCGCGAACTCGGCCTCGAGCGTCGCGGCGGGCGTTTCGTCGAAGACCCGCGCGTATTCGTAGGCCATCAGCAGCGCCGCCTGCGCCAGATTGATCGACGGGCACGCGGGGTTCGTCGGCGCCGTCACGATGACGTCGGCGAGGGTGACGTCCTCGCGCTCGAGACCCGTCCGCTCGGGCCCGAGCAGCACGCCGACCCGCGCCCCCGCCTTCACCAGCCCCGCCATCTCGCGCGCCGCCGCCTCGGGCGTCAGCACAGCCTTGGTGACGTCGCGGGGGCGGGCCGTGGTGGCGTAGACGCGCTGGAGGCCGGCGACGGCCGCGGGCGTGTCTGGGTCGATGACGGCGTCGTCGAGCAGCCGCCCGGCGCCCGACGCCATCGCGGCGGCTTTCGGGTTCGGCCAGCCGTCGCGCGGCGCGACGATCCGCAGGCGCGACAGGCCGAAATTGGCCATCGCCCGCGCCGCCGCGCCGATGTTCTCGCCCATCTGGGGGCGCACGAGGATGAAGACGGGCCCGTCCCGCCAGCCCGCGGCGTCGGCGTTCTCGGTCATGGGCGGCGACTTAGCTTCCGGCCGGGGCGTGCGCAAGCGGCGCGGTCTTCACCGCCCACAGGCTCGAGGCGAGCGGATCCGCCGGTAGGCGCGCCGCGCCCGCCATCCGCGTCAGCGCGTAGCGGACCGGGAACACCGGCCGCAGCCCGCCGGCGAGCAGCCACGCCGCGACCCCGATCTGCTCCCCGTAGCCGCGCCACGTCCATTCGGGCGGGTAGGGGTCGGGCAGGAAGACGTCGTGGATGTGGACCAGCACGCCCGGCTTCAGCACTGGCAGGATCGCCGTCAGCATCAGGTCGACGTCGGTGTGCGGAAAGAGGATGTGGCTGCCGTCGAAGGACGCGACGTCGCCCGGCGCGAGCGCTTCGAACAGCGGGGCGTGCGCGGGCGACAGCGGCTCGGCGCGCAGCGCCACGCGCTCGGGCAACCGGGCGCGGGGCGCGGGGTCGATCGCGCGCATCTCGGCCTGCGGCGCGGCGGCGGCGAAGAACCGCGTCGAGTGGCCGGCGCCGACTTCGACGATGCGCGCGGGCGGGCGGTCGGCGAGCACGGCGAGCAGGGCGGCGGCGTCTGCGCTCGGGAACCAGTCCTGCCCCCAGCGGGGCGGGGGGTCGGCGGGGGGCAGCGGCGCGCCGGGGGCGAGCCGGTCGAGGATCGGCGCGAACGAGGGCTCCGTGGCGCGGAACAGCGCCTCGACCGCCGCATACCCGGGCGCATCCGGGGGGCGCGGCGTGTCGCCCGCATGGCGGCAGGGGATGAAGAACCCCGGGGCGTCCGGAGCCGAGGGTTCGCGCTTGCGTTCCATGCCGTGCCTCATGCTGTCGCGCGCCCCGCCGCGCCGCGTGGTCGGCAAAAAGCCGCGGGGCCGTCGCCTTGTGGCGCCGCGGCGCCGCTTGTAGCGTCCGCGCGAATTTTCCAAGCCGCCGAGGGAGGAGATCCGCAATGAGCAGGATCAAGGTCGAAAACCCGGTCGTCGAACTCGACGGCGACGAGATGACCCGGATAATCTGGGCCTTCATCAAGGACAAGCTGATCCTGCCGTTTCTCGACGTGGAGCTCGAGTATTACGACCTCGGCATCGAGCACCGCGACGCGACCGACGACCAGGTGACCGTCGACGCCGCCGAGGCGATCAAGCGCCACGGCGTCGGCGTCAAGTGCGCCACCATCACCCCCGACGAGCAGCGCGTCGAGGAGTTCGGCCTGAAGAAGATGTGGCGGAGCCCGAACGGCACCATCCGCAACATCCTCGGCGGCGTGATCTTCCGCCAGCCGATCATCTGCCGCAACGTGCCGCGCCTCGTGCCGGGCTGGACCAAGCCCATCGTGGTCGGCCGCCACGCCTTCGGCGACCAGTACCGCGCCACCGACTTCCGCT
>RECW01000223.1 GCA_007693835.1 Paracoccaceae bacterium | reverse complement strand
CGCGCTCGCGCAGCATCTTTTGCGCCGTCTCGGCCGTCGCGCCCTCTCCGGAAGCCACTTCCCGCAGCAGCGCGTCGGCGCGCGTCGGGTCTCCGGCGGCGACCTCCGCCTGCGCCAGCCGCAGCGTGATCTCGGGTCGGCGGCCCTCGTCGGCTTCGTGGGCCTGCCGCAGCGCCGTCAGCGCCCCCGTCGCATCGCCCTGCAGGAACCGGATCCATCCCAGCGTGTCGAGGACGCTGGCGTTGCCCGGCCGCTGCGCCGCAGCCCGCTCGGCGAGCGCCTGCGCGCGGTCGAGCTCGATCTCGCGCTCGGCGAGATGCCAGGCGAGCTGGTTCAGCGCGGCGAAGAAGTCCGGCGCAAGCGCGACCGCGCGCTCGTAGGCGGCGCGAGCGGCCGCATCGTCGCCGATCGCCTCGGCCATCGCCCCTTCGTTCAGGCGCCCCAGCGCATCGTCCTCGACGTCGAGCGCAGCGCCGAGATGAAGCCGCGCGGCGCCGAGGTCGCCCGTCCGCGCCAGCAGCTCGGCCTTGGCGCGATGCGCGGCGGCGAAGCGGGGCGCGAGGGAGAGGGCGGCGTCATAGGCGCGCAGCGCGCCGTCACGGTCAGGAGGCGAAGCCTCTACGAGAGAGAGGCCGAGCAGGAGCTGGGCGAGCGCGGACTGAGGCGCCGCGGCGACGGCCGCTGCGAACGCCTTCCGCGCCGGGCCGGCCATGCCTGCGTCGCGCCAGACCACGCCGAGCGCGAGCGGCGCCCGCGACGCGGCCTCGTCCGCGCCGGCCGACTCTAGACCGGCGAAACGCAATCCCGCAGAAACGCCGTCGGCGCCGGCGAAGTCGGGAGCGCCGGGCGCGCCGAGCGCCGCGAAGAAGCGCGCGGCCGGCGCGTCGCCGAACCGATCGGCCGTCGCGGGGTCGGGCGGGAGTCCTGCGGCTGCTGCGAAGCCCAAGGCGGCGCGCGCCGCGGCGTCGACGACATCGGTATCCGCGACCGCCTCGGCGGCGATCGCGGCGCCCGAGGCCGGGTCGCCGGCCATGGCGGCGGCATAGGCCGCAAGCAGCGCGGTCTCGGAGCTTGGGTGCGCGGCGGCGAGACGGGCCTGCGCCGCAGCGGCGTCGCCGGCGTGCAGCGCGATCCGGGCGCGGACGCGCTCGGGATCGTCGAAGCCCGCGGCGTGGGCGTCGACGGCGTTCAGCGCTTCGTCGAACGCCTCGCGCGCCAGCAGCGCGTCGACGAACCGGGGCGCCGCCTGCGGATGGCCGGGCTGGGCGGCGAGGCAGCGACCGAGCAGTTCCGGCGCCTCGCGCGGGGCGAGGCCCGCCGCGGCGATCAGCGCGACGCAGTCTTCCGGCGCGAGCTCCAGCGCGCGGCGCAGCGCGACAGTCGCGTGTCCGGCGTCGCCGAGCGCGGCCAGCGTGGCGCCGAGATTGGCGAAATAGGGCGCGCCTTCCGGCCCGCGCTCGACGGCGGCGGCGAAATGGCTGACGGCGGCCTCGAGATCGCCCGCCTCGGCTGCGGCGGCGCCGGCGGCGTTGCGGGCGTAGGCGTTGTCGGGATCGGCGGCGATGGCGGCGGCGGCCTGGGCGGCGGCGGCGTCGAGATCGCCGGCGCGCCGCGCAAGCAGCGATCGCGCGACCGCGCCCCACACATCGACCCCCTCCGGCGTCGCGGCCGACAGCAGATCGCGGGCGGCGGCGACGTCGCCGGCCGCGGCGTGGGCGGCGGCGAGCAGGCGCCGCAGGGCGGCGTCGCCGGGCAGCCCGTCGCGCAGCGCGCTCTCTGCGACGAGCAGCCCGCCGTATTCGGCGCGGGCGGCGAAGCGCTCGGCCAGCGCGTCGGCGGCGCGGCGCAGCGCGACCGCCTGGCTGACGCCGCCGAGACCGAAGCCATGGGCGCCGGCGCCGTCCGAGGTCAGCGGCGCCGCCTTCGGCGCGGCGGAGAGGCCGGTCGCCAGAAGCAGCGCGACGACCGCGCGCGTGAAGACTCTTCCGCCCGTCATGACGAACGCTCCCTTACGCCAGGAAACCACTTTACCGGAAATAGCGACGGGCGACCTGCCGCCCGTCGCCGGCGGGACGCGGCGCCCGGCATGAGCGCCGCATCGCCATCTTGGCCGGGATCAGGCCGCGCGGCGCTTGCGGCCGATCAGCCCGAGACCGCCCAGACCGCCGAGCAGCAGCCAGGCGGCGGCCGGCAGCGGGATCGGCGTGGCGTTCAGCGTGAGGTCTGCGCTGAGCTGGGTGCCGTCCGAGAAGAACGCCGTCGCGGTGAAGACGTTCGGTCCGAGGGCGAGCGCGTAGCCCGGCGCCGGCACCTTGAAGTTGCCGAAGGCGTCGGTCAGCGCGTTCGGGATGATGGTCCCGTCGGGCAGCTTCACCTCCACCTTGTCCACGCCGACGAGCGTGCCGCCGGTGCCCGAGAACAGCGCGATCAGATCCTGCAGCCCCTGATCCGTGCGGGCGTCGAAGAAGCTGCCGCCGCCGGCATTGGCGATATTCTGCATCTGGGTCGGTGAGCCGCCGGGGATGACCACGCCGTGGACGATGATCCCGCTGTCGGTGTTGGCAGCGCCAGCCGCGGTGACAGGGTTGGGACCCGTGTTCCAGGCCCCATCGGAGATCACCACCATCTGCTGCGAGCGGCCGGACACACCGCGTTCATTCAGCTCGCCTTCCGCCAGCTGGATGCCGGTACCCGTTGCGGTCAAGCCGCTGGCCGGGACCGCATTGATCGCGTCGATGATGTCCTGGGCCGAGGTCGTCGGCGTCAGCTCCAGCCGAACGGAGCTATTGGCGACGCTGCTGTACTGGACCACCGCGACCGCGGTGTTCGCCGTGGGCAGCGAGTTGACCAGCGCGATGGCCGCGTCGGCCTGCCATTTCAGCCGAGTCTGGGTCACCCCGCCCGAGGTGGCGTTGGAGCTCATGCTGCCTGAGGCGTCGAGCACGAGGGCGAGGTCGAGTCCGGCGCCGCCGGTCGCGAAGCCGGTGGCGTTGCCGGTGGGATGCACCACCGTGCCTTCGAGGAAGGTCGAGCCGTCGGGCGGGCTGGTCCACTGCACCGACCCGGCCGCCAGCGCGGCGGTTGCGCTGAAAAACATTCCCGTCGCCGCGGCCGCGGCGACTCCGAACTGGCGCAAAGCGCACAACTTCATGGCGAGTTCCCCCAACTTTAACGCCAACGAATCGCGGACCAATCCGAGATGTTGGCCAGAATTAACGTTGCATTAACTGATCAGCCCGACAATGAGGCAATTTGGTTAAAATTGCGGCGGCCGCATGACGGAGGCTGTCCGGGGCGGGCGGCGCGCGCTATCGCACCGTCATGTCCGACGCCCCTCCTTCAGCCTCTGCGCCCACCGCCTCTGCGCCCACCGCCTCTGCGCCCACCGCCTCTGCGCCGGTCGTGCTGCTGCTGCAGGGGCCGCGTTCGCCGTTCCTCGCGCGCCTCGCCGACGCGCTGGCGGCGCGCGGCGCGCGGGTCGAGCGCGTGCTGTTCTGCCCGGGCGACGCGCTGTTCTGGCGCGGCCGCCCTGCCGTCCGTTTCCGCGGGCGGGAGGGCGATTGGCCGGGCTTCGTCCGGCGCCTGATGCTCGAGCGCGCCGTCACCGACGTGCTCGGCCTCGGCGACGGGCGGATCTGGCACCGGACGGCCTTCGCCGAGGCGCGGGCGCTCGGGGTCCGCGTCCATGTGCTCGAGCAGGGCTATCTGCGCCCCGGCCGGCTGACGCTGGAGCCCGACCGTCTCGGCGGCTGGCGGCCCGGCCCGGGCGATCTCGACGGCCCCGACGCCGAGCCGGCGCCGGCCTTCCGGTCGTCCTTCGCGGCCTTCGCGGCGATGGACGCGGCGCATCACCTCGCCAATTTCGCGCTGGGGTGGGCGCGCTATCCGCACTACCGCTCCCATGAACTTCATGGTCCCGTCGCGGAGTGGGCGGGCTGGGCGCGCAAGGCGCTGACGGCGCCGCGGCGCGCCCGCGGCCGGCGGCGCGCGCTGGCGGCGCTCGACCGGACCAGCGGCCCCGTGTTCCTGCTCGCGCTCCAGCTCGAGACGGATTTCCAGGTGCGCGACCACGGGCCGCCCGGCGGCCTGCGCGCGGCGCTCGCCGCCGTCGCCGCCAGCTTCGCCGCTCATGCGCCGCCGGACGCGACGCTGGTCGTGAAGCCCCACCCGCTGGATCCGGGGCTGACGCCCTGGCGGCGCCTGCTGCGCGAGAGCCCGGCGGGCGGGCGGGCGCTCTGGCTCGACGGCGGCGACCTCGACGCGCTGCTGAAGCGCTGCGCGGGCGTGGTGACGGTGAACTCGACCGTGGGGCTCGCGGCGCTCGGCGCGGGGGCGCCGGTGGCGCTCCTCGGGCGGGCGGTCTACGAGGATCTCGCCTGGCGCGGGCCGCTCGACGGCTTCTGGCGCGCGCCGCCCGCGCCCGGGCCGGCCCGGGTCGCCGCGTTCCGCGGCGCGCTGGCGCGGGCGACGCAGCTTCGGGGCGCCTTCGACGGCGAGGGGATGGCGCCGGGGGCGGAGGCGGTGGCCGCCGCGGTGCTGGCGAGGGCGGGAGAAGGCGCATGACGGGCTGGACCAGCGGCGTGATCACGGGGGCCTCGGGCGGGATCGGCGCGGCGCTCGCCGCCGAACTCGCCGCGCCGGGGCGGCGACTGCTGCTGACGGGGCGCGACGGGGCCCGGCTCGCCGCCGCGGCCGCCGCGGCGCGCGCGAAGGGCGCCGCCGTCGAGACGGCGCAGGCGGACGTGACCGACGCCGCCGCCCTCGCCGCCGCCCTCCGCGCCTTCGACGCCGCCGGCCCCGTCGACCTGCTGGTCGCCAACGCGGGCCTGTCGTCCGGGCTCGGCCCGGGACGTTCGATGGAGCCGCCCGAACGCGCGCGCCGCGTGCTGGCGGTCAACCTCGAAGGGACGCTCAACACCGTCGAGCCGCTGATCCCCGCGATGGTTGCGCGCGGGCGCGGGCGGATCGCGCTGATGAGCTCGCTCGCCGCGCTGCGCCCCCTGCCCGACATGCCCGCCTACAGCGCCAGCAAGGCGGCCGTTCGCGCCTACGGGACGAGCCTGCGCGGCTGGCTCGGGCCGCAGGGCGTGGGGGTGACGGTGATCTGCCCGGGCTTCGTGACGTCGCCGATGTCGATGCGGCACCGGGGCTTCAAGCCGTTCGAGATCCCGGCGGACCGCGCGGCGGCGCTGATCGCGCAGGGGCTGGCCCGCGGGCGGCCCTACGTGACCTTCCCCTGGCCGCTCGCGGCGCTGACCTGGCTCGACAACCGGCTGCCGGCCGCCGTCTCCGACTGGTTCGCCCGGGGATTCGCCGCCGAGATCGCGCCGGAGCAGGAGGACGGGGCGCCGCAGTCCGGCCCTGGCGGCGCATAGACGAAGGCCGCCGTCGCGCCCGTTGGTCGCGAGAGAGTCCGGCGGACGGGACTTGCGCGCCGGCGAAGGCGGCTGGAGAACGAGGCGGCCCTCCGCGCCCGCGCCGCGAGCCTGCGATCCCGCAAGCCGGTCAGACTGTCGTCAGTTCGATGATGGAAGCGCTTGGCGTCCGCCCTTGAGGCGGGTTGGTTTCACGAGGTTCTCGCATGTCCGCTCTTTCCCCCTGGCGCGGCGCTGCGGTTCTGGTCGCCCTGTTCATGACGACGGCTTCCCCGTCGCGCGCGGAGACGATCACGCCGATCGCCGGGGCTGCTCGCGGGGCGGCGGTGACGGTTCAGGGCGCCGTCGCCCGCGTGCTCGACTACGACGAGATCCGCTTCGCCGACGCCTCGGGCGACATCGTCGTCCATCTCGGCCCCGAGCCGCCTGCGATCGCGGCGGGCGAGCGGCTGACGATCCGGGGCCGCATCGACGACGACCGGCCCCGCGAGCTCTACAGCCCGGGAGATCGTCCGGGCGAACGGCGACACGATCGCGCTCAGGCGGGACTACTGAGGGTGACGGCGGGCGCAGGGGAAAATTCACGCCTCTCGACCGTTCTCCAGGACGCCGGTACAGCGCCGGCTGACGCTGCGGAACGGAACGGACCCTTGCGCCTGCTGCTCGTCGAAGACCACGCCCCTCTCGCCGAAGCCCTGGCGGACGGCCTGCGCCGCGCGGGCTTCGCCGTCGACCACGCCGCCGACGCCGCAGAGGCGCGCGCGCTGGCGGCGCTCGGCGGCCACGATCTCGCGCTGCTCGATCTGGGGCTGCCGGACGGCGACGGGCTGACGCTGCTCGCCGAGTGGCGGCGGCGGCGGCGGGAGACGCCGGTCATCGTGCTGACCGCCCTGGGCGGGCTCGACGACCGGCTCGCCGGTCTCGACGGCGGCGCCGACGACTATGTGGGGAAGCCGGTCAAGACGGCGGAGCTGGTCGCGCGCTGCCGCGCGGTGCTGCGCCGGCCCGGCGGCCGACTCGGCGCCGTGCTGGCCGCGGGCGCGCTCCAGCTCGACGCCACGGCGCGGGAGACCACGCTCGACGGCGCCGCGATCGCGCGCGGTCGGCGCGAGACCGGGGTTCTGGAGCAGCGCCTGCGCCGCAAAGGCCGCGTCGCGCCTCGGCGCGCGCTGGAAGAGTCGCTCTACGGGGTCGATGACGAGGTGGGGCCGACCGCGCTGGAGGCGGCGGTCTCGCGGCTCCGCCGGGCGCTCGAGGCCGCGGGCGCGCCAGTCGAGGTCCGCACCGTGCAGGGCGTCGGCTGGATGCTCGCCGAGACGAAGCGCACGTGATCCGGCGCGCGGGCCGACCGACGCCGCCTCGGCGAGCGACTTCGACTTCGTATGACGGGCTCCATGCGACGCCGCATGAAGCGGCGTCGCATCGCCGTCGAGCGGTCGCGCACGGCCGTGACTGGAGACCCTCGGGAAACTCCTCGCCGTCCGGTCCGGATTCGCCCGGGGCGACAGGCGTCGGCGACGCGCCGAAGCACTGCTCGCGTCGACGGAGGCGATCACACGGACCCCGCCGCTCGCTCCCGCGGGGAGAGTCCGGAACGCCTGCAGGGCGTCCGCGGCGATGTCGCGCTCAGTCCTCGCGCATCGAGCGGGCGAAGTAGTCCGTGAACGGTCGCACCAGATAGCTGATGGGGGTCCGCTCTCCGGTCTGGAGGAACACCTCGACGGGCATGCCGGCGACCAGCGTCAGGTCTTCGAGTTCGGCGAGGCCTTCTTCCGTCAGGGTCACTTCGGCGGCGTAGTAGCTCTGGCCCGTCGCCTCGTCGGTCAGCGCGTCGGGCGACACGCGCCGCAGCACGCCGCCGATCTCGGGCGTGGTGCGCGCGTTGAAGGCGGAGAACCGCAGCCGCGCCTCCTGCCCGGGAAAGACCTGATCGATGCTGGTCGGCGCGATCGCCGCGTCGACCACGAGACGGGTCTCGTCGGGCACGATCGAGAGCACGGGCTCGGCCGGCCGGATCACGGCGCCTTCCG
>RECW01000071.1 GCA_007693835.1 Paracoccaceae bacterium | reverse complement strand
CTCCCAGTGGTAACCTTACCACGAAAGCGCCGATGGCGCCGCAAGGAGGGTCGCGCGTGCCGAACCGTCCGATTCGCCCGACCCCGGCGATCCCGACCCGGCCGCACCCGGCGACTCCGATTCCGCAGCCGACGCGGCCCTCCGTCGTCGACGGCCCGACGCTGGCGGTGAACTTCACCGTCGAAGCCGAGGGCGCGCGCTTCAACGTCGACCGGATCGAGGGGCTCGCCCTCGCGGCGGACGCATCCGCGTTGCGGCAGGGCCGGGACGGGACCGGCGCCGTGACCTGGTCCGCGCCCGCGGCGACAGGGCGGCTCCTGCTGCGGCGGGCCGTCGACGGCGACCGGACGCTCTACCACTGGCGGCGAGAGGCGGCCGCGGGCAAGCCGGACGCGCGCGATCTGGTGATCCGCCAACTCGACAGGAGCGGGACCGAGACGCTGAACGCGTGGCGCGTGGTCGCAGCCTGGCCGCTGGCGTGGCGCGGGCCGCTGTTCGACGCGCTCGACGGCGGCATCGCCTTCGAGACCCTCGAACTGGTCTTCGCCGACGTCGTCTGGCTTTGAGGAGAACGCCATGGCCGTGCTGCGCGACGACCCCTACGGCGGGTTCTGCTTCACCGTCGGGCTGGGCGACCGCGATCCGACGGCGGTCTCGGCGGGCTTCACGGAAGTGTCCGGGCTCGAACGGCGGCTCACGGTGCTGCGCTACCGCGCGGGGAACGACCCTGGCCTTGCGCCGCGCCTGTTGCCGGGCCTCGCCGCGCCCGTGGAGGTGCGGCTGTCGCGCGGCGTCATCGGCGATCTGGCGTTGCACCAATGGCTTGAAGCCGGTCTCGGCGGCGCGGTCGAGCGCCGGGACGTGGTGATCGCGCTCCTGTCGGAGGATCGCGCGACGGTGGCGCAGCGCTGGCGGCTCCGCCGCGCGTGGCCTGTCGCGATGCTGGGACCGACGCTCGACGCGCTGGCGGGGACTGTCGCCGTCGAGACGCTGGTCCTCGCCGCCGAGGCGCTGGAGACGGACTGACCGAAAACGCCGGGGCGTCGGGCCAAAGTCGGATCGACGTCAGAGCAGCGTGCTTAACCGGGCGCATCCTAAACCCGCCCTTCATCGAAGCGCCCGTAGCATCTCCGCGAAGGACAGGAGGGCGAAGCGATGACCGAATCACACATCGTCGAGGCGGAGGTCTTCACCGCCTCCGATCTGCGGCGCCTCATGGCCGAGACGCAGGCCGACAAGCTCCGCGGCGCCATGGAGCAGAAGGAGCGCGCCGACCGCGCGTTCCGGAACTTCGTGGAGCACTTCATGCACGACCACCTGTCGCGCAAGGAGGTGGCGGAGACGCGGGCGCGGGTGCTGACCGCCGCGGCCCATGGCGAGTTCGAGACGCAGATCATGCGCTTCCCGTCGCGGCTGTGCAGCGACGACGGGCGCGCGATCAACAACAGCCGCGAGGACTGGGTTTCGACCTTGCCCGGCAAGGCCCACGAGGCCTATGAGATCTGGCGGCGCCTGGGGCGCGCGAAGGGGTTCACGTTCCGCGCGCGGATCGTCGACTTTCCGGACGGCATGCCGGGCGACGTCGGCCTGTTCATCGGCTGGGAGCCGCCGGTCGACGCGTGACGCCGGCGCTTCTTCCCCCGGCGCCCGCTTCGCCTATATGGCGAGTCGGGACCGGGGAAACGCTGAGCGCCGATGTCGACAGCCATAGTCACCAAACTGCTACGATACGCCGCCTCGCTGGTGATCGCCTACATGGGCGGGGTCGGCTTCGTGTTCCTGTTCCGCGCGGAGCCGACGCTCGTCGAGATCGTCTCATCCTGCAAGATCGTGTCCCTGCTCATCCTGATCTACGCCAACCGCGAGATCCCCGAATCGGTCGACATGCGGCGGCACGCGGGGGTCGCGCGGGTGAATTTCCTGATCATCGTCTTCTCGGGTCTGATCCTCGTGATGATGGTGGTGAAGACGGTGGCGGCGGATTACGCCTCGATGGCTTTCCCGCCGCGCGGCGAAATGGCGATCAGCCTGTTCTCGCGGAACTCCTACTGGCTGTCGGTGGCGCCGATCTTCGCCTACTTCATGCTCGACGTATGGCTCGCCTTCGTGCGCCGCGACGCCATCGCGACCGACCACGACAACGCCATGGAGTTCGTGGTGTTCCGCGATCTCGTTTGCGTGGCGCCGCTGGCGCTGGTGCTGGCGCTCGCCGAAATCTACAGCACCTTCGCGCGCGTGCCGGATGCGCGCGCCTCCGCCGAGTTCTTCTTCAGCGGGGCGCTGGCGGTGATCCTGCTGTCGTCGGCCATCGCGACCAAGGCGTTGAACCTCGTCCACGAGGAGCGGGGCCACGCCGTCACGCCCACCGCCATGGCGCCGCGGGCGCTGCCGGAACCGAGCGCGAGCGAGCGCATGCGGGCTGTCCGGAACGGCTGAGGCGCTGACCGCTGCGACGGCCGCCGCCGGCGGTGAAGTTCAGGCGCCCGGTTCCAGCATCTGATCCATGCTCTGCGACGGATGGCTGCACCCGGCGTCCCCGACGACCTTGGCCGGAACCCCGGCGACGGTCTTGCACGGCGGCACGTCGGAGAGCACGACGGAGCCGGCGGCGACGCGGCTGCACGCGCCGACCCGGATGTTGCCGAGGATCTTGGCGCCGGCCCCGATCAGGACGCCCTGGCCGATCTTCGGATGGCGGTCGCCGTCCTCCTTGCCCGTCCCGCCGAGGGTGACGTCGTGGAGCATGGAGACGTCGTCGCCGACCACGGCCGTCTCCCCGATGACGATCGCGTGGGCGTGGTCGATCATCACGCCCTGCCCGATCCGCGCGCCGGGATGGATGTCGACCGAGAAGGTCTCCGACATGCGCATCTGGATGTGCAGCGCGAGGTCGGTGCGCCCGGCGCCCCACAGCCAGTGGGCGACGCGGTGGGCGGTGAGCGCCTGGAAACCCTTGAAGAACAGGATCGGATCGATGAAGCGGTGGCACGCCGGGTCGCGCTCGCGCACCGCCACGATGTCGGCGCGGGCGGCGCGGCCGATGGCGGGGTCGGCGGCGAAGGCTTCGTCGGCCACCTCGCGCATCGCCATGGTCCCGATGTCGCCGTCGCCGAGCTTCTGGGCGAGGCGATAGCTGAGCGCGGCCTCCAGCGTGTCGTGACGCAGGATCACCGCGTGGACGAGGCTCGCCACCAGCGGCTCGGCGGCGGCCATGGCTTCGGCTTCGGCGCGGACGGCGGTCCACACCGGATCGAGCGCGCGGGGGCGGCGGGCTGCGGCGGTCATCGGACGCGACTCCTCATCGTTGCGGGCCGGAAGGTATCGCGCGCCGCGCCGCGGTCAAAGCGCCAAGATGCGGCCGGCGCCGAAAACCGGGGCGCCGCACCGACGCTTCTGCTCACGCCGGGAGCGTGATGCGAAAGCGCGTGCCGCGGGTGGTGGAGCTGGCGAGCGTCAGCCGGCCGCCCTGCATCGCGACGAGTTCGTGCGCGATGGCGAGGCCGAGGCCCGAGCCGTCCTTGCGCGCCCCGCCCCGGAACGGCTGGAACAGGTTCTCGAGCGCCCGCGTCGGCATGCCGGGCCCGTCGTCGGCCACGTCGATCTCGGCGCAGGCGTCGCCGTGTCGCGCCTCCACCGTCACCACGCCGCCGCGCCCGGCGCTCTCGAACGCCTGCCGCGCGTTGCGGATGAGGTTCGTGAAGACGCGGAACATCTGGTCGGGGTCGGCGTCGATCAGCATCTCGGGCGGCACGCGGTTCTCGAAGCGGATCGCGGCGTCGGGCTCGTGCTCGGGGAAGATGTTCTCGCCCGCGTCGTCGACCAGCGCCGAGAGCGCCACCCGCCGCGTCACCGGCGCGGCCTCCTCGGCGCGGCCGAAGCGCAGCGTGCTCTCGCAAAGCGCGATGGCGCGGTCGAGCGAGCCGATCAGCTTCGGCCCGACGCGGCGCACGAGGGGGTCGCGGCTCGCCTCGAACCGCTCGGCCATCAACTGCGCGGAGGCGAGCATGTTGCGCAGGTCGTGCGCGATCTTGGCGACCGCCTCGCCGAGAGCGGCGAGCCGCGCCCGCTCGCGCAGCGAGTCGCGCACCTGCGTCTGGAGCGAGTTCAGCTCCCTCTCGGCGTCGGCGATCTCGCTCACCCGGCTTCTCGGCTGGATCACCCGCATCAGGTCTTCGGGGTCCTCGCGGAAATGCGCCATGTTGCCGACGATGCGCTTCATCGGCCGCACCAGCAGGAAATGCACCAGCGTGAAGATCAACACCGCAGTCGGCAGCGACACGATCAGCGACAGCCAGAAGATGCGCTGGGCGTAGAGCCACAGCGCGGCGCGCAGCGGCGCCTCGTCCAGCGTGATCTCGACTTCATCGAGGCTGGACGGGTCGGGCCGACCGATGACGCGGATGTGCCGGCCTTCGGGCGCGTTGAGGCTGACCATGACGTCGAGCATCGACCGGAAGGTCGCCGGCGCGCGGATGTCGTAAGTCGCGTCGATCGGCTTCGGCACCAGCGCGCTCAGCACCAGCGCCCGTGTGCCGTCGCGCCGCAACACGATGGAGGCGGCGCCGGCCCGATCGAGCAGTTCGCGCTCCAGGTCGTCGTCCAGCGCGCCTTCGGGCGTGGCGAGGATCGCGAGCGAGGCGAGCTGCGCCATCGCCAGCCGCTCGGTCAGCCAGTCGAGCCGGAACCGCGCGACGGCGGGCACGAAGATCAGCGCCTCCATCGCCAGCACGGCGACGAGCGTGAGGAAGACGAGGCGCTGGGTCAGGCTGCGTCCCACGGCGGGCAGGCTCTCCGCGCAGGGGCGGCGCGCCCCCGCCAGCCGTCTTAGTCGGGCTCAGCCGAGTTTCGCAAGCAAGCGCACGGCGCGCTTGACCCACGGCGAGCCGAACAGCTTCGGCGCGAAGTGCGCCCCCGCCGCGCGCTTCGACGCCTCCGAAAGCGTCGGGTACGGCGCGACCATCCCGGCCACGGCGCCGATCCTGAGGCCCGACGAGATCGCGAGCGCCCAGAGGCCGATCTGCTCGCCCGCGCCCTTTCCGACGACGGTCGCGCCGAGGATGCGCCCTTTCGGCCCCACGATCGCCTTGACGAAGCCTGCGGTCGCGCGCTCGGCGCGGGCGCGGTCGTTCTCGGCGAAGGGGAACCGCGCGACCGAGACGCGCGCGCCGAGCGCCGCGCGCGCCTCCGCCTCGGTGGGGCCGACCTGGGCGAGTTCGGGGTCGGCGTAGGTGACCCGGGGGATGTGGTCGACGCGCGCCTTCGCCGGCAGGCGCAACAGCGCCGAGCGGATCACGACGCCGGCGTGATAGCCGGCGACGTGGGTGAAGTTAAGCGTTCCCGCCGGCCCGCCCGCGGCGTCGCCCACGGCGTAGACCCGCCGGTTGGACACCGAGCGCAGCCCCGCGTCGACCGTCACGCCGTCCGCATCGGCGTCGACGCCGCCCGCGGCGAGGTCGAGCCGGTCGAGGCTCGGGCGGCGCCCTGCGGCGACGAGCAGGTGCGAGCCCTCCACCGTCTCGCCGCCTTCCAGCGTGAGGCGCACGCCCTCGGGCGCAGCCGCGGCGGCGGCGACCCGCACGCCCTGCCTGATCTCGACGCCCTCGCCGCGCAGGGCTTCGAGGACCACGGCCGTCGCCTCCGGATCGTCGCGCCCCAGCGCCCGGCCGGCCTCTATGAGCTCCACCTCGACGCCGAGGCGTCGGAACGCCTGACCCAACTCCACGCCGATGGGCCCTGCCCCGAGGATCAGCAGCCGGCGCGGCGGGGCGTCGAGCGCGAACACCGTCTCGTTGGTGAGGAAGGGCGTCTCGGCGAGACCGGGGATCGGAGGAACGGCCGGCGACGAGCCCGTGGCGATGACGAAGCGCCGGGCGCGGATCGTGCAGCCCCCCGCCGCCACCTCGCGCGGGGAGAGAAAGCGCGCCCAGTCGCGGATCACGTGGACGCCGAGCCCCTCGAACCGCGCCTGACTGTCGTGGGGCGCGATGCCGTCGATGACGCCCTGCACATGGGCCATGACGGCGGCGAAATCGATCTGCGGCGCGACGGGCGCGACGCCGAAGGCGGCGCCGGCCCCCATGGCGTGCGCCCGCTTGGCCGCCGCGATCAGCGCCTTGGAGGGCACGCAGCCGTAGTTCAGGCAGTCGCCGCCCATCTCGCCGCCTTCGACGAGCACGACCGAGGCGCCCATCTGCACGGCGCCCGCCGCGACCGACAGCCCCCCGGAGCCTGCACCGACGACGCAGAGATCGGGCGTCAGCGTCTCCTGCGCGGCCGCGTCGCGCGCCATGGCTCAGCTCTCCGCCGGCTTGCGGCGCACCGCGCGCCAGACGGTCGGCAGCAGCGCCAGCGCGGCGAGGCCGAGCAGCGGCCCGAGCACCGGCCACTCGAAGATCACGCCGAGATCGGGCCGCTCGCCGCGGGCGAACACCTCGCCGAGCCCCGCGCCCACCGAGGCGTAGACCGCGCCGCCGGGGATGATGCCGACGAAGGTCGTCCAGACGTAGGTCCACGTCCGCGCGCCGAGGAAGGCGGGAACGAGATTGGCGACGAAGAACGGCATGACGGGCACAAGGCGCATGGCGAGCATCACGCCGACCTGGTTCTCGGCGAAGCCGCGCTCCATGCGCTTGACCCAGCCGCCGGCGCGCGCGCGGAGCGCGTCGCCGAGGCCGTGCTTGGCGGCGAGGAAGATCGCCACCGCCCCGATGGTGGCGCCGGTGACGGCGAAGGCCGCCCCGAAGACCACGCCGAACAGGAACCCGCCCGCGAGCGTCAGCCAGAGCGCGCCCGGCACGGAGAAGGTCACCGAGAGCGCATAGACGCCGACGTAGCTGAGCGCGGCCACGGCGTAGTTCCGGTCGCGCCAGGCGAGCAGCGCCTCGCGGTTGCGCTCCAGCGCGGCGAAGGAGAGCTGGTCGGCGAACAATGCGCCGGCGAGGACGGCGCCCGCGACGATCGCCGCGAGCGGCGCCGCCCGCCGCAGCGTGATCCGTTTCGCCCCGTCGCGCGCCATGCCGTCCTCCACCCGTTCCATCCGATATAGGGTCGTTCGGCCGGGAGATCAGCCGCGTTTCACGCCGCGGCGGCGTTGACAGCGGCGTGGCCGCAAGCTATCCGCGGCCTCTGTTTTCGCCCGGGCGCGCGCCGCGCGCCGCCTTGCGCGAGCGAGAGGATGCACGCCGATGAAACGCCCCTATCAGCCGAGCCGCCTCGTGCGGAAGCGCCGCCACGGGTTCCGCGCCCGGATGGCCACGAAGAACGGCCGCAAGATCATCAACGCCCGTCGCAAGCTGGGGCGCAAGAAGCTCACCGCCTGAGGCCGCTGCCGGTCATCAAGCAGCGCCGGGACTTTCTCGCCGCCGCCCGCGCCCGGCGCTGGGCGGCGGACGCGTTTCTGCTGCAGGCCCGC
>RECW01000088.1 GCA_007693835.1 Paracoccaceae bacterium | reverse complement strand
TGCTGTTCTCGAAGCTCGACGTGAAGAACCGGTCGGCGGCGGTGGCCCGCTGGCTGACGGAGCGTGCGCTGTAGCGCCGGCGCGCTGCGGCGCTGGCGTATCAGGGTCGCGAGGGTGCGGACGAGTGCGCAACCTTCGCCGCGACCGCCCGGAACCCCGCCGCGAAGCCCTGTGGAGAAAACGCCTGGCGCACCCAGAGCCACGCGTCCCGGCGCGCCCGCCAGCGCGCCTCCGGGTCCCTGAGGTAAGGGAGCAGGGCGGCTTCCAGCGCCGCCGCGTCGCCGTCGGGAAACACCGCGCCGCAGTCAAAGCCCGCAGCGCGGCCGATCGTGACGTACCCCGCCGATCCGGCGTCCGACGAAATCACCGCGGCGGCGCCCCGGCCCATCGCCTCCAGAGGCGCTATCCCGAGCAATTCGTTGGTGGCTGGAAGCACGCAAACGTCGTGCTCGGCGTAGATCCCCGGCATCGCGTCGAAAGGCGCGTCTTCGATCAGTCTGAAGCGGTCGCCGAGGGGGCCGTTCGCCGCATAGGCGCGCAACCGCGCGAGTTGATCGGGGTCCGCAGCGTTTATCTCGAGGCTCGTCGATCCCACCATCGTCAGCCGCAGATCGCCGAGACGCGCGAGCCGCTCGGTCGCCTCGATCAGCATGAATGGGCGTTTGCGGATCTGCGCCAGTTTTCCGACGAACAGAATTCTGAACGGGCCGTCGCGTCGCGATGGTTCTTCGGGTGCGGACGAAACGGGGAAGGGAAGATAGAAGGCCCTAGGGTCAGGAGGGCCGCTCCCGGGCGCGCCGGGAACCGGCGTGATGCGCCGGCCAGGGCGCCCACGCAGCCACCCTGAGATCATCGCGCTCCAGTGGCGCGGCCGCCGCCAGGGACGCAAATCGTAAGCGAGCATCGGCACGCGGGCGATCAGCCCCGCGCGGTGAAACGGCGCCCCGAGTCCGGGGGTCTTGCGGATCACGACGAGATCCGGCCGCTTTTCGGCGAGGAGGGCTCGTGCATCCGCCAGCGAAGCGCCGTCAGCGAAAACGACGGGCGCCGGCAAGTCGAGCCCTGTCGGCGCCCCGGGCGCGCGCACGACGAGCGTCGGCGTGATTGCGTCGTCGATCAACGCCCGCATCGCGAAGGCGAGATTGGTGTGAAACCGCGGAACGACGAAAACGACCTTCATGAACGCTCCCCTCGACGCGCGCCAGCTGCGAGCGCGGCGTCCTTCAACCGATGGCATGGTCACGTGTTCCGTCCGGGCCGCCATCATTCCCGGGGGATGTCGCCTTCCGCGCGGCGCGCGCCGAACGCTGCTTCGAACGCCGAGAACCGCCCCTCGGCTATCGCTGCCCGCATTTCCGCCATAAGTTCTTGAAAATAGTGCAGGTTGTGCCAGGTCAGCAGCATCGAGGCGATGATCTCGCCCGACTTGAACACATGGTGCAGATAGGCGCGGCTGTAGCCGCGGCAGCACGGGCAGGCGCAGTCGGGGTCGAGAGGCCGGGGGTCCTCGGCGTGGCGCGCGTTCTTGATGTTCACGGCGCCGCGCCGCGTCAGCGCCTGTCCCGTGCGGCCCGAGCGTGTCGGCAGCACGCAGTCCATCATGTCGACGCCGCGCTTCACCGCGCCGACGATGTCGTCGGGCTTGCCGACGCCCATCAGATAGCGCGGGCGGTCGGCGGGCAGCATGGCGGTCGCGTAGTCGAGCACGCCGAACATCGCCGCCTGACCTTCGCCGACCGCCAGCCCGCCGATGGCGTAGCCGTCGAAGCCGATCGCCTTCAGCGCCGCCGCGCTCTCCTCGCGCAGGTCGCGTTCGAGCCCGCCCTGCTGGATGCCGAACAGCGCATGGCCGGGGCGGTCGCCGAAGGCGTCGCGCGACCGCTGCGCCCAGCGCATCGACAGCGCCATGCTCGCCGCGATCGTGTCGCGCGGGGCGGGCAGGGCGGGGCATTCGTCGAAGGCCATCACGATGTCCGAGCCGAGCAGGCGCTGGATCTCCATGCTGCGCTCGGGCGTCAGGAAATGCGCCGACCCGTCGACATGGGAGCGGAAGCGCACGCCCTCCTCGCCGAGCTTGCGCAACTCGGCGAGGCTCATCACCTGAAAGCCGCCGGAGTCGGTCAGGATCGGCTTCTCCCAGTTCATGAAGCGGTGCAGTCCGCCGAGCCGCGCGACGCGTTCGGCGCCCGGCCGCAGCATCAGGTGGTAGGTGTTGCCGAGCAGGACGTCGGCCCCGGTCGCCGCGACGCTCTCGGGCAGCATCGCCTTCACGGTCGCCGCCGTGCCGACCGGCATGAAGGCGGGCGTGCGGATCGCGCCGCGGGGCGTCTCGATGACGCCGGCGCGGGCGGGGCCGTCGGTCGCGGTCAGGGTGAAGCGGAACACGCGATGGTCCTTTGCATCTGGCCGTGCGGGCTTATATGCTGCGAAAGCCGACGAAAAGACTCGGCGATGGCCGGAGGTCGAGGGGCGCGATGGACGGACAGGACCTGCATCCGCACGAGGGCGAGCCGCTGATCGGCCCGTCGTCGACCGAACACCCGCTGTTCGACAGCATAACCGAGGCGCTGCGCACCGTCTTCGACCCGGAGATTCCGGTCAACATCTACGACCTCGGCCTCGTCTACCGCATCGAGATCGACGCCGAGTCGAACGTGCGCGTCGACATGACGCTGACCGCGCCGGGTTGCCCCGTCGCCGGGGAGATGCCCGGCTGGGTGGCCGACGCGGTGCTCGCGGCGCCCGGCGTCAAGACCGTCGACGTGCAGCTGGTGTGGGAGCCGCCGTGGGGCATGGACCGCATGTCCGACGAGGCGAAGCTCGAACTCGGATTCATGTGAGGCGCGCCCATGTTCGCGATCCCCGGCAAACCGCCCGTCACGCTGACGCCCGCCGCCGTCCGGCGCATCCGCGCGCTGATGGCCGACGGTCTGGTGCAAGGGCTCAAGATCGGCGTGAAGAAGGGCGGCTGCGCCGGCATGGAGTACACCATGGAGCACGCGACCGAAGTCGCGCCCCATGACGTGGTGGTGGAGCAGGACGGCGCCCGCGTGCTGATCGCGCCGATGGCGCAGATGTTCCTGTTCGGCACGGAGATCGACTACAAGACAAGCCTGCTCGAAAGCGGCTTCGAATTCCGCAACCCCAACGTCGTGGAGGCGTGCGGCTGCGGCGAGTCGATCAAGTTCGCGCAGCAGTAACGCCGCCGCAGCGCCGCCGGAACGCCAGCACGCGGTTGTCGGCCGGCATCATGCGGCGACCTGTCGCCTCGAAGCCCTCCGCGGCCGCCGCCGCCTCCACCGCCTCCCGGTCCCGCAGCCCCCATTCGGGATGACGGCGCTTGAGGTCCGCGTCGAAGGCGACGTTGCCCGGCCCGGTGAACCGTCCGCCCTCGTTGAACGGCCCGTAGATCAGCAGCAGCCCGCCCGGCTTCACCCGCGCCGCCGCGCCTTTCATCAGGCCGAGCGTCGTCGGCCACGGGCTGATGTGGGTGAGGTTCGAGACGAAAACCGCGTCGACCGAAGGCCCCGGCCATGGCGGCGCGGCGGCGTCGAGCAGCACCGGCGCCAGAAACCGCGCGTGCAGCGCCGGCAGAAGCGCGCGCCAGGCGGCGACGGCCGCGACGCCCTCGGGCGTCGCCTCGCTCGGCGTCCACGTGACCTGCGGCAGACCGCGGGCGATCCAGAGCCCCTGTTCCCCCGACCCCGACGCGACCTCCAGCACCGAACAGGGCTCGCTCGGCAAGAACTCGGCCAGCACCTGCCGGATCGGCTCGCGGTTGCGCGCCGTCGCCGGCACATGGAGCAGTCCGGGGATGCGCGCGGCTGTCGCCTCCGGATCGGCGAGCGGGTCGTCCGCGTGGGTCATGACGCCGCGCGCCGGCTGTCGAGCAACGCCGCCGCAAGCCCCGGCGTCTCGGTCAGGCGGGCGGCGATCGCGTCCGGGGCCAGCGTCTCCAGCGGTTCGGTCGCGTAGCCGAAGGTCACGAGAATGCAGGGCGCGCCGGCGTTGCGCGCCGTGTCGCGGTCGGTCACCGTGTCGCCGATCAGCAGCGCGCGGCCCGGCTCGCCACCGGCGCGGCGCACCGTCTCGGTGAAATGCCGCGGGTCGGGCTTGCGGACGGGCAGGGTGTCGGCCCCGAGCAGCGCCGCGAACCGATCCGCCACCCCGAGCGCCGAGACCAGCGTCCGCGCCAGCCCTTCGGGCTTGTTGGTGCAGAGCCCGATGCGCCAGCCCATCGCCGCGAAGGCGTCGAGGCAGTCGAGCGCGCCGGGGAACAGCTGCGTCTCCTCGGCGATCCGCGCCTCGTAGGCGGCGAGGAAGGCGGGAAACAGCCGGTCGACCGCCGCCTCGTCCGCCGCCAGCCCGGCGCCCGCCATCGTCCGCCGGATCAGCGCCCGGCCACCCTGTCCGGCCACGGTGCGCTCGGCGACCGGGTCGAGCCGCGGCCAGCCCGCCGCGTCGGCGAGGGCGTTCGCCGCGCCGACCAGATCCGCCGCCGTGTCGGCCAGCGTGCCGTCGAGATCGAAGATCACCGTCGCCAAAAGACCACTCCTTCTGCGCGCCGCGACCTTAGCCGCCGGTCGCCGCCGCGCAACCGGACTTTGACATGTTGCGGCGCAGCGCGCATCGTCGCGCCCCATGAGCCGCCTGCTCGACGCCCTGACGCTGGAGGACGCCCTGCCGCGCGGGCGCGACTGGGCGAGCCTGCGCGCGGGCTTCCGCTGGCCGCAGCCTTCGCGCCTCAACCTCGCCGAAGCGCTGGTGGGCCTGCGCGCCGAGGCCGAGCCCGACCGTCTCGCGCTGCGCCACCTCGACGCGGCAGGCCGCGCGACCGACTGGAGCTTCCGCGCCCTCGACCGCGCGGCCTGTCGCCTCGCCAACGGGCTCGCGGCGCATGGGGTGGGTCGGGGCGACCGGGTGGCGGTGCTGCTCGGCCAGTCGCCCGAGACTCTGATCACGCACCTCGCCACCTACCGCCTCGGCGCGGTGATCGTGCCCCTGTTCACGCCCTTCGGCGAGGAGGCGCTGGCCTTTCGCCTCGGCGACAGCGCCGCCGCCGCGCTGGTGACCGACCGGGCCAACCTGCCGAAGATCGTCGCGATCCGCGACCGCCTGCCCGACCTCCGTCTCGTCCTGTGCGCCGACGGCCCCGTCGAGGGCGCCGAGAGCCTGCCGGACTTCCTCGCCCGCGGCCGCGACGCCCACGCCTGCGCGGCGACGTCGCCCGACGACCCGGCGCTGATCGCCTACACCTCCGGCACCACCGGACCGCCGAAAGGCGCGCTGCACGGCCATCGCGTGCTGCTCGGCCATCTGCCCGCCGCGCGCCTCGCCCACGACTTCGCGCCGCGGCCGGGGGAGGTGTTCTGGACGCCGTCGGACTGGGCGTGGATGGGCGGTCTCTGCAACCTGCTGATGCCCGCGCTGGCGTGGGGCGCGCCGGTGCTCTCGCACCGCATGGAGAAGTTCGACCCCGAGCGCGCCTTCCGCGTGATGGCCGACCACCACGTCGCCTCGGCCTTCCTCGCCCCCACAGCGCTGCGGCTGATGCGCGGCGCGCCCGCCGCCGCCCGCGCCGGCGCCCGGCTGCGCACAGTGGGCGCGGCCGGCGAGAGCCTCGGGGCGGAGCTGCTCGACTGGGGCCGCGAGGCGCTGGGCCTCACCATCGCCGAGTTCTACGGCCAGACCGAGTGCAACAAGGTGCTGACCAACGCGCCGGCCCTGTTCGCGCCCAAACCCGGCTCGACGGGTCGCCCGGCGCCGGGCGCCGACGTCGCCGTGATCGACAGCGCCGGCCGCCCGCTGCCTGCCGGCGAGACCGGCGAGATCGCCGTGCGCCGCGGCCACCCGTCGATGTTCCTCGGCTACTGGCGTCGCCCCGACCGGACGGCGGAGAAATTCGTCGGCGACTGGATGCGCACCGGCGACGAAGGCCGTGCGGACGGTGAGGGGCATTTCTTCTTCTCCTCCCGCGCCGACGACGTGATCACCTCCTCGGGCTACCGGATCGGCCCGTCGGAGATCGAGGATTGTCTCGGCGGCCACCCCGCCGTCGCCATGGCCGCCGCCGTCGGCCTGCCCGACCCGCTCCGCGGCGAGATCGTCGCGGCCTTCGTGGTGCTGCGCCCGGGCGTCGAACCCGCCGCGGCGCTCGGCGACGCGCTGGCCGCTCACGTGCGCAGCCGGCTCGGCGCGCATGTCGCCCCGCGGCGCGTCAGTTTCGTGGACGCCCTGCCGCTTACCGCCACCGGCAAGATCATGCGCCGCGAGATTCGACGCGCTGCGCTGGCGCAATGATTCCGACATAAATGCGGCGCAGGGGGGCCGACGCGCGCGACGCGCCATGGTAACCTGCCGTCCACATATCAGGCAGGAGCATCTCATGCAGGAGAAAGTCGGCGAAAACGCCGCCGTCGAGCCCGACACGGAAGACGTCGCGGCCCCAGACATCGAACCGATTCCGGCGCCCGAAGGCGAAACCGAAATCATCGAGACCGATTACGAAATCGGTTCTCACAACATAGCCGCTGCAATCAACATCGAATACGACATTCACAAGGTCGTCTTCTCCGTCTCCGCCGGCCTCGTGATTCTGTTCACCTTCCTGACGATGGCGTACCGCGACGACGTGGGGCCGCTGTTCGCCGCGTTGCGCGACTTCGTGATCACCAATCTCGACTGGTTCTTCCTGTCGGCAGGCAATATCTTCGTCCTGCTCTGCCTGTTCCTGATCGTCTCGCCGCTCGGCAAGATCCGGCTCGGCGGGCCGGAGGCGACGCCGGACTACGGCTATGTCGGCTGGTTCTCGATGCTGTTCGCCGCCGGCATGGGCATCGGGCTGATGTTCTACGGCGTCGCCGAGCCGATGTCGCACTTCTCCGCCGCCTACGGCGGGGTGACGGTCGAGGACGGCGTCCGCACCGACTGGGCGCCCCTTGGCGGCGCGGAGGGCGACGCGGCGGCGGCGCGGAGCCTCGGCATGGCGGCGACCATCTTCCACTGGGGCCTGCACCCCTGGGCCATCTACGCCGTGGTGGCGCTCGCGCTGGCGCTTTTCGCCTACAACAAGGGGCTGCCGCTGACGCTGCGGTCCGCCTTCTACCCCATTCTCGGCGAGAGGGTCTGGGGCTGGCCGGGCAACGTGATCGACATCCTGGCGGTGTTCGCCACGATCTTCGGCCTCGCCACCTCGCTCGGGGTCGGGGCGGAGCAGGCGGCGGCGGGGCTGAACTTCCTGTTCGGCACGGGCACGTCGGAAAATTTCCTCGTGTTCCTGATCATCTTCATCACCGCCATGGCGCTGGTCTCGGTGGTCGCCGGTCTCGATCGCGGGGTGAAGGTGCTTTCGGAGTTGAACATGGGGCTGGCGGCGCTGCTGCTCGTGTTCGTCATCGCAGTGGGGCCGACGCTGCAGATCTTCACCGGCTTCTTCGCCAACCTCGGCGCCTACGCCTACCACCTGCCCGCGCTCTCGATGCCGTTCGCGCGGGAGGACGCGAACTTCTCGCAAGG
>RECW01000192.1 GCA_007693835.1 Paracoccaceae bacterium | reverse complement strand
CGGCGGCGGCCCTATCAGGTGATCCTGTTCGACGAGGTCGAGAAGGCGCACTCGGACGTCTTCAACGTGCTCCTTCAGGTGCTCGACGACGGGCGGCTGACGGACGGGCAGGGGCGCACGGTCGACTTCAAGAACACGCTGATCATCCTGACGTCGAACCTCGGCGCAGAGTTCCTGACGGCGCTGCCGGACGGCGCCGGCGTCGGTCAGGCGCGCGACGACGTGATGGCGATGGTGCGGGCGCACTTCCGGCCCGAGTTCCTGAACCGTCTCGACGAGATCGTGCTGTTCGAGCGGCTTTCGCGCGAGCACATGACCGGGATCGTCGACATCCAGCTCGCCATCCTCGCGAAGCGGCTGGCGGAGCGGAAGATCGCGCTCGACGTCTCCGACGACGCCAAGGCGTGGCTCGGCGACAAGGGTTACGACCCCGTCTATGGCGCGCGGCCGCTGAAGCGGGTGATCCAGAAGGCGCTGCAGGATCCGCTCGCCGAGGCGATCCTTTCGGGGACCGTGGCCGACGGCGACACCATGCCGGTGAGCGTGGGTCCGGACGGCCTGATCGTTGGCGACCGCCTCGCGCCGCCGCCGGGCGGCGGGGCCGAGCCGCCGCGCGCCACCGTTCACTGACATGAAAAAAGGGCGGGCCTGCGGGCCCGCCCTTCCCGAATCGGCGCCGGCCCGTTCAGTTCGAGCTGGTCACCCAGAGAATGCACCCGAATGTCACCACGGCGAGGCCCATCATCGTCATCGTGACGCCGGCGAGGCCGAAGGTCGACGCCATGGCCACGAGCACGGCGACGAGGCCGCCGCCCGCCAGAACGCCGCGCACCGGGATCGCCTCGACCAGCGCGCCGGGGGACGGCAGCGCCGAGAGGGCTTCGGCGATCACGCCGCGGGTGTCGTTCTCGTTGGGGGTCATCGCGGGTCTCCATTTGCGCTGCAACGCAACATGGCCTAAGTCAAGAACCGGTTTCCGCATACCCCTTCGCGCCGCGACCCGCTGGCGCACCGCTCACAGCGTCACGTTCACCGAGCCGCCGTCGAGCAGCACGTTCTGGCCGACGATGAAGCCGGCGAACGTCGAGCAGAGGAACGCGCAGGCGGCGCCGAACTCCTCGATCGTGCCGTAACGCCCTGCGGGAATGCTGCTTTGGCGGATCGCCGTCGCCTCCTCGACGCTGACGTTGCGCTCGCGCGCCAGCGCGGCGTCCAGCGCCACGATGCGGTCGGTGGCGTGGGAGCCCGGCAGCAGGTTGTTGATGGTGACGCCATGCCGCGCCACCTGCCGCGCCGTGCCGGCGACGAAGCCGGTCAGCCCCGCGCGCGCGCCGTTCGAGAGACCGAGTTGCGGGATCGGCCCCTTCACCGACTGCGAGGTGATGTTGACCACCCGGCCCCACCCCTTGTCGATCATCGAGGGCAGGACGGCGGTCGCGAGAAGGATCGGCGCCAGCATGTTGGCCTCGACCGCCTTCAGCCAGTCCTCGCGCCCCCAGTCGGACCAGAGGCCGGGCGGCGGGCCGCCGGCGTTGTTCACGAGGATGTCGGGGGCGGGGCAGGCGGCGAGCAGCGCCGCGCGGCCCTCCTCGGTCGTGACGTCGGCCGCCACGGCGGTGACGTCGACGCCGTGGGCGCGCAGCCGTTCCGCCGCCGCCTCAAGCGGTTCGGGCGAGCGGGCGTTGATCACCAGCCCGACGCCCTCCTTCGCCAGCGCCTCGGCGCAGCCGAAGCCGAGCCCTTTCGACGCCGCGCAGACCAGCGCCGTCTTGCCCCTGATGCCGAGATCCATCGGTGGTCCTCCCTGTCGGTTGCGCCGCCAATACCGTCGCGCCGCACGGGGCGCCAGAACCTGACTGTTTCCATCGGGCGCTTCGACGCCTAGGTTCGACGAAACCGCCGGGAGACGCCCATGCCCCTCGCCATCCCCTTCGACAACGCCTACGCGCGCCTGCCGGAGCGCTTCTACGTGCGGATGGCGCCGGAGCCCGTCGCCGCGCCGCGGCTGGTGAAACTCAACCGGCCGCTCGCCGACCTGATGGGCCTCGACGCGGACGCGCTGGAGAGCGCCGAAGGCGTGGCCATGCTGGCGGGCAACGCGACGCCGGCGGGGGCGGCGCCGCTGGCGGCGGCCTATGCGGGGCACCAGTTCGGCGGCTGGTCGCCGCAACTCGGCGACGGGCGCGCGATTCTGCTCGGCGAGGTGATCGGTCGCGACGGGGTGCGGCGCGACATCCAGCTGAAGGGCTCCGGCCGCACGCCGTTCTCGCGCATGGGCGACGGGCGCGCGGTGCTCGGCCCGGTGCTGCGCGAATACATCGTCGGCGAGGCGATGCATGCGCTCGGCGTGCCCACCACCCGCGCTCTGGCGGCCGTCACGACCGGCGAGATCGTCGTCCGCGAGCGCCCGCTGCCCGGCGCGGTGCTGACCCGCGTCGCGCAGAGCCACATCCGCGTCGGCACGTTCCAGTTCTTCGCGGCGCGCGGCGACCGCGAGGCGGTGAAGACGCTGCTCGACCATGCGATCGCGCGCCACTACCCCGAGGCCGCCGACAGCCCCAACCCGCCGCTCGCCTTCCTCGAAGGCGTCATAGCGCGTCAGGCGGCGCTGATCGCGCGGTGGCAGGCGCTGGGGTTCATCCACGGCGTGATGAACACCGACAACATGGCGATCTCGGGTGAGACCATCGACTACGGCCCCTGCGCCTTCATCGACGACCACCACCCCGACAGGGTGTTCAGCTCCATCGACCACGGCGGGCGCTACGCCTACGCCAACCAGCCGGGGATCGGGCAGTGGAACCTCGTGCGGCTGGCGCAGTGCCTCCTGCCGCTGATCGACGAAGACGACGCCAAGGCGCTGGACGCGGCGCAGGCGGCGATAGACGGCTACATCGCGGCGTTCGAGACGGCGTGGGCGGCGGCTTTCCGGGCGAAGCTCGGTCTGGCGCGCGCCGAGGAGGGCGACGCCGCGCTGGCAGCCGATCTCTTGTCGCGGATGGCTGCGAACGGGGCCGACTTCACGCTGACGTTCCGTCGCCTGCGCGACGCGTCGCTCTCCGGCCCGGAAGACGACGCGCCGCTCCGCGCGCTGTTCGCCGACCCCGCGGCCTTCGACGCCTGGGCCGACCGCTGGCGCGCGCGGCTTGCGCGGGAGAGCGACCCTGCCGAGTGCCGCGCGCTGATGGCGCGGGCGAACCCGGTCTACATCCCGCGCAACCACCGCGTGCAGGAGGCGATCGCCGCGGCGGAAGGCGCAGGCGACTTCGCGCCTTTCGAGCGACTGCTCGCCGTGCTCGCCGAGCCTTTCACGCCGCGCGACGAAACCGCCGCCTACGAGACTCCGCCGCGGCCCGAGGAAGTGGTGCGCGCGACCTTCTGCGGCACGTGAAGGCGCCTGTTTCGCTCCGTGCGCCGACGCCGCTTCCGCGAGTCGACGCAGCGTGGTCCGCGGCGTAGGTTTCTCCGGATGTGGTCAGGGTCGCGAGCATGAAGCCGGCCGCGGACGCGCGCATGAGCGTCT
Organism: Paracoccaceae bacterium; assembly: GCA_007693835.1. Lineage (GTDB taxonomy): Bacteria > Pseudomonadota > Alphaproteobacteria > Rhodobacterales > Rhodobacteraceae > Rubrimonas. The sequence goes on along the minus strand of RECW01000192.1, from coordinate 3,998 downwards.
CCGCCGAGCGCGGCGCCGTCACCGTGCGGCTTTCCGGCGCGTGGCGCATGACCGACCCGACGCCGGCGCTGACGCCGGTCGAAGCGGCGCTGTCGCGCGACGGCGCGGCGCGCCTGTCGCTCGACGCGCGGGGCGTCTCGGCGTGGGAGGCGCCGCTGGTCGCGCTGGCGCTGTCGCTGTCGCGCCTCGCCGAGGCGCGCGGCGCCGCCTTCGACGCCGACCTGCCTTCGGGCGCCGAGGCTCTGCTGAAGCTGGCCCGCGCGACGCCCCCCCGCGGCGAGAAGCGCGGCAAGCGCAAGAGCGGCGGGCCGCTCGCCGCCGTCGGCCGCGCCGCGACGGGCGCGTGGCGCGAGGCGGTCGCGACGCTCGCGTTTCTCGGCGAGGTCACGCTCTCCTTCGGGCGCCTGCTGACGGGCCGCGCCCGCTTCCGCCGCGCCGACTTCGCCGAACTGACGCGCGACGCGGGGGCCGACGCCCTGCCGGTCGTCTCCCTCATCAGCATCCTCGTCGGCGCGATCCTCGCCTTCGTCGGCGCGATCCAGCTCCGCGCCTTCGGGGCGCAGCTTTTCGTCGCCGATCTCGTCGGCGTCGCGATGGCGCGGGACATGGGAGCGATCATGACGGCGATCATCGTGGCGGGGCGCACCGGCGCCTCCTACGCCGCGCGGATCGGCACGATGCAGGGGGCCGAGGAGATCGACGCGCTTCGCACCATGGGGCTCGAACCCATCGACTATCTCGTGCTGCCGCGGGTGCTGGCGCTGGTGCTGATGACGCCGCTGCTCGTCCTCTACGCCAACATCCTCGGGATGCTCGGCGGCGGGCTGGTCGGGGCCACGCTGCCCGGCGTCACGCTCGCCCAGTATCTCGCGCGCTCGCAGGAGGCGGTGTCGCTGGCCGACTTCGCGGGCGGCGTGTTCAAGGGCACCGTCTACGGCGGACTGGTGGCCTTCGCCGGCTGCATGCGCGGCATGCAGTGCGGGCGCAGCGCCGCGGCGGTGGGCGAGTCGACCACTTCCGCCGTCGTGACCGGCATCGTCTACGTCATCGCCGCCGCCGCCCTGCTGACGATGGTCTTCCATGTCCTCGACATCTGAACCCGCCATCCGCGTCGAGGACCTCACGATGGCCTTCGGCGACTTCACGCTGCAGCGCGACATCGACTTCGAGGTGGCGCGCGGATCGATCTTCTTCATCATGGGCGACAGCGGCTGCGGCAAGAGCACCCTGTTGCGCCACATGCTCGGCCTGATCCGCCCGACGAAGGGACGGATCCTCTACGACGGCGAGCCCTTCGACATCGACGACCCGGCCACCATGAACCGGCATCTGAAGCGCGTCGGCATGCTCTATCAGGGCTCGGCGCTGTTCACCTCGATGACGCTGGCCGAGAACGTCGAGATGGTGCTGGAGCAGAACACGCGGATGAGCCCGCGCGAGCGCCGCTCGCTCGCCGAGTATCGGCTGGCGCTGGTGGGGCTGGCGGGGTTCGAGGACTATTACCCTTCGGAGATTTCGGGGGGCATGCGCAAGCGCGCGGGGCTGGCGCGCGCCATCGCCCTCGATCCCGAGCTGCTCTTCTTCGACGAGCCCTCCGCCGGCCTGGACCCGCTGAGCGCGCGGTTGCTCGACGAGCTGATCGTCGAGCTGCGCGACACGCTCGGCGCGACGGTGGTGATCGTCAGCCATGAACTCGCCAGCATCTTCGCGATAGGTGACGACAGCGTGTTCCTCGACGCCGAGAGCCGCCGGATGATCGCCCGCGGCCCGCCGACCTGGCTGCGCGACCACGCCGACCACGAGAAGGTGCGGCGCTTCCTGCGCCGCGGCGAGGCGGCGCCTGACGAAGCGTCGACCCGCGCGGGGGCGGCCGCGCACGGCGCCCCCGCCCCGTGACGGAGAAGGAGTAGGCCCATGGCCCAAGCGAACGCGGCGCGGATCGGCGCCTTCGTGCTCGGCGGCGCAGGGCTGCTGGTCGGCGTCGTGCTCGGCTTCGGTTCGGGGACGTTCTTCCAGCCGAGCGTCGAGCGCTCGATCATCGTCGCCGAGTCCGTGCAGGGTCTCCAGACCGGGGCCCCCGTCACCTACAACGGCGTGGTCGTGGGGGAAGTGGCCGAGATCGGCGCGCGGCTCGACGTCGAGGAGGCGCAGATCGTCAACGGCGTGAGGCTGCGGTTGCACGGCGCCGCGCTCCACGCGGATCGGGACGATCTCGACGTCGGCGAGGTGGTCGACCTGCTCACGGACCGCGGCCTGCGCGCGCAGCTCGCGCTGCAGAGCGTCGTGACGGCGGCGCTCTATGTGCGGCTCGTCATGGCGCCCGAAGTCGAACCGTATCCCGCGCCGGACACGTTTCTCGGCGCGCCGACGATGCCGGCGATCCCTTCGGACATGGCGCGCTTCGGGCAGGTGGCGGAGACGGTCGGGGCCGACCTGCCGCGGGCGCTGGCGCGCTTGACGGACGTCGCCGACGCAATCGCGCTGACGCTGAACGAGGAGAACCGGGCGTCCATCGCGGCGATGCTCGCCAGCTTCGCCGGCTTCGCCGCCGCGCTCGACGCCATAGGCCCGGACCTTGCGGCCGCCGCGGCGGACGTGCGCGCGGCGACCGGCGTGCTGCCGGGGCTGGCGCAGCGCGGCGAGAGGTTGCTCGACGATCTCGACGCCGCCGTGGAGGACAACCGCGACCGCATAGAGGCCGTCGCCCAGAGCGTCGCGGACGCCGCCGCGAACGCCGCCGGCGCCGCCGCCCAGCTCGACGCGATGGTGCGCGAGAACCGTCGCGGCCTGCGGAGCTTCACCGAAGAGGGGCTGCCCGAGTTCCGGGCGCTCGCCATCCAGGCGCAGGCGATGGCGCGGGCGGTCGAGCGCGTGGCGCGCCGGATCGAGACGGAAGGGGCGGGGGGGCTGATCGGCGGCGAGACCCTCCGCGAGTACCAACCCCGGTCGCGCTGAGGCTTTTCGCTTTTTCGTCAGTGCGGTAGACTGTCACGGTTCGTTCAGGGAGACCGCCATGCGCCGCGCCCTCAGTCCCGCCGCCGTTCGCCTCGCGGCATGGTTGTCGGGGGCGTGGCTCCTCGGCGCCTGCGTGACGCTGCCCGAGGCGCAGCAGGTCGAGTCCTTCCGCCTCAGCGCGCCGGCGACGCCCGCCGCCCAGACGGGGGCGACGGCGCGCGCCGTGCCCGTCGCGGTCGAGCAGCCGATCGCCCAGGGGGCGCTTGCGACCGACCGCATCGTCGTCATCGTCGACGACCGTGTGCAGGTCGTCTCGGGCGCTCGGTGGGACGAGCGGATGCCCGAGATGCTCAACCGCCAGATCGCCCGCGCCCTGCAGGCCGGCGGCGGCGTGGACGTGGTCGACGGGGCCCAGCGCGCCGGCCGGGCGGACTTTGCGCTGGTGACGGTCCTCGAGAGCATGCACGTCGCCATCGGCGACGACCTGCGCGGCGAAGCCCGGACGGAGATCGGCGCGCGTCTCGTGCGGTTGCCGGGTCGCGACATCGTGGCGACGTCGATCTTCTCGGGAACAGCCCCGGCGCCGAGCGACGATCCCGCGTCACTCACCCGCGCGATCGACGCCGCCACCTCCGCCGCCATAAGGGATCTGGTCGGTTGGGTCGGCGCCCAGGTCGGCGCCGGGCGGAGCAGCTGACCGCCGCCCGCCCGGCCGACCGCCCCGCCTCACGAGAGGTGGTGCGTCTCCTGAAGCGCGTAGACCGGCGTTTCGATCCCCTCCATCCGCGCCTTCAGTTGCAGCGCGAGGAACTGGGAGTAGTGGCGCGACTGGTGGAGGTTGCCGCCGTGGAACCACAGCGCCTCCTGCTGCGTCGGCTTCCACATGTTGCGCTGCTCGCCTTCCCAGGGGCCTGGGTCCTTGGTCGTGCCGGAACCCAGACCCCAGACCTTGCCCACCTTGTCGGCGACCTGCTGCCCGATCAGGTCGGCCGCCCAGCCGTTCATCGAGCCGTAGCCGGTGGCGTAGACGATGACGTCGGCGG
>RECW01000220.1 GCA_007693835.1 Paracoccaceae bacterium | reverse complement strand
GGGCGTCAGCCGGAGCGGGAGAGTTCATACTTCTCCCGCATGACCTTGGCGCCCTCCGCGTGGCCGAGTTCGGTCTGGAGGCGCATCAGTTCCTCGTCGCGGCGGCGGAACTCCTCGTCCAGCGCCTCCAGGTCGCCGTTGTCGCCCATGGCGGCGAGCCCGCGCTTCGCGAGGTCGATCGCGCTCTCCAGCACTTCCCGGACGACGACGTCGGCCCCCGCGGACCGCATTTCGATCGCCGAGAAGCGGTCGTAACTCATGGCGAGGATCAGCTGGTCGGGGAACCGCTCGCGCAGCCGCTCCACCGCCTTGCGCGCCCCTTCGCGGTCGTTGATGCAGAGGAAGATCGCCTTGGCGTCGGCGGCGCCGGCCATCGTCAGCACGTCGAGCCGGGCGCCGTCGCCGAAGAACACCTTGTCGCCGAAGTTCGCCGCCATGCGGATGCGCCTTGGCGAATTGTCGATCAGCGTCAGGTCGTAGCCGCGCATCCTGAGCATCCGCGCGACGATCTGCCCCGCGCGGCCGAAACCCGCCACGATGACCCGGCCCGGGCCGAGGGGAACGACCGGCTCGACGCCGTCGTGCCCCGTTTCGCGGTCGCGCCGCGCGATCCACCGGTCGGCGCCGATCACGGCGGCGGGCGTCAGCGCCATCGATACGCCAACCGTCGCCGTCAGCAGGGCCGAGTCGGCCTGGCCGATCAGCCAGCTTTCCGAGGCGATGGTGAGCAGGACGAAGGCGAATTCCCCCGCCTGCCCGAGCAGGGCCGCCGCGCGCAGCGAATCGCGCCAGCCCGAGCCGCGCCGGCGCATCAGCGCGTAGATGATCAGCGCCTTGGTTGCGAACAGCGCCGTCGCGCCGCCCAGCACCGTGCCGAGGTTCTGCGCGGCAAGGCCCCAGTCGACCGAGAGCCCGACCGCCATGAAGAACAGGCCGAGCAGGAGCGAGCGGAACGGCTCTATGTCCGTCTCGACCTGGTGGCGGAACTCGGTCTCGGCGAGCATCACCCCGGCGAGGAACGCGCCGAGCGCCATGGAGAGTCCGGCCGCCTGCATCACCAGCGCCGAGTTGACGACGATCAGCAGGGCGCCGGCGGTGAACGCCTCGTTCGCCTTCCAGAGGGCCAGCACCCGGAAGAACCATGGCAGCGCGACCTTTCCCGCGATCAGCAGCCCGGCGATGGCGAGCACGCCGAGCGCCACGTCGGCCACGTTGAAGCCGGCGTCGCCGGTCGGCGCGAGGAAAGCGGCCAGCGCCAGCAGCGGCACCACCGCCATGTCCTGAAACAGCAGGATCGAGAAGGCGCGGCGCCCGTAGGGCGACTGCATCTCGCGCCGCTCCCGCAGAATCTGGACGCCGAATGCGGTGGAGGACAGGGCGAGGGCGAGGCCGACGAGGATCGCGCCGGCATGGGCGAAGCCGATTCCTTCCAGCTCCAGCGCAAGGATCGCGCCGGTCACCAGCACCTGCGCGAGACCGAGCCCGAGAATCTCGCTGCGCATTCGCCAGAGTCGGCTCGGCTGAAGTTCGAGACCGATCACGAACAGCAGGAGCACCACGCCGAACTCGGCGACGTGCAGCTCCTCGCCCGTGTAGGCGATCAGCCCGAGCCCCGACGGCCCGATGGCCGCGCCCGCCGCCAGATAGCCGAGCACCGAGCCGAGCCCGAGACGCTTGAAGACGGCGACCGCCGCGACCGATGCTCCGAGCCAGATCGACGCCGTAGCCAGCATCGGGTCGACCCTGCCGAGCGCCTCGATCAGCCATTCCATGAACCGGTTCCTCCCCAAGCGCAGCTTCCAACGCGGAAATGGATGGCGCAACAGCGCGACGGCGTTGTGGCGCGCGCGGATGCGTCGCCGCCGCGCTTGCGGCGCTCTGCCTGCGGGCATACGCTACGCCGCAATGCAACAAATCGAGGCGCCGCGCGCGCGACGCCTCGGATCGGCCACCGGATGCGTTCGGCGCCGACAGGAGAACGCGGCATGGAGATCAGGACCGTCGGCGTGATCGGAGCCGGCCAGATGGGCGGGGGCATCGCCCACGTCTTCGCCCTCGCCGGCTACGACGTGATGCTGACCGACATCTCCGAGGACGCGCTGCGCCGGGCCATGGCGCTCATCGAGCGCAACCTCGCGCGCCAGGCCGCCAAGGGCCAGATCGCCGCCGACGCGCCGGGGACGGCGCTGCAGCGCATCGCGCCGGGCGTGGACCTCGCCGCCCTCGCGCCGTGCGACCTCGTGATCGAGGCGGCGACGGAGGATGAGGCCGTGAAGCGCCGCATCTTCGAAAGCGTCACGCCGCACCTGCGGCCCGACGCGCTGCTGACCTCCAACACCTCCTCGATCTCGATCACGCGCCTCGCCTCGGCGACGGACCGTCCCGAGAAGTTCATGGGCTTCCACTTCATGAACCCGGCGCCGCTGATGCCGCTCGTGGAGTTGATTCGCGGCATCGCGACCGATGAGGCCACCTTCGCCACCCTGCGCGGCGTGGTGGACAGCCTCGGCAAGACGGCGGCGAACGCCGAGGACTTCCCGGCGTTCATCGTCAACCGCATCCTGCTGCCGATGATCAACGAGGCGATCTATACGCTCTACGAGGGCGTCGGCACCGTGGAGGCGATCGACACCGCGATGCGGCTCGGGGCGAACCATCCGATGGGGCCGCTCCAGTTGGCCGACTTCATCGGCCTCGACACCTGCCTGTCGATCATGCACGTGCTGCATGACGGGTTGGCGGACACCAAATACCGGCCATGCCCGCTTCTTGTGAAATACGTTGAAGCCGGCTGGCTCGGCCGCAAGACGCAGCGCGGCTTCTACGATTACCGCGGCGAGACGCCGTCGCCCACGCGCTGAGCCGCGGGCGCACGCCGCCGCACGGCGATTGGTCAATTTTCGCCGGGCGTATTGCCAAGCTGCGTCACCCGTGAAACAAGTCAGGGCAGCGTCGTCGTGTGCGGTTTCGGTTCCGCGGCGCGCTCACACGCCAAATTTCAGAGGATGGCATGTTCTATCGCGACGAACGGCTGGCGCTTTTTATTGACGGTTCCAACCTTTACGCAGCGGCGAAGGCGCTCGGTTTCGATATCGACTACAAACTGTTGCGGTCCGAGTTTGTGCGGCGCGGCAAACTCCTCCGCGCGTTCTACTACACGGCGCTGCTGGAGGATCAGGAGTATTCTCCGATCCGGCCTCTCGTCGATTGGCTCGACTACAACGGGTTCACCCTCGTCACCAAGCCGGCGAAGGAGTTCACGGACTCGATGGGGCGCCGTAAAGTCAAAGGGAACATGGACATCGAACTCGCGGTGGACGCGATGGAGATGGCCGAAAAGATCGATCACATGGTGCTGTTCTCGGGCGACGGCGACTTCCGGCCTCTGGTCGAAGGGGTGCAGCGCAAGGGCGTGCGCGTGTCGGTCGTTTCGACCATCCGCTCCTCGCCGCCGATGATCGCCGACGATCTGCGCCGCCAGGCCGACAACTTCATCGAGCTCGACGAGTTGCGTGAAGTGATCGGCCGCCCGCCGCGCCCGCCGCGCCAGGACGTGGAAGAGAACACCGACGCCGCCTGAAGCCGTGGCCACGCCGGAAGCGCCGCGCGACTGCCGGTCGTGTCCCCGTCTCGCGGCGTTTCGCGACGCCCAGGCGGCCCGCGAGCCGACGTGGTTCAACGGCGCGGTGCCGTCGTTCGGCGATCCCGACGGCCGTCTCGCGGTCGTGGGCCTCGCCCCCGGCTTGCGCGGCGCGAACCGGACTGGCCGCCCGTTCACCGGCGACTACGCCGGTGATCTGCTCTACGCCACGCTGACGCGCCATGGCTTCGCGTCGGGCCGTTTCGAGGCGCGGCCGGACGACGGGTTGCGGCTGGTGGACTGTCTCGTGACCAACGCGGTGCGCTGCGTGCCGCCCGAGAACAAGCCGACGGGCGCGGAGATCGCGGCGTGCCGGCCCTTCCTCGGCGCCCGTCTCGCCGCGATGCCGAACCTCGCCGCGGTCGTCACCCTCGGCCGCATCGCCCACGACAGCGCCCTGCGCGCGCTCGGCGCGCGGCCGAAGGACGCCCCGTTCGGCCACGGCGCCGTGGCGGCGGTCGGGGGCGTGACGGTGTTCGCGAGCTATCACTGCTCGCGCTACAACACGAACACGGGGCGGCTGACGGCGGCGATGTTCGACGCCGTGTTCGCCGCGGCCCGCGCGCATCTCGATGGCGCCCGAGGCGCAACGTCGCCCACCCGCGCCGGCGTCGGGGGGTGACGCGCGGCCGGTCGCGCGCGTATCTAGGGGCGACCCACGGAGGCCGCCGATGACCAGACCACCCCTCACGCTCCTGCTCGCCGCGCCGCGCGGCTTCTGCGCCGGCGTCGACCGCGCCATCAAGATCGTCGAGATGGCGCTCGAGAAATGGGGCGCGCCGGTCTATGTGCGCCACGAGATCGTCCACAACCGCTACGTGGTCGACGGCCTGCGCGCCAAGGGGGCGGTTTTCGTCGAGGAGCTCGACGACTGCCCCGACGACCGGCCGGTGATCTTCTCGGCCCATGGCGTGCCGAAGGCGGTGCCGGCGGAGGCTGCGCGGCGCCAGATGCTCTACGTCGACGCCACCTGTCCGCTGGTCAGCAAGGTGCATATCGAGGCCGCGCGCCATTACGAAAACGGCCTGCAGATGGTGATGATCGGCCACGCCGGCCATCCCGAGACCGTCGGCACCATGGGTCAGTTGCCGGAGGGCGCCGTGCTGCTGGTCGAGACGCCGGCGGACGTGGCGACGCTGGAGGTGCGCGACCCGGAGAGACTCGCCTACATCACCCAGACGACGCTGTCGGTCGACGACACGGCGGCCGTGGTGGCGGCGCTGCGCGCGCGCTTCCCGCTGATCGAGGGGCCGCACAAGGAGGACATCTGCTACGCCACCACCAACCGCCAGGCGGCGGTGAAGGCGATGGCCCCGCGGATCGACGCGCTGCTGGTGATCGGCGCCCCCAACTCTTCGAACTCCCAGCGGCTTGTCGAGGTGGGCAAGGTCGCGGGCTGCGGCTACGCGCAACTCGTGCAGCGCGCCGCCGACATCGACTGGCGAGCGCTGGAGGGGGCGGGCGCGGTGGGTCTGACCGCCGGCGCCAGCGCGCCCGAGGTGCTGGTCGACGAGGTGATCGCCGCTTTCCGCGACCGCTACGACGTGACGGTGGAACTGGTCGAGACCGCCGTCGAGGCGGTGGAGTTCAAGGTGCCGCGCGTCCTGCGCGAGCCCGCGCCGGCATGAGCGGCGCCGGTCGCAGATGAGCGAGACGACGCTTTTCGCCTTCACCGACGGGGCCTGCTCGGGCAATCCCGGTCCCGGCGGCTGGGGCGCGCTGCTTCAGGCCCGCCGCGGCGAGGCGGTGGTGCGCGAGCGCGAGCTGTCGGGCGGCGAGGCGCCCACCACCAACAACCGCATGGAGCTGATGGCGGCCATCGCCGCGCTCGAGGCGCTGGAGAAGCCGAGCGCGATCACGGTCGTCACCGACTCGGCCTATGTGAAGGGCGGCGTGACCGGCTGGATCCACGGCTGGAAGCGCAACGGCTGGAAGACCGCCGACCGCAAGCCGGTGAAGAACGAGGACCTGTGGCGCCGGCTCGACGCCGCCGCGGCCCGGCATCGGGTGGCGTGGGAATGGGTCAAGGGCCACGCCGGCCACCCGGAGAACGAGCGCGCCGACGCGCTCGCCCGCGCCGGCATGGCCCCCTTCAAGCCCCGCGCCGCCGCCGCCCCGTGAGCGACGCGGAGAAGCCCCCCGTGTCGCGCGGGCGCCGCGCGCTGGTCGCCGCCGGCGCGGCGGCGGCCATCATCGCCGTCTGGAACGCGCCCGGGGTGGTGCGCCGCTTTCTGCCCCAGCGCTTCGACTTCGAACCCGTCGAGACGCCGCCCGGGTTCCGCCGCCTGGCGCGCGGCGATGCGTCCCGCGTCGTCGACCCGTTCATCGGCATAGGGGGCGGGGAGGGGCCCGCCGCCCCGGACATCGATCCGGCGTCGCTGGTCGCCGATCTCTGCCGCGCGCTGTTTCGCTTCGAGCAGGTCGAGTCGGGCGTCGTGCCGGTGGCGTCCTTTTCCGACTACTTCTGCCCTCACTGCCGAGTCCTGACGCGCCGGCTCGCCGCCATCGCCGAGACCGACCCGAGCGTCCGCGTCGCCTGGCACGAATGGCCGCTGTTCGGGCGGATGTCCGAGGTCGCGGCGCGGGCGGCGCTCGCCGCGCGGCGGCAGGGCGCCTATCCGGCGTTCCAGGCCGCGCTGTCGCGCGGCGGCTTCCTGCCGACGCCCGAGTTCATCCGCAGCCTCGCCGAGCGCATCGACGTCGACCCCGACCGACTGGTGGCCGACATGGATGACCCCGGCATCGACCGTGAGATCGCCGAGAGCACGGCGCTCGCGCGGCTGTTCCGGTTTCCCGGCACCCCCGGGCTCGTCGTCGGACGGACGCTCGTGGACGGCGCGCTCGACGATGCGGCGCTCGCCGCGTTGATCGCGCGGGAGCGCGCGGACGGCCCTGTGCCCGGCTGCGCCTGAACGCGCGTCAAAGGCGGAAGGCGCGCAGCCGGCGCAGCGTCTCGGCGAGGCCCGCGGCGTCGGCGTTGGCGAAGGCGAGGCGCAGGGTCCGCTCCGCGTCGCCGGTTCCGCCGGCGGCGGCGAGCGGGGCGAACATCGTCCCTGGCAGCACGAGCAGAGACTGCTCGACCACCAGCCGCTGCGCCACGACGTCCGACGGCGCGTCGAAGCCGTGTTCGAGAAACGCGAAATAGGCCCCGCATGAGCGCAGGCGGAACCCGCCCGCGCCTTCGGCGAACCCGGCTTCGAGGGCGGCGCGCCGCGCGAGGATCTCGGCGCGCTCCCCCGCCACCCAGTCCCCGAGGTTGTCGAGACCGTAGAGCGCCGCGATCTGGCCGAGACGCGACGGGCAGATCGTCACCGTGTCGAGGAACTTCTCGGCCTGCGCGATGCGCGCCGCGCCCGCGACGAGCGCGCCGACGCGATGGCCCGTGAGGCGGAACACCTTCGAGAAGCTGTAGAGGTGGATCAGCGTATCGCTCCAGCCCTCCCGCGCGAAAAGCCCATGGGGCGCGCGGTCCTCGCTCAGGAAGTCGCGGTAGGTCTCGTCGAGGATCAGCCCGATCCCGCGCGCGCGGCAGAGGTCGAACAGGGCGTCGAGCAGCGCCGGCGGATACTCGGCGCCGGTCGGGTTGTTCGGCGTCACCAGCGTCAGCGCCCGCACCGACGGGTCGATCAGCGCCGCGGCGCGCTCGGGGTCGGGCAGGCCGTCGGGTCCGCACGGCAGCGGGACGGCGCGGACGCCCGCCATGTCGAGCCACATCTTGTGGTTGAAGTACCAGGGCGTCGGCAGGATCACCGCCTCGCCGGGCGCGGCGAGCGTGGCGACGGCGGCGCAGAACGCCTGATTGCATCCCGACGTCGCCGCGACCGAGGCGGGCGCGATCTCCCCGCCGTAAAGCGCCGACCACCGCTCGGCGATGGCGGCCCGCAGCGCGTCGTCGCCGAGAACGGGGCCGTAGAGATGCGCCTCGGGGCGGTCGAGGGCGGCCTCCGCGATGGCGCGGCGGAGCGGTTCGGGCGGCGGGTCGACCGGCGCGGCCTGCGACAGGTTGATCAGCGGGCGGTCGGCGGGGAACGTCCGCCCCGCCACCCACCGCCGCGCCTCCATCACCGGCGGGTCGAAGGCGGCGGCCAGCGTCGGGCTGAACGGGGCGGGCAGGGCGGCGGGCATGACAAGGCTCCTTGACGGCGGTGCGACCTTAGCGCCGCGGGCGCAGGGCGCAATCCGGGCCTGTTTTCGCCGCGGCCCTCGCCCATATTCGGCCGGCCGCAGAAGGAGACCCGTCATGCGCCGCGCCGTCGCCGCCGCCCTCGCCGCCCTGCTGTCGCCGCCGCTCGCCCTGTTCGCCGCGCCTGCGGGCGCCGAGGCCGTGGTCGAAGGCGAAGCCTACTACCTCGAACGCATCGCCCTGCCGCCCGGCGCCGTGTTCGAAGCGACGCTGCAGGACGTCGCCCGCGCCGACGCCCCGGCCGACATCCTCGGCCGCCACGTCGTCGAGGACGCCGGCGCGCCGCCCTACCGCTTCGCCATCCCCTACGATCCTGCCGCGCTGACCGACCGCGGCCGCTACGCCGTGCGCGCGACGATCACGGTGGAGGACCGGCTCTGGTTCACCACCGACAGCCATCACGAGGCGTTCGGCGACGCGCCGCTCTCGCTGCGCATGGTCCGCGTCGCCGCCGCGGAGGAGACGGCCGCCGCGCCGCTTGTCGGCCCGCGCTGGCGGCTGGTCGCCATGGGTGAGGCGCCCGTAGAGACCGAAGGCCAGCGCGAGCCGCCGCACCTCGAGTTCGCCGACGACGGCGGGGTTTTCGGCTCGGGCGGGTGCAACCGGCTCCGCGGCGGCTACGAACTCGGCGAGGGTGGGCAGATCAGCTTCGGGCCGGCGGCGAGCACCATGATGGCCTGCGACGACGACACCATGATGCGCGAGCGCGGCTTCTTCGGCGTGATGGAGATCGCCGAGCGCTACGTCATCGAAGGCGACCGCCTGACGCTGATCGCCAACGACGCCCCCGTCGCCGCCTTCGTCGCGGAGTGACGCGGAGACCTCAGCCCGCCCACTGCGCGGCGCCGGGCGGACCGAGGCGCAGCAGGTCGACGGCGCGTTCGGCGATCTGCGCGACGATGGCCTCGACAGAGGCGGGCTTGAGGTAGAACGCCGGAACCGGCGGCGCGACGACGGCGCCCATCTCCGTCACCGCCGCCATGGCGCGGATGTGGCCGAGGTGCAGCGGGCTCTCGCGCGTCAGCAGCACCAGCGGGCGGCGCTCCTTCAGCGTGACGTCCGCCGCCCGCACCAGCAGGTTGTCGGCGAGCGAATGGGCCACCGCCGACAGCGTGCGCATCGAACAGGGCGCGACGATCATCCCCGACGTCGGCGCGGAGCCCGAGGCGATCCGCGCGCCGAGGTCGTCGGCCGGATGCACGGCGTCCGCAAGGCTCTGAAGCGCGGGCAGCGCGTCCGGCCCCACCTCCTCCGCAAGCGTCCGCTCCGCCCCGCGCGAGACCACCAGCGCGATGGGCGCGCCGCGCCGCTTCAGCGCCCGCGCGACGGCGAGGGCCAGCGCCGCGCCCGACGCGCCGCTGACGCCGAGCACCACCGGGGCGGTCACGGCCGCCCGCCCATCACGGCGGCGAACAGCGCCTCGGCGCGGGCGTCGGGCTTCGGCGGCTTCGGCAGCGCCTCGCCCCAGTCGCGCGTGGTCTCGGCGCCGATCTTCCGCGTGGCGTCTATGGCGAGCTTGCCGCCCAGACCCGGTTCGGGCGAGGCGAAGTCCAGCGCGTCGATGGGCGTGCGGTCGACCAGCATCAGGTCGCGCGAGGGGTCCATCCGGGTGGAGAGAGCCCAGGCGACGTCCGCCCAGTCGCGCGGGTCGATGTCGGCGTCGGTCACGAGGATCACCTTGGTGTAGGAGAACTGCGGCAGCAGACCCCAGAGCGCCATCGCCACGCGCCGCGCCTGCCCCGGATAGCGCTTGTCGATGCAGACCACCGCCATGCGGTAGGAGCACGCCTCGGGCGGCAGCCAGAGGTCGACGATTTCGGGGATGCGCCGGCGGATGAAGGGCGCCGCCAGCCGGTTGAACACCGCGCCGATCACCGAGGGCTCGTCGGGCGGGCGGCCGGTGTGGGTGGTGAGGTAGAGCGGATCGCGCCGGCTCGTGATCGCGGTGACGGTCATCACCGGGTAGGGCTCGACGGCGTTGTAATAGCCGGTGTGGTCGCCGTAAGGGCCTTCGGGCGCGGTCTCGGTCGGCGAGACGAAGCCCTCGATCACGATCTCGGCCTGCGCCGGCGCGACCAGCGGCACGGTGCGGCAGGGCAGCAGGTCGTTGCGCGCCCCCTTGAGCGCCCCCGCGAAGGCCAGCTCCGAGACGCCCTCGGGCAGCGGCAGGGCGGCCGAGAGCATGGTGGCGGGGTCGGCGCCGATGGCGACGGCGACGGGCGTCGGCTCGCCGCGCGCCGCCCAAAGCCGGTGATGGGCCGCGCCGCCGCGGTGGGCGAGCCAGCGCATGATCAGCCGGTCGCGCCCCAGCACCTGCATCCGGTAGACGCCCATGTTCATCGCCGCGGCGTCGTCCGGCGCGGCGTCGGGCGGACGGGTGATGACCAGCGGCCAGGTGATCAGCGGCGCGGGCTCGCCCGGCCAGCAGGTCTGCACGGGGAGGCGCCCGAGGTCGACCGCCGCGCCCTCCGTCACCTGCTCCTGCGCCGGGCCCGTCCGCACGATCCTCGGCCGCGCGTCGAGCGCCGCGCGCAGCATCGGCCAGCGCGCCAGCGCCTCGCGCGCGCCCCTCGGCGGCGTGGGCTCGCGCAGGTCGGCGAGGAAGTCGCCGAGCGCGTCCACGCCGTCGAGCCTCACGCCGAGGCCGGCGGCGACGCGCTCCTCGGTTCCGAACAGGTTGGCGATCACCGGCGTCTCGGCGGCCGCGCCGCCCGCGACCAGCGGCCGGTCGAGCCGCAGCGCCGGCCCGCCGGCCCGCAAGGCGCGGCCCGCCAGCGCCGTGAGGTCGCCCTCCATCGACACAGGCTCGGAGACGCGCGCGAGCGCCCCGTGGCCTTCGAGAAAGGCGAGGAAGGCGCGCAGGTCGGGGAAGGCGGGCAGGGTGCGAATGGCGGGCTCCGGGGGCTTGGGGCGGCGGCGCCCTGCCTCGCGCGCGCCGGGTCGCGCCGCGTTGACTTCGGTCAACGAACGCGGGGCCCGAGCGTTTAGCGTGCGCCGCCATGATGGATCACGCCGCCTTCCCCCCGGTTCCCGGCCCGCTCGCCGGGCTGATCGGCCTCGCGCCGCCGCCGCTGCTCGCGCCGGCGCTCGACCGCATCCTGCGCGAGACCCTGCGCAGCCGCCCCGACCTCGTCGCGCGGCTCGGGGTCCACGCCACGAAGACGTTTCTCATCGACCCGACGGACCTGCCGCTGGTCTTCCTCGTGCGGCCCGACCCGGCCCGGCCCTCCATCGAGGCGCGGCGCAGGCGCCGCGGCCTGCCCCACGGGTGGGACGGGCGCATCGCGGGGCCGCTCTCGGCGCTCCTCGGGCTCGTGCACGGGGCCGTGGACGGCGACGCCCTGTTCTTCTCGCGCGACATCGCGATGGAGGGCGACACGGCGGCGGTGGTCGCGCTCCGCAACGCCATCGACGACGCCGAACTCGACCTGCTGAGCCTCGCCGCCGAGAGCTTCGGGCCGGTCGCGGCGGTCGGCGGGCGTCTCGCCCGGCCGTTCGCCGCCGGTCTCGCCCGCGCCACCGGCGTCGCGCTCCTGCGTTCCCGAGGACCCCTGTGATGCGCAAGCTCGAACTTGTCTGCCCGGCCGGCACCCCGGCCGCGCTCCGCGCCGCCGTCGACGCCGGGGCCCACGCCGTCTACTGCGGCTTCGCCGACGAGACCAACGCGCGGAACTTCCCCGGCCTCAACTTCTCGCGCGCCGAACTCGCCACGGGCGTCGCCTACGCCCATGCCCGCGGGGCGAAAGTGCTGGTCGCGATCAACACCTTCCCGATCCCGGGCCGCGAGGCCCTGTGGCGCGAAGCGGTCGCGGACGCCGAGACCGCCGGGGCGGACGCCGCGATCCTCGCCGACATCGGGGTGCTGGCCTACGCCGCGGAGAACCACCCGCGGCTGCGCCGCCACCTCTCGGTGCAGGCGGCCGCGGCCAACCCCGACGCGATCAACTTCTACGCCGAGACCTTCGGCGTGCGCCGCGTGGTGCTGCCGCGGGTGCTGACGGTCGCCGAGATCGCCGCGATCAACCGCGAGATCGACGCCGAGACCGAGGTGTTCGTGTTCGGCGGCCTCTGCGTGATGGCCGAGGGGCGGTGCGCCCTGTCGTCGTGGGCCACGGGCGAGTCGCCCAACCTCTCCGGCGCCTGTTCGCCCGCCGCGCACGTCGTCTACGCCGAGGAGGCCGACGCGCTGGTGCTGAAGCTCGGCGGGCTGACGCTGCACCGCTCGCCGAAGGACGCGCCGCAGCCTTACCCGACGCTCTGCAAGGGCTGCTTCGCCACCGAACAGGGCGGCGCGCGTCGCGAAAGCCACGTCTTCGAGGACCCGATGAGCCTCGACGCCGCGACGCTCCTGCCCGACCTCGCCGCGGCCGGCGTCACCGCGCTGAAGATCGAGGGGCGCCAGCGCAGCCGGGCCTACGTCTCGGCGGTGGTCTCCAGCTTCCGCAAGGCGGTCGACGCGCTCGCAGCGGGGCGGCCCGCCCCGCCGGGGGCGCTCGCCGCGCTCTGCGAAGGCGGGGACGCCACGCAGGGCGCCTATCGCAAGACCTGGCGCTGACCGGCCCGGCCAAGGAGGCTTCCATGAAACTGACGCTCGGGCCGCTGCTGTTCCACTGGCCGGCCGACCGCATCGCCGACTTCTATGCGCGGATCGCCGACGCGGCGCCGGTCGACCGGGTGATCCTCGGCGAGACGGTGTGCTCGAAGCGCGCGCCGTTCAACGAGCGCGCCTTCCTCGACGCCGCCGAACGGCTGGCGGCGGCCGGCAAGGAGGTGGCGTTCTCGACGCTCGCCCTGCCGACGACGAAGCGCGAGCGGACCATGACCGCTGCGCTCGTCGACTCGGGCTTCCTGACGGAGGTCGCCGACGTCACGGCGCTGCGCCATCTGCCGGCCGACGCGCCGTTTCTGGTCGGGCCGCTGGTCAACGTCTACGGCGAGGGCACGCTGCGCTGGTTCGGCGCGCGGGGCGCGCGCACGGTCTGCCTGCCGCCGGAACTCTCGATTGCGCAGGCGGCAGCGATGGCCGCCACGGGCGTCGAGACCGAACTCTGGGCCTTCGGCCGCGCGCCGCTCGCCCTGTCGGGGCGTTGCTACCATGCGCGGCTCGCCGGGCGCAGCCGCGACAGCTGCCAGTACGTCTGCGAGGCCGACCCCGACGGGCTGGCGGTAGATACGGTCGACGGCCAGCCGTTCCTCGCCGTGAACGGGGTTCAGACGCTCTCCGAGGGCTATGTGAACCTCGCGGGCGACCTTGACGCCGTGCGCGCCGCCGGCGTCGCGCGCCTCAGGCTCTCGCCCCACGGCGGCGACATGGTCGCGGTGGCGCAGGCGTTCCGCGACGCGCTCGACGGGCGTATCGACGGGCCCGAGGCGCTCGCCCGCATCGCGGCGCTCGATCCGGGCCGGCGTTTCGCCAACGGCTACGCGCTGGGTCGGCGCGGCATCGACTGGACGCACGCGGCGTGACGGCCGTCGCGAATGTTCCTTAAATGTTCGTTGCATATTGCGATGGTTTACGGCAATGATCATTGAATGTTCCGATTAATTTCCGTTTTTTTTCGCTTTTTGCAACTTTAAGCTGATCGATCTTCGCTGGTTTGCGAATGGCGTCCCGCATGGCGGCGAGGCGCGGCTGAAGGAGGCGGGATGGCCGAGGCTCTTGCGGGAATGCGCGTGCTGGTGGTCGGCGGGACGTCCGGCATCGGTTTCGCCTGCGCCCGCGCGAGCCTCGACGCCGGCGCCGCGGCGGCGCGCGTCGTCGGGCGTGACGCGACGCGGGGCGCGGCGGCCGCGGCGGCGCTCGGGCCGAGGGCCGCGTTCCTGCGCGCCGACTGCGCCGACACCGACGCCGTCGAGCGCATGGTCGCCGACGCCGAGGCGGCCATGGGCGGGATCGACGGGCTCGTCTGCGCGCCGGGGACGACGCACCTGCCCGAGCTTCTGCACCGCCAGCCGCTCTCGGCGATCCGCGAGGCGCTGACGCTCGATCTCGCGCCGGTGCTCTACTGTTGCCGCGCCGTCCTGCCGGGGATGATGGCGCGCCGCGCCGGCGCCATCGTCTGCGTCGCCTCCGACGCCGGCAAGATCGCCACGCCCGGCGAAAGCGTCATCGGCGCCGGCATGGCGGCGATCGTCCAGTTCGTCCGCGGCCTCGCCATCGAGGCCAAGCGCGACGGCGTGCGGGCGAACACGATCACGCCGTCGCTGGTGGAAGGCACGCCGCTCACCGAGCGGCTGATGGGGGAAGGGCGCTTCAGCGCGAAGCTGTTCGCCAAGGCGCGCACGCTGGCCCACCTCGGCACGACGACGCCGGAGGACGTCGCGGCGCTCGCCGTCTTCCTGCTGTCGCCTGCGGCGGGGCGGATCACCGGTCAGGCGATCAGCGTGAACGGCGGGATCTCCGCCGCCTGAGGGTCACGGTTTCCGCGCGATCACCAGATGGCCGGGGATCGGCGCGCCTTCGTCGTGGCGCACGACGATGGCCTCCGCTTCCGCCACCGGCGCCCCGGCTGCGGCGAAGGTCTCGCTCACGTAGTCGAGCGCGTGGGCGTAGCGCTGTTTCGGGCCGACCATCCAGCGCCGGCCGGCGAACGCCTCCGGCGCCGCGGTCTCGGTGGAGAAGGCGAAAAGGCCGCCGGGCGCCAGCCGCCGCGCGACGCCCGCCGCGAGCCCCTCCAGCGCGCCGATGTAGGGCAGCACGTCGGTCGCCGTGATCAGGTCCCACGTCGCGTCGACGTGGTCGAGGAACCCGGCCGCGTCGCCGACGTGCAGCGCGTCGTAGACCTCCTTCTCCTCGGCGATCTCGAGCATGCCTTCGGAGAGATCGACGCCCTCGATCCAGTCGGCCATGTCGCGCAGCGACTCGCCCGTCAGCCCCGTGCCGCAACCGAGGTCGAGCATCCGGCCCCACGGCCAGCCGCCGCGCAGCCGCAGCATCTCCCGCAGCTCCAGCGGCGCGTGATAGCCGAGCTGGTCGACCAGCATGCCGTCGAACACCTCGGCGTGCTGGTCGAACAGCAGCGCGACGTGGGCGGGCGGCGCGACAGGCGGCGGCGGGGCGAGACCGAGGGCGGCGAGGCGGATGGCGGCCCCGCCGCGGTCCTGCGGGTCGAGCGCGAGCAGCGCGCGCCACGCCGCGCCGGCGGCGTCGCGGTCGCCGCGCTTCTCGGCGGCGAGGGCGCGGTCGTAGGCGGCGGCGATGGCGTCTTCATCGGGCGTGTCCGTCATCGCCACGCCTTACGCGAGCGCGCCGCGCGTCGCCAGAGCCTCTTGCCGCCGCGCCGGCGCGAACGACCTTGCGCCAGCATGTCCGACCGTCTCACGCGACGCGCCGTGCTGCTCGGCGCCAGCCTCGCGCCCCTCGCCGCCAAGGCGGATCCGGTGCTCGCCGCCCTCGCCGAGCCCCGCACCCACGCGGCGCTCCGCCATGCGCTGGCGCCGGGCGGCGGCGATCCGCCGGGCTTCCGGCTCGACGACCCCGCCACCCAGCGCCGATTGTCGGACGCGGGCCGCGCGCAGGCCCGCGCGATCGGCGCGCGGCTCGCCGGCGTCCGTTTCGACCATGTGCTGACCAGCCGGTGGGACCGCTGCCGGGAGACGGCCGCGCTGCTCGGCCTCGGCCCGCCGCGCGACGCGCCGGCGCTCGACAGCTTTTTCGGCGACCGCGCCCGCGGGCCTGCCCAGACGGAGGAGACCAGAGCGCTGCTACTGGCGATGGCGCCGGAGGAGACGGCGCTGCTCGTCACCCATCAGGTGAACGTCACGGCGCTGACCGGGGTGGTCCCGCGCTCCGGCGAAGTCGTCGTGTTCACGATAGACCACGCGGGCGGGGTGGAGGTTCGTGGCCGCATCGCCGTCCCCGCCTGAGCCGCCGTCAGGTCAGCGCGCGCAGAAGCGCCGGGATCTCCTTCTTCACGCGGAAGAACCCCGCCGTGGCGTGGGGCCACACCGCGTCGTCCCACTGTCGCCGGACCATCGCGACGCGGACGTCGCCGAGCGCCGGGCGCGCGGCCTCCAGCCAGTCGCGGACAGGGCCGACCGGAACCCACGCCGTCACGATCTGCGTGGCCCCCGCGCGCGCCGCCCAGCGCGCGAGGTCTTCCGGCGCCACCGCCGACAGGCGCTCGACGACCGGCGCCCCCGCCGCCTCCGCCCGCCGCGCGGCGTCCTCCAGCGCGCCGCGGTCGAACGCCTCGACCAGCGGGCCGACGGCCGCGTCGGAGCGCGCCGCCGTGATCTGCAAGGTCGCCGCCGCGCGCAGGCGCGACAGGGCGAGGCCGCGCGCCTCGATCCCCAGCGTCTCCGGCAGGCAGTCCTCCTCGGTGATCAGCAGCGCCGTCGGGGCCGAGGGGTCGAGCGGCGGCGCAGGGGCGAGCGGCAGGGGCGGAGGCGGCGCATCCCAGGGCAGGGGTTCGGCGTTCTCGGCGAGGTCGCGCGGATCGGGCCGGAAGCGCCCGCCGGTGAACTTGGCGATGTTCCACGCCTGCGCGACGTAGGCCTTGCCCTGCGTGTGCAGCCCCGCGACCCAGCGCCAGCCCAGCGTGTTCGACGCCGGGTCGCCGTCGATCAGATGGCGCAGGAAGAAGTCGGCGCCGAGACGCCACGGCAGCCGCAGCGTGAAGATCCAGATCGAGGCGAACCACATGCGCGCGTGGTTGTGCAGGTAGCCGGTCTCGACCAGCTCCGTCGCCCAGGCGTCGAAACAGTCGAGCCCGGTGCGGCCCTCCTCGGCCTCGGCGACGCGGCGCGCGAGGCGGCGGTCCTCGCCCAGGGCGGCGCGGTCGGCGGAGAGCCCGTCGCGATAGGCGCGCCAGACGCCCGGGCGCATCTCCAGCCAGCCTTTCCAGTAGCTGCGCCAGAACACCTCCTGCACGAACTTCTCCGCCGCCGAGGCGCCGTGGTCGGCGACGGCGGCGGCGACCAGTTCGGCCTCGCCGACGA
The DNA here is from genome assembly GCA_007693835.1 of Paracoccaceae bacterium. Lineage (GTDB taxonomy): Bacteria > Pseudomonadota > Alphaproteobacteria > Rhodobacterales > Rhodobacteraceae > Rubrimonas. The sequence goes on along the minus strand of RECW01000220.1, from coordinate 13,453 downwards.
GGCGTCGGCGCACCCACGGGGACAGGGTGGAGACGTTGCCGCGGGCCGAAGGTCCACCGTCGTGGTTGCGGCTGGAGGCGTAGCGGCCGCCCATCGCGGGGCGGAACCGTTCGAGCCGCGCCAAGCCTTCCCGGCGTGTCGGCGTCCAGTCCGCCGGAGCGGGAAGATCGGCGCGCTGGGACATGGCGGCTCCGGAGACGGCGGGACTGGGGCAGATATCGCGCCTGTCGCGGGGGTAAAGGCGATTCGCCGCTCAGGCCGGGGCGTGCGCCTCCTCCTCGGCCTCGATGGTCATCAGTTCGGTCGCGATGGCGCAGCCGCGGGTGATCTCCTCGTAGGTCACGGGACGGGGCGCGCGGGAGAGCTCCGACTTGAACGCCGCGTCGACCTCCGACTCGGTCATCTGCCCCGAAAGCTCCGCCGTGATGCGGGCGAGGCGCACGAGCGTCTCGGCGACCCAGGGGGCGAGGTCCGCGCGCTGGCCGCTCCGGTCGATCATCATCGTCACACCCTCCACAAACCCGGATCATTCCGAGAAGAACTTTCATACAATTCGTGTCGAACCGCCCGGATGCAACCAGCGCGCGCCGCCTTCACCAACAATGCGCGCGAGGCGGGCGCCGCAGCAGGGGAGAGACGCCATGGCGCTCAGCGATGCGCCCGCCGCCATCGAACGCTGGTTCGAGAAGGATGCGCCGAAGCCTGTCCGCAAGGCGGTGGAGAAGGCGGGCGGCAAGCCGATCCTCTCCGCGGTCCACCCTTACGCAACCCCGATGAAGCGGGAGGCCTACGAGCGCGCCTACCGCCCGCTGCAGATCGAGCTCGTCAAGCTGCAGACGTGGATCAAGGCGACCGGCGCGCGGGTCGCCATCGTCTTCGAAGGGCGCGACGCGGCGGGAAAGGGCGGGCTGATCCAGCGCCTCACGGAGAACCTCAACCCCCGCGGGGCGCGGGTGGTCGCGCTGGCCAAGCCGTCGGACGTCGAGCGCGGGCAATGGTATTTCCAGCGCTACGTCGCCGAGCTTCCTTCGGCGGGCGAGATCGTGTTCTTCGACCGCTCCTGGTACAACCGCGGCGTCGTCGAGCATGTCTTCGGCTTCTGCGCGCCCGAGGAGCGCGAGCGGTTCTTCGCGCAGGTCCCCGAATTCGAGCGCATGCTGGTCGGCGAGGGGATCCGCTTCGCCAAGATCTGGCTCACCATCGGCCGCGCCGAGCAGCTGCGCCGGATGCTCGACCGCGCGCGCGACCCGCTGAAGCAGTGGAAGCTTTCGCCGATCGACGTGGCCTCGCTCGAACGGTGGGACGCCTACTCCGACGCGATCCGCGAGACGTTCCGGCGCAGCCACACGCCGCACGCGCCGTGGCGGGTGATCCGCGGCGACGACAAGCGCCGCGCCCGGCTCGAGGGCATGCGCCGGCTGCTGTCGGCCTTCGACTACGACGGCAAGGACCCTGAAGCCATCGGCCCGCTCGACCCCGCCCTCTGCGGTCCGCCGGAGGCGATGCCCCTCGACGAGCCGTGAGGCGCGCCGGACGGCGGTGACGCGCTTGAGCGGCGGCTCCGCGACGCTTATCTCCCGATCATGTTCGACGTCAGCAGCCACGGCGGCCTGCCGCACCCGGTCCATGATGCGCGCTTCTACGAAGGCGTGCCGTTGCGGCGGCTGATCGCCTTCGCGATCGACGCGGTCGCGGCGACGGCGGCCGGAGTCGTCGTCGCGCTGGCGTTCGGCCTGCTGACGCTCGGGATCGGCTTCGCCGCCTGGGCGCCTGCGATGGCGGCGACGGCGTTCCTCTATCGCGCGCTTCCCCTCGGCCGCTGGTCGGCGACGCCCGGCATGCTCGCCGTCGGCGTCGAGATGCGCCGCCTCGACGGCGGGCGCTTCGGGCCGGCCGAGGCGCTGGCGCACACCGCGGGCTTCATGGTCGCGTTCTTCTTCGTGCTGCCCCAGATCGTGAGCGTCGTGCTGATGGCGACGGGGCCGCTCGGGCGCGGGCTGCACGACATGGCGATAGGGTCGGCGGCGATCAATCGTCCTGCGTGACGACCGTGTGAATCAGCGCTACGCTTTCCGTTGCGACCACCGGCTGAGCGAGCGCGATGTCCCATCACCAGCAGAAGATCGCTGCGCAGTTCTTCCTCACGGCGACGCAGCCGTGCCCCTACCTTCCCGACCGGGAGGAGCGCAAGGTCTTCACCACGCTGCGCGGGCGCGACGCGGCGGCGGTGAACGACGAGCTTTCGCTGCGCGGCTTTCGCCGCAGCCAGAGCGTCGCCTACCGCCCGTCCTGCCCGAACTGCTCCTCCTGCCTCTCGACCCGGATCCCCGTCGCCGACTTCGAGCCGACCCGCAGCCAGCGCCGCGTCGCGCGGCGCAACGCCGATCTCGTGCGCCGCGCCTGCGCGCCGTGGGCGACCGAGGAGCAATACCAGTTGTTCCGCCGCTACCTCGACGCCCGCCACGCCGACGGCGGCATGGCCGAGATGGACGCAGGCGAGTTCGCCGCGATGATCGAGGAGACGCCGGTCCGGTCGCGCATCGTCGAGTACCACGACCGCACGCTGCCCCGGGGCGAGACGCTGGTCGCCGCCTGCCTTACGGATGTGACGACCGACGGCCTGTCCATGGTCTACAGCTTCTTCGACCCGGCGCTCGCCGACAGGTCGCTCGGCGGGTTCATGATCCTCGACCATATCGAGATCGCGCGGGAGGCGGCGCTGCCCTACGTCTACCTCGGCTACTGGGTGCCGGGCTCGCCCAAGATGCACTACAAGGCGGCCTACCGCCCCTTCGAGGTTTATCTTCGCGGACGCTGGCGCCGGATGCGGGACGCGGCGGAAGCGGTCGCCGCGGCGCCGAAGGGGCCGGCCCCGTTCGATCCGCTCTGACCGGCGCATCCGCGCCGAGGCGCTCGTTTCGCATAAGTTGTGCTTGGTCGTCGCGCCAGAACGACTATCGCGAAATCTTCCCAGGCCGTTGAACTTTGTGTCGCAGGCGCCTAGCGTCGCTGCAATGATTCGACTTTGGTCGCAAACAGTTGTCCTGGGGAGGGACGCAATGGATCGTCGCCGCTTTCTGAAAACCGCCGGAGTGGGCGCCGCCGGCGCCGGCGCGCTCGCCGCGCCCGCCATCGCGCAGAACGTCCAGCGCGTGCGCATGGTCACCACATGGCCGCGTGATTTTCCGGGTCTCGGCACGGGCGCGCAGCGCGTCGCCAACCGCATCACCGCCGCCTCGGGCGGGCGCATCGAGGTGGAGCTGTTCGCCGCCGGCGAGCTGGTGCCGCCGTTCGAGAGCTTCGACGCCGTCGCGACCGGCTCGGCCGAGATGTATCACGGCGCGGACTATTACTGGGGCGGCAAGCACCTCGCCTACAACTTCTTCACCTGCGTGCCGATGGGCTTCACCGCGCAGGAACTGCAGGCGTGGATCCATTTCGGCGGCGGCCGCGCGCTGTGGGACGAACTCGGGAACCAGTTCGGCGTGAAGGGCTTTCTCGCCGGCAACACCGGCCCCCAGATGGGCGGCTGGTTCCGCAACCCGATCATGTCGCCCGACGACCTCAAGGGCCTGACGATGCGCATTCCGGGCATCGCGGGCGAGGTCATCCGGCAGGTCGGCGGCAACGCCGTGGCGCTGCCGGGGGGCGAGATCTTCGCGGCGCTGCAGGCCGGCACCATCGACGCGACCGAGTGGGTCGGTCCGTACAACGACGAGGCCTTCGGCTTCCACCGCCTCGTGAAGAACTACATGTATCCGGGCTTCCACGAGCCGGGCTCGGGCCTTTCGGTCGGCATCAACATGGAATGGTGGGAGGAGCTCGACGACGCCGACCGGGCGATGATCGAGGCCTGCTGCACCGCCGAGAACGACGTGATGCTCGCCGAGTTCAACGCCAACAACGGCCCCGCGCTCGACCGTCTCGTCAACCAGCACGACGTCCAGGTCATCGAGTTCCCGGCCGAGGTGTTCAACGTCCTCATCGAAGCGTCGGAAGACGTGACCGCCTCGGTGGCGAACGTCGACGATCTCGGCAAGCGGATCTACGAGAGCTACTACGAGTTCCGCAAGATGGTCATGCCGTGGACCAAGCTGGCGGACGAGGGTTACACCATCGCCCGCGGCCGTTTCTTCGGCATCTGAGGCGACCGCCTTCCATTGCAGCGCGCCGCGGGGAGACCCGCGGCGCGCTTCGCGTCAAGCGCGGCGGAGCCCGGGAGACCCGATGCATCTGATCTACAAGGTTCTCGACGGCTTCAGCGACCGCGTCGGGCGCGTCGTCTGCTGGTTCGCGCTCGCGATGGTGCTGATCCAGTTCACGCTGGTGATCATGCGCTACGTGTATTCCGCCAGCAATTTCATGTCGCTGTCGACGCTCTGGTGGCAGGAGTCGATCGTCTACCTGCACGGCTCGCTGATCATGTTCGGCGTCGCCTACACCTACCTCCACAACGGCCACGTGCGCGTCGACATCTTCTACCGCGATGCGAGTCCTCGACGGCAGGACTGGACCGACCTGATCGGCTGCCTGCTCTTCCTCCTGCCGGTCTGCTACCTGATATGGTGGTCGGCGCTGCCGAGCGTGATGAACTCCTGGCGCATCCTCGAACGCTCGCAGGAGACCTCGGGCATTCCCTATCGCTACCTGTTGCGCACCACGGTGCTGGTCATGTCCGTGCTGCTCGCGTTGCAGGCGCTCTCCACGGCGCTGAAGGCGACGCTGCGCCTCCTCGGCCATCAGGTCGACGACCCGTTCCGAGGCGAAGAATCGCTCGACTGACGCAGCTGGCATCGGGGGAGCCGCGCCATGGACTTCATCATCGGCCATCTCGACATGGTCATGTTCCTCGCCGCCATCGTGCTGCTGCTGCGCGGCTTTCCGGTGGCGTTCACGCTGGCCGGCGTCGGGCTCATGTTCGCGCTGCTCGGCGCGTTCTTTCAGGAGGGGTCGTTCACCCACCGCTCGGGCGACATGTGGCGCTCGCTGCGCTTCCTGCAGCCTGTCTTCAACCGCATCTTCGGGCTCATGGACGAGACCAACGAGGTGCTCGTCGCCGTGCCGCTGTTCGTGTTCATGGGCGTGATGCTGGAGCGCTCGAAGGTCGCGGGCGAGCTGCTCGAGACCATGGGCAAGCTGTTCGGCACGCTGAGGGGCGGGCTCGGCTTCTCCGTCACCTTCGTCGGCATGCTGCTCGCGGCCTCGACCGGGATCGTCGGCGCGACCGTGGTGACGATGGGGCTGATCTCGCTGCCCTCGATGCTGCGCCACAACTACGACCGCGGGCTCGCCTGCGGCTCCATCGCCGCCGCCGGCACGCTGGGGCAGATCATTCCGCCGTCCATCGTGCTGATCATCCTTGGCGACACCATCTCGAATCAGTACATCGCCGCGCGCCGCTCCATCGGCGATTTCGCGCCGACGCCCGTGTCGGTCGGCGACCTGTTCGTCGGCGCGCTCATCCCCGGGCTGATGCTGGTCGGCATGTACATGCTCTACCAGCTTGCGCTCGCGATCTTCCGGCCTTCCGCCTCGCCGGCGATGGAGATCGACGTCAAGGTTTCGGCGGCCGAGGTGTTGCGGGTTCTGGCGCCCCCCATCCTGCTGATCCTGGCCGTGCTCGGCTCGATCCTCTACGGCATCGCCACCCCGACCGAGGCCGCGTCGGTGGGCGGCGTCGGCGCGATCCTGCTTGCGGGCATGCGCGCCGGGCAGGGCTCGCCGACGCCGATGTATCTCGCGGTGGTCGGGCTGTTCTTCGCCTTCGCCTGCACGGCCTTCTTCGACCTCCGCGTCACCCGCACGCGGATCGAGCCGCGCGACATGCTCGGCATGTATCTCGCCGGCGCGGGGTTGCTGCTCGTCGCCTGGGGGTTGCTGAACGGGCTCTGGCGCACCGCGCGCACCGGAATCCTGCGCGACGTCGTGCAGTCGACCACCAAGGTCACCTGCATGGTGTTCATGATCCTGATCGGCGCGCAGATCTTCAACCTCACCTTCCGCGGCCTCGGCGGCGAGCAGACCGTGCACGAACTGCTCTCCAACATCCCCGGCGGCGCCTTCGGGGCGATGCTCGCGGTGATGCTGGTGATGTTCATCCTCGGCTTCTTCCTCGATTTCCTCGAGATCGTGTTCGTGATCGTGCCCATCATGGCGCCGACGCTGTTCATTCTCGGGCTCGACCCGATCTGGGTGGCGATCATGATGGCGATGAACCTCCAGACGTCGTTCCTGACGCCGCCGTTCGGCTTCGCGCTGTTCTACCTGCGCGGCGTCGCCCCGCCCGAGATCACGACCATGGAGATCTACAAGGGCGTGGTCCCGTTCGTGATCATCCAGCTGATCGCGCTCGGCGTGCTGGCGATGTTCCCGGCGCTGGCGACCTGGCTGCCGGGGGTCGTGTTCGGCTGACCCCGGCGCGGCGCGCCGGGGCCTTGCGGGCTGCGGGGTTCAGATCGCCGGCTGCGGGCGCATGTCGGCGGGGTCGATCCCTGCGACGACGACCGGCTTCTTCATCGCGTCGCGGCGGAACGGCTCGCCGAGCTCCTGGTTGAGGATCGCCTCGATCAGCGTGGTGCGGCCGTGGCGCATCTGGTCCTCGACCGCCTCGTGGAGCGCGGCGGTCAGCGCCGCCATCGAGCGCGCCTGCACGCCCTTCAGTCCGCACGCCTCGGCGAGCCCGGCGTAGGAGACCTGCGGGTCGAGCTCCGTGCCGACGAAGTTGTCGTCGTACCAGAGCGTCGTGTTCCGCTTCTCCGCGCCCCACTGGTAGTTGCGGAACACCACCATGGTGATCGCCGGCCACTCCGTGCGCCCGATGGCGGTGAGTTCGTTGCAGGCGATGCCGAAGGCGCCGTCGCCGGCGAAGCCCACCACCGGCGTGTCCGGACAGCCGATCTTCGCGCCGACGATCGCCGGCAGGCCGTAGCCGCAGGGGCCGAACAGGCCGGGAGCGAGGTATTTCCGGCCTTCGTCGAAGCTCGGATACGCGTTGCCGATGGCGCAGTTGTTGCCGATGTCGGTGGAGATGATCGCGTCGCGGGGCAGGGCGGCGGTGATCGCCCGCCACGCCATCCGCGGCGACATGCGGTCGGGCTCGCGCCGGCGCGCGCGGTCGTTCCAGTCGGTGCCGGGGTCGTCGTCCTCGTGGTCCATCGAGGTGAGCTGCTGCGCCCAGGCCGACTTCGTGCGCGCGATCAGCGCGCGGCGCTCGGCGCGGCCGCGGTCGCCGGCGTCGGGCGCCAGTTGCGCGAGCAGCGCCTCGGCCACCTGGCGCGCGTCGCCGGCGATCCCGACGCTGACCGGCTTCGTGAGCCCGATGCGGTCGGGGTTGATGTCGACCTGGATGATCTTCGCGCCCTTCGGCCAGTAGTCGATGCCGTAGCCCGGCAGCGTCGAGAACGGGTTCAGCCGGGTGCCGAGCGCCAGCACCACGTCGGCCTGCGCGATCAGCTCCATCGCCGCCTTCGAGCCGTTGTAGCCGAGCGGCCCGACCGCCAGCGGATGCCCGCCGGGGAAGGCGTCGTTGTGCTGGTAGTTGCACGCCGCCGGCGCGTCGAGCCGTTCCGCCAGCGCCACCGAGGCCGGAATCGCGCCGCCGAGCACAACGCCGGCCCCGTTCAGGATCACCGGAAAGGCGGCCTCCGACAGCAGCCGCGCGGCCTCGGCGACCGCCGCCGCGCCGCCCGAGGGGCGCTCGAACGTCATCGGCTCGGGCAGGTCGATGTCGATCACCTGCGTCCAGTAGTCCCGCGGCACGTTGATCTGCGCGGGCGCCGAGAGGCGGCGGGCCTTGGCGATGCAGCGGTTCAGCACCTCGGCGATGCGCGCGGGGTCGCGCACCTCCTCCTGATAGCCGACCATGTCGCGGAACAGCGCCATCTGCTCCACTTCCTGGAACCCGCCCTGGCCGATGGTGCGGTTGGCCGCCTGCGGCGTGACCAGCAGCAGCGGCGTGTGGTTCCAGTAGGCGGTCTTCATCGCGGTGACGAAGTTGGTGATGCCGGGGCCGTTCTGGGCGATGCACATCGCCATCTTGCCGGTCGCCCGCGCATAGCCGTCGGCCATGTAGCCGCCGCCGCATTCGTGCGCGCAGTCCCAGAACATGATCCCCGCCTTCGGGAACAGGTCCGAGATCGGCATGAAGGCCGAGCCGATGATGCCGAAGGCGTGTTCGATCCCGTTGCGCTGGAGAACCTTGACGAAGGCTTCCTCGGTGGTCATGCGCATGGCGCGTCTCCCGGTATGCGCCGCCGGACCGCCGGCGCGCGCCTGCATGATCGGGCGCCGGCGCGGCGTTGGTTAGGGCCAGTGCGAGGGCAGTCCTGGCGCCAGACGGCTCAGCCGCGGCCTTTCCAGGGAGCCAGTTTCCGCTCCGCGATCCGCATCAGCATGTCGATGCCGTAGCCGATGATCCCGATCAGGATCACGCCCATGATGACGATGTCGGTCGACATGAAGCGGGAGGCGACCATGATCATCATGCCTGCGCCCCGTTCCGCCGCCACCAGTTCGGCCGCGACCACCGTGCCCCAGCAGACGCCCATGGCGACGCGCGCGCCGGTGAAGATGTCGGGCAGGGCGTTCGGCAGGATCACGTAGCGCAGCACCTGCCACCGCGACGCGCCGAGGCTGTAGGCGGCGTGGACCTTCGAGAGCTTCACGCCCGCCACGCCTGCGCGCGCCGCGATCGCCATGATCCAGAGCGAGGCGAGGAACAGCAGGATGATCTTCGCCTTCTCGTCGATGCCGAACCAGATGATCACCAGCGGGATCAGCGCGAGCGGGGGCACAGGCCGCATGAACTCGACGATGGGGTCGAACCAGCCGCGCAGGAAGCCGTTCAGCCCCATGGCGAAGCCCAAGGGTATCCCCAGCAGCGCCCCGGCCAGAAACCCGCCCACGACCCGCCAGATCGAGGCGATCAGGTGCTCGAACAGGGTGAAGTTCCGGTAGCCGTCGCTGGCGATGGTCACCACGCGGCCCCAGACGGCCTCGGGCGGCGGCAGCCAGATCGGCGCCATCCGCCACGCCTCGGGCGCGTGGAGCGGCGTCAGGCGGGAGCCGGTGAAGGCGCCCCATATCAGGAAGATCGCGAGCACCGAGAACACCGAGGCCGCGCGGCTCGCGCGCACGGCGCTCTCGTCGCCGAAGGTCACGGTCTTGCGGCGGGTGAAGTCGTCGACGCTCGTCAGCGGCGCGAGGGCGAAGCGCGTGATCGCCCAGGCGACGAGGATCAGGCCGACGTAGATGGCGAGGACGGTCATTCCGCCGCCTCCGCGCGGCCCATGATCTCCTCCTCCATCTCCCAGATCATCGACAGGATCTCCTCGCGTTTCGCCGCGAACTCCGGGTGGCGCTTGACCGTGCGCAAATCGCCCCCGGCGCCCATCTCGGCGAAGGGCAGGCGGTATTCGCGGTGGATGCGCCCCGGCCGCGGCGCCATGACGATCAGCCGCTCGCCGAGCAGCAGCGCCTCCTCGACCGAGTGGGTGATCAGGATCACGGTCTTGCCGGTCTCCTTCCAAAGGTCGAGGACGAGGCCCTGCATCTTCTCCCGCGTCAGCGCGTCGAGGGCGCCGAGCGGCTCGTCCATCAGGATCACGTCGGGGTCGTTGGCGAGGCAGCGCGCCAGCGCCACGCGCTGTTGCATGCCCCCCGAAAGCTCGTAGATCGCCTTCTCCTTGAAGTCCGAAAGACCTACCGTGTCGAGCAGATGGTCGACGGTGCGGCGGATCTCGGCCTTCGGCCGGCCGGCCATGCGCGGGCCGAAGCCGACGTTCTCCCGCACCGACATCCACTCGAACAACGCGCCCTGCTGGAACACCATGCCGCGCTCGCGGTCCGGGCCGCGCACGGTGTGGTTCCCGAGCCAGACTTCGCCGCCGGTGGGGGCGAGGAAGCCGGCGAGGATGTTGAGCAGCGTGGTCTTGCCGCAGCCCGATGGTCCGAGCACCGACACGATCTCGCCCTTGCGGATCGTCAGCGAGACGTTGCTCAGCGCATGCACTTCGCCGCCGTTCGGCAGCCGGAAGGTCATCGAGACGTCGTCGATGCGGAGATCGGCCATCGGGCCTCCCGGGTCGCGGGCGAACCCCTCCGGCCAGGGCCGGAGGGGCAGGGGATCACATCTCGGCGGCCTTCTGCATGAAGGTCGCGTTCACCACGCCGTCGTAGCTGTCGAGCGGGCTCTCGACGTTGCCGTGCTCGGCGAAGAAGTCGGCGACCTCCTTCAGAAAGGCCTGCAGGCCGCCGCCCATCCAGGCGTCGGAGAGCTGCGTCTCCATGTCGGGGAAGCCGAAGCCGTTCAGCGTCTCGTCCGTGGCGTCGAGGTCCATGCCGGACGCCTGGGAGATCACCGGCAGCATCGCCTCGCGCTCGCTCTCGAAGCGGCGGTTCATGTCCTCGGTCACGCGCAGGAAGCCCGCGATCAGTTCGGGGTTGGCGGCGGCGAAGTTGCTGTCGACCGACACCACGTCGAAGATGCGGATGCCGAGTTCGCGCTTCTCGGCGCCGGTCAGCAGCACGTTCCCGTGCTCCTTCATCCGCCGCAGGCCGCCGCCCCAGCCGCAGGCCATGGCGAGGTCGCCGCGCGCCAGCGCCGCGGCGCCGTCCGCCGGCGGCATGTCGACCACGGAGAGGGTCGAGACGTCGACGCCGAAGTGCTCCATCTGCTTGAGGAAGCCGTAGTGGGCGGCCGTGCCGAGCGGCACCGCGACGCGCTTGCCCTCGAGGTCGGTCGCGTTGGCGGCGGTGACGCCCTGCGAGGCGTGGACGACGCAGTTGTCGTTGTCGTCGTAGGTGACGGCGACGCCGACCAGTTCGATGGGAAGGCCTGCGGAGGAGGCGATCACGAAGGGCGGCACGCCCTGGCTGTAGAGGATCTGCACCGCGCCCGAGGCCATGGCCGCCGACATCTGCACCCCGGTTTCGAAGGCGCGCCAGTTGACCCGCACCCCGAGCGCCTCGTCGTAGAGCCCCTGCGCCTGGGCGTACTGGTTCGGCGTCGGCCATTCCAGGAAGTAGGCGACCGTGATCTCTTCGACGGCGGCGGCGGCGCCGGCCGAGAGGGCCGCGGAAAGGCCCGCGGCGGCGAACAGGCGGCGATGGGTCATGGGCGACATCCCTGTCTGATCGGGCGCTGCCGCGCCCGGCCCCCTTCAGGCGGGGGCTTTTGGTGGAGCCGTGCGGCGCCGCGAGGCGCGCGCCGACCACGGTCGTCGCTCGACGCCGCCCTGTATAGGGCCAAATGCACGCAGGCGATACAGCCAGCCCTCGGCGCCCATTACGGCGGCGCCGAGCGCGGTTGTTGCGGCGCAGCATTAGGCGCCTGACCATCCTCTCTCAGCGCCGCGGCCACCAGCGCCACGCCGTCGGGGATGCGCTCTGCGGGAATCGAGGAATAGGCGAGGCGGTAATGCCTGCGCGGCGCCGTGGGGTCGGCGAAGAACGGGGCGCCGGGTTCGATCAGCACGCCCTGCTGGCGCAGCGCCAGCGCGAGCGCGCTGGTGTCGACAGGATCGGGCGCGCGCAGCCACAGGCTCGACCCGCCGGCGTCGGGCGCCCCGGCCATGTCGAGCCCGTGCGCCGCCACCGCCGCCGCCATCACTTCGCGGCGGTGCGCATAGGCGCGGCCGAGACGCCGGATCAGCGCGTCGTAGTGGCCGAGCGACAGGAAATAGGCGGCCGCCCGCTGCATCAGCCCCGGCGGGTGCCGCAGCACCGTCGCGCGGAGCGCCCGCATCTCGTGGATCACCGGCTCGGCCGCCACGACGTAGCCGAGCCTCAGCCCCGGAAACAGCGACTTCGAGAAACTGCCGACGTAGATGACCCGCCCGTCGCGATCGAGCGACTTCAGCGCCGGGAAGGGCGGGCGGGCGAAGGCCATCTCGAATTCGTAGTCGTCCTCGACGATCAGGAAGTCCTCCGCCGCGGCGCGGTCGAGCAGGGCGCGGCGCGCCGCCATCGGCATGGTGGCGCCGGTCGGGCAATGGTGGCTCGGGGTCACGAACACCACGTCGAGCCCCTCAGGCAGGGCGGCCGGGTCGAGCCCTTCGGGCCCGACCGGCACGGCGCTGAGGCGGCAGCGCGTCTGGCGCAGGATGTCGCGCAGGCCCGGATAGCCCGGATCCTCCACCGCCGCCGCGCGGCGCTGGTTCAGCAGCGTCTGCGCCGCGAGCCAGAGCGCGTTCTGCGCGCCGAGCGTGATCAGGATCTCCTTGTCGCCGGCCAGCACGCCGCGGCGGGGCAGGGTGTGGCGGGCGAGGAACTCGACCAGAAGCGGGTCGTCGCGCTCGAAGCTGTCGTCGAGCAGCGCGCCCGCGTCGCGCTGGCCGAGCGCCTTCAGCGTGCAGAGCCGCCAGTTCTGGTGGTCGAACAGGCTCGGGTCCGCCTGCCCGTAGACGAAGGGATAGCGGAAGCGCCGCCAGTCCTCGGGCTTGCCCATGCGGCTCGCGTCGGAGAAGCGGTGGCCGAGCGCCCGCGTCCAGTCGACGGGACGGCCTGCGGGGCGCGGCGGCTCCGCGACCGTGCGCGGGGTCGGCGCCTCCTCTGAGACGAAGTAGCCCGAGCGGCCGCGCGCGCGCAGATAGTCGTTCGCCACCAGTTCGTTGTAGGCCAGCGTCACGGTGATGCGGCTGACGCCGAGGTGGGCGGCGAGCTTGCGGCTCGACGGCATCCGCTCGCCCGGACGCAGGCGCCCGGACAGCACGCCTTCCGCGACGCGCTGCTGGATGCGCGCCTGAAGGGTGCCGTGGTCGGACGGATCGAGGAAGAAGGTCTCCGCCGAGATCGCCAACGCCTGCGCCTCCCGCGCCCTCACGGCGCGAGAGCGCCGCTCAGGGGTTGTTCTGGCGTCAAAGGATGGCGCAAGCTGGTCCTAACGCCAAGCGGCCCGACGCGCGATGATGCACTCTTGCGTTTCGCGCGCGCCCCCGCGCCCGACCCGGAGCAGCCCCATGAACGTGACGCTGAACCCCAACGACCTCTCGCACGTGATCGCCGCCGACCGCGCCCACGTCTGGCACCACCTCAGCCAGCACAAGGCCTACGAGACCGTCGACCCGCGCGTGATCGTCGAGGGCAAGGGGCTGTGGGTGTGGGACGCGGCGGGGCGCAAGACGCTCGACGCGGTCTCGGGCGGCGTGTGGACCGTCAACGTCGGCTACGGGCGCGAGAGCATCGCCGACGCCGTGCGCGACCAGCTGGTGAAGCTGAACTTCTTCGCGGGCGCGGCCGGCTCGGTGCCCGCCGCCCTGTTCGCCGAGCGGCTGCTTGAGAAGATGCCGGGCATGAGCCGGGTCTACTACTCCAGTTCGGGCTCCGAGGCGAACGAGAAGGCCTACAAGATGGTCCGCCAGATCGCCTGGAAGCGCCACGGCGGGCGCAAGCACAAGATCCTGTTCCGCGAGCGCGACTACCACGGCACCACCATCGGCGCGCTCGCCTCCTGCGG
>RECW01000198.1 GCA_007693835.1 Paracoccaceae bacterium | reverse complement strand
GCCTGGAGCCGGATGCTCGCAGCATGACCAACGCGGAAAACAGACACGCCCGGAATTTTCGAGTCGGACACTGAGAGGCTCAGGCGAGGCCGAGCACGTTGGCCATCCCGTAGAGGCCCGGTCCCTTGTCCTGCCCCCAGAGCGCCGCCTTCACCGCGCCGCGGGCGAAGATCATGCGGTCGGTCGCGACGTGGCGGAGCACCACCCGCTCGCCCTCGCCGGCGAAGATCACGTCGTGCTCGCCGACGACGTCGCCGCCGCGGATGGCGGAGAAGCCTATCGCGCCGGGCGGGCGCGGGCCGGTGTTGCCGTCGCGCCCGCTCTGGCGCACTTCCCGCAGCGCGACGCCGCGGCCGGCGGCGGCGGCCTCGCCGAACATCAGCGCCGTGCCCGAAGGCGCGTCGACCTTGTGGCGATGATGGGTCTCGACGATCTCGACGTCCCAGGTCGCGTCGAGCGCCGCGGCCACGCGACGCACCACCGCAGCCAGAAGGTTGACGCCGAGCGACATGTTCCCGGCCTCGATGATGGTCGCATGGCGCGCGCAGGCCGCGAGGCGCGCGCGCTGCGCGTCGTCGAAGCCCGTGGTGCCGATCACGTGCACGATGCGCGCCTGCGCGGCGAGTTCCGCGTGGGCGACGCTCGCCGCCGGCGTCGTGAAGTCGAGGACCGCGTGGGCGCTGGCGAACAGCGGCAACGGGTCATCGGTGATCGGCATGCCGAAGTCGATGCCGAAGCCGAGCGCGACTCCCGCGTCCTGCCCGAGCAGCGGCGATCCGGGTCGGTCCGTGGCGCCCGCAAGCAGCACGCCGTCGGCGTCGACCGCCGCGCGGCACAGCATGCGGCCCATCCGCCCCGAACACCCGACGACGACGACATGCAGGGTCGTGGGGGCGGGGCGATCGGTCATGCGGGAGGTCTCCGGGCTGGCGTCGCAAGGCGCAGGGGCTGGGGATGGCCGCGAGGGCGGCCTTGGTCGAGCGTGCGGAAGATTTCCGACGCGTCAAGGCCGAGCCGCGCAGGCGCGGTCGCTGACGCGAGCCTTGACGCGCCGGAAATCTTCCGGGCGGCGATGATCAGTGCGCGCGGGAGGCGACGAAGTCGGCCATATCGGCCATCGCGGAGCGCAGGGCCGAGGGCGGGAATGCGTCGAGCGCGCGCCGCGCCCGGTCGACGTGGCCGAGGGCGCGGGCCATGGTGTCGGCGAGGGCGTCGCGGCGGCGCAGGATGTCGAGCGCCTGGTCGAGGTCGCCCGGATGCTGCTCGCGCCGCTCGATGACGCGCCGCCAGAACGCGCGCTCGCGCTCGTCGCCGCGGGCGAAGGCGAGCAGCACCGGCAGCGTGGCCTTGCCCTCCCGGAAGTCGTCGCCGGCGTTCTTGCCGATGGTCGACGCGGCGCCGCCGTAGTCGAGCAGGTCGTCGACGATCTGGAAGGCGACGCCGAGCGCGTCGCCATAGGCGGCGAGGGCGGCGACCTGGGCCTCGGGCGCGCCGGCCACCATGGCGCCCGCCTGCGCCGCCGCCTCGAACAGGGCGGCCGTCTTGCCGCGGATCACTTTCAGGTAGATCTCTTCGCCGCCCGAGAGATCCCTCTCCGCGGCGAGTTGCAGCACTTCGCCCTCGACGATGACGGCCGCGGCGTCCGACAGCACGCGGAGCACGTCGATCGAGCCGGTTTCGACCATCAGCTGGAAGGACCGGGCGAACAGGAAGTCGCCGACCAGCACGCTCGGCTTGTTGCCGAAGACGGTGTGCGCGGTCGGCCGGCCGCGCCGCTTGCCGCTTTCGTCCACCACGTCGTCGTGCAGCAGCGTCGCGTTGTGGATGCTCTCGACCGCCGCCGCGAGCACGATGTGCGCGCGCCCCTCGTAGCCGCAGAGGCGCGCGGCCGCGAGGGTGAGGATGGGGCGGATGCGCTTGCCGCCGGCCCCGATCAGGTGCGCCGCCACCTGCGGTATGAGCGTCGTGTGCTCCGACTGCATCCGGGCGAGTATCTCCGCGTTCACCCGCTCCATGTCGTCTGCGACGATGGCGAGGAGCCGCTCGTAGGGGCCGTCGGGCGCGGCGGCTTCGGCGATCTTGGCGGCGGCCTGGTTCAAGGCGGTGCTCCGTCGTTGTCTGCGCTCTCGACGCCGACGCGCCCGGCGCGATACCGTCGCGTCATGGAGGAGCTGCTTCGCACCACAGACGTGACGCTCGTGGGTTTCGCAACCGCACTCTTGCGCGCCGAGGATATAGACTGCTTCGAATTGGACGTCCACATGAGCGTGCTGGAAGGCAGCGTCGGCGCCCTGCCGCGCCGGCTGATGGTCGCGCGGCGCGACGCGTTCCGGGCCCGCGCGATCCTGCGCGACAACGGCGTGGATATCGGGCCGTGAGCGCGACAGGGCTTCTCGGCGACGCGCGCCTGAGCCGCGACGCGCTGCTCGGCGGGCGGGTGCTTCTGCATCAGCCGCTGGAGGGCTACCGCGCCGCGACCGACCCGGTTCTGCTCGCCGCGGCCTGCCCTGCGCGGCCGGGAGACAAGGTGCTCGACCTCGGCTGCGGCGCCGGCGCGGCCGCGCTCTGCCTCGCGTCGCGTGTCGCGGGGCTCGACCTCCACGGGCTGGAGGCTCAGCCCGCCTACGCGGCGCTCGCGCGGCGCAACGCCGCCGACAACGGCGCGGCGCTGACCGTCCACGACGGCGACGTGGACGCCCCGCCCGCGGCGCTCCGCGCGCGGGTCTTCGACCACGCGATCATGAACCCGCCGTACTTCGCGGAAGTCGACGCGCCGAGCCCGGACCCCGCCCGCGACGTCGCCCGGCGCGAGCGCACCGGCGGGGTGGGGCTCTGGGTCGCCGTCGGGCTCAGGCGGCTGAGGCAGGGCGGATGGCTGACGCTGATCCACAGGGTCGAACGCCTGCCCGACATCCTCGCCGCGGCGGAGGGCAAGGCGGGCGGCGTCGCGGTGCTGCCGCTCGCGCCGCGGGCCGGCCGCGCGGCGACGCGGATGATCGTGAAGATGCGCAAGGACAGCCGGGCGCCGTTCCGCCTCGCGCCCCCCCTCGTCCTGCACGCCGGTCCGACGCATATCCGTGACGGAGACGACTTTTCCCCCGAAGCCGCCGCCGTGTTGCGCGACGGCGCCGCCCTGGACTTCTGAGGAGACGACATGCGCCCGCTCGACAACGCCATCGCCGCCATGGCCGACGACCTCGCCGACTGGCGCCACACGCTGCACCGCGCGCCGGAGCTCTGCTACGAGGAGACGCGCACCGCAGCCTTCGTCGCCGAGAAGCTGCGGGCCTTCGGCTTCGACGCGGTGGAGACCGGGATCGGCGGCACCGGCGTCGTCGGCGTGCTCCACGGCGCCTCGGGCCCCGGCGACGAGGCGCGCACCATCCTTCTGCGCGCGGACATGGACGCGCTGCCGATCATGGAGGCGACCGGCAAGCCCTACGCCTCCGAGACGCCCGGCAAGATGCACGCCTGCGGCCACGACGGCCACACCACCATGCTGCTCGGCGCCGCGCGCCGCCTCGCCGACACCCGCGGCTTCGACGGCACGGTGGTCTTCGTGTTCCAGCCTGCGGAAGAAGGCGGGGCCGGCGCCAAGGCGATGCTCGATGACGGGCTTCTCGAGCGCTATCCCGCCCGCGCCGTCTACGGCCTGCACAACTGGCCGGGGATGGCGGTCGGCCAGTTCGCGCTTCGCGAAGGGCCGGCGATGGCGCTGGCGGACGAGTTCACCATCGAGATCGAAGGCAAGGGCGGCCACGCCGCGCGCCCCGAACTGACCCACGACCCCATCGTCGCCGGCGCCGCGCTGGTGCAGGCGTTGCAGACCATCGTCTCGCGGCGCGTGGTGGCCACCGAGCCGGCGGTGCTCTCGATCACGGTGTTCCAGGCGGGCTCGGCGCACAACGTGATCCCGTCGACGGCGCGGCTCGGCGGCACGGTGCGGGTGTTCGACAAGGCGACCCACGCGCTGATCGTCGAGGAGATCGAGCGCAAGTGCGCCCAGATCGGCGCGGCCTACGGGGTGAGCATCCGCTACAGCGCGGGCCGCGAGCCCTATCCGCCCGTCGTCAACGACCCCGCGCAGACCGCCTTCGCCGCCGAGGTGCTGCGGGGCCTCGCGGGGGCCGAGAACGTGACGCTCGGTCATCCGCCGGTGATGGGGGGCGAGGACTTCGCCTATCTCGCCGAGAAGCGGCCCGGGGTGTTCGTGTTCATGGGCAACGGCGACACCGCGCCGCTGCACCACCCCGAATACGACTTCAACGACGCCGCCCTGCCGGTGGGCGTCGCCTACTGGTCGAAGCTGGTCGAGACGGCGCTGCCGCGGGCCGCGTGAGCGGCTGCGGCGGTCGAGCACGCTCCGCTCGGCCGAGGCGCCTGTCGCGATCCGCCGAACGGGCGCGGCGCGCCGGCCTCGGCTCGGGCGACGCCTCGTCTCGACGCCCATGTCTTCAGCGACGCTTCTCCGGCCCGTCGTTCAGACCGCGCCGCCCTCGACCGCGCCCGCGAGCGCCGCGTCCATCCGCGCGTCCCCGACGAGCTCGGCCCCGTCGCGCACGTCGAGGAGCGCGCTGAGGCGCGCGCGCGCCCGGCTGACCCGGCTCTTGATCGTGCCGACCGCCACGCCGCAGACCTCCGCCGCCTCCTCGTAGGACATGCCGGCGGCCCCGACGAGGATCAGCGCTTCCCGCTGGTCTTCCGGCACGCGGGCGAGCGCCGCCGAGAAGTCGCGCATGGCGAGGTTATGCTCCTGATCGGGCCGAACGGCGAGTTTGCCGACATGGGCGTCGTCGACGTCCTGCACCTCGCGACGGCGCTTGCGGTGGAGAGAATAGAACGTGTTGCGCAGAATGGTGAAGAGCCATGCGCGCAGGTTCGTGCCTTCCTGGAACCGGTCCCGGTTCGCCCACGCCTTGAGCAGCGTTTCCTGGACCAGATCGTCGGCGGACGCCGGGTCGCGGCTCAGGGTGCGGGCGAAGGCGCGCAGTTGCGGAAGGTGGGCGGCGAGCGCCGCATGAAATCCGCTAGACCCGCTCATTTCGGTTTCTCCCCGGCCGCCAGCTGCGCCAGAAGCGCCGCGAGCCGCTCGGGGAGCGGTTCGCGCTCGACATCCACGAACATGCGGCGCAGATGCTCTCCGACGAGCCCCGCGTCGACAGGCGCGCGCAGGTCGGACGAGTCGTTTGGGGCGGCGCCGCCGCCGTTCCGTGTCGCTGGCTTCATCTCGCTCTTTCCCTGCCGCGCCGCGTCGGACGCCTGTGCGCGGCGCGCGGGCGCCGCTGTGCGATCACGGGAACCAACGCGCCGTCCACGCGTTGGTTCCCGTGATCCGTCGCCTTTGGCGCGCCGCAGGAGAAGATGATGACCGCGTCCGTCGCACCCGAAACCCCCGCTCCGTCGCTTGCAGACCAGATCGCGCCGCACCTGCCGCTTCTGCGGCGGTATGCGCGCGCGCTCACCGGATCGCAGGCGAGCGGCGACGCGCACGTGGCGGCGCTGCTCGAGGCGCTGCTCGCCGATCGCTCCGTCGTCGACGTCGCGCGCGGCGCGCGGGTCGGTCTCTACGCGGCCTTCCAGCGGTTGTGGACCTCGGCCGCGATCGACGCGCCGCCCGAACCCGACTCGGCGCGCGAAGCGACGGCGCAGCTTCGCCTCAACCGCCTCACGCCCCGCTCGAAGCAGGCGCTGCTGCTCGCCTCGGTGGAGGGTTTCTCCCTCGACGAGGCGGCGGTCGTTCTGGAAACGGAGCCGGCGGAGGTGGCGGCGCTCGTCGAGGACGCCATGAAGGAGCTGCGCCGGCAGACGCGCGCACGGGTGCTCGTGATCGAGGACGAGCCGATCATCGCCATGGACATCGAAGGCGTCGTCACCGAGGCCGGCCACACGGTGGTCGCCATCGCCGACACCCGAGACTCCGCCGTGGCCGCGGCGCACGCGCACCGGCCCGACCTCGTGCTGGCCGACATCCAGCTCGCCGACGGCTCCTCGGGGATCGACGCGGTGCAGGACATCCTGGCCGCGTTCTCGGCGCCGGTGATCTTCATCACGGCCTACCCCGACCGCCTGCTCACCGGCGCGCGACCGGAGCCGACGTTCCTGATATCGAAACCGTTCCGCCCGGAGACGGTCGTCGCCGCCGTGAGCCAGGCGCTGTTCTTCCGGGATGCGTCGGACGCGCCCTGATCGCGCGGAGATCGACTGGCCATCCGCAGGCGACGGGGTCTCGCCGCGGTGCGATCCCGCCGCCGTCGGCGTCCGGGGCTGCGCGACGCCCGAGGCGGCGAACGGCGTCGCCGCGGCGGCAGTCGGGAGAAGCGGTTCGCCAGTCGCCGGCCGACGGACGACGGCGGCCTGCGCCGCTCTCCCGCCAAACCCCGCTCCGATCAGCGGGGGGTGGAGAGGGGGCGCAGCGCATCCTCCCACCGGCGTGCGAGGTAGTTGTGCTCGTTCATCACCGCGTCCCAGACCACGACCCGCGCCATGCGCTCGGCGTAGGCGCCGCCCTCCCGCCGGTCGCCTGCGCGCCAGACGACCTCGCCGGCGGCGTTGCGGATCGGCTCGGCGGCGGGGGTCCCTTCATACCAGAACGCCCATTCGGCGGCGCTCAGCCGGCGGCGGACCGCTTCCGGGTTCGCCATGTAGGCGCCGTTGCGCGCCATCAGCGCGCCCGCCCGTCCGTCCAGCCACCAGTTGAGATAGTCGTAGGCCGCATCCAGCGCCCAGCCGTCGAGGTGGACCGACAGGGCCAGCCCGCCGAACCAGCCGCGATAACCCTCGCGCGGCGTCACCATCTCGACCGCGCGCGCCTCCGCGCGCAGCGCCGTCAGCCCCGACCACCAGAGCGACCCGATCGCGGGCCCCTCGCGCATCGCCGCCACCGCCTCGGCCTCGTCGGCCCAGACGCAGCGGAAATGCCCTTCCGCGACCAGCGCGGCGAGCCGGTCGGTCAGCGCCTCGATCTCCTCGAGCGTCAGGTCGCCGAGATCCGCCGCGGCCATCTCGCCGCGCGCCTTCATCGCGAGGAGCATGTCGAGGCAGCCGATGGCGGGATCGGACTGGAGAATCACGCGGCCCGCCCAGGCGGGGTCGAGCAGCGCGCCCCAGCTGTCGGGCGCCGGTCCCTCGGCCCCCGCCACGGCGAAGCCGTCGGCGTTGTGGACGGTCGGCAGCATCGACACGCGGTCGGACGGCGCGTCGCCGAGCCCGCCGTCGAGCTGCACCCAGAGCCGCCGCGACGGGTCGCCGCCCGAGACGCGGGGATGGCCCGGCCCCAGCCGGCCTGTCTTCGGCAGGGCGTTGATCTCGTCCCAGCGGTCGATCCGCGCGATCTCGATGGGCTGCAGCGAGCGCGCCGGCCAGATCAGGTCGATGTCGTGGAACCACTGGTCGTAGACGTCGAAGCTGTCGGGCCGCAGCGCGCCGCGTCGCTGCGCCGAGGCGCCGTCGAGGGTGATGTGCTCGAACGCGAGGCCGAGGTCCTCGGCCGCCGCCGCCATGATCGGCGCGATCTGCGTGACCGAGGTGCCGAGAACGCGCAGCGGCGCGCGCGGCCGCCGGACCGCGGGCGCCGC
>RECW01000229.1 GCA_007693835.1 Paracoccaceae bacterium | reverse complement strand
GCTGGAACATGAAGTAGAAGGTGGCGACTTCGAGCGCGCGGATGCGCGCGAGGCCAAGCATGTCGGCCACCGCCTCTATGGCGGGCCGGGTCAGCCAGCCCTCCTGCTCCTGCGCGCGCCACAGCAGCGGGATGATCGCCGAAGCCTGCCGGCCTTCGGGATACTTGGCGATCTGCGCCTCGGCCCACGCCGCGTTGGCGGGGGTGAAGGCGAAGGCGGCGGGCTGGTCGGGGTGAAGGCGGCGGAGCATTACCGGTCGATCTCCCCGAACACGATGTCGAGCGAACCGAGGATGGCGCTGACGTCGGCGAGCTGGTGCCCCACCCCGATGTGGTCGAGCGCGGCGAGGTGCGGGAAGCCCGGCGCGCGGATTTTCGCGCGGTAGGGCCGGTTGGTGCCGTCGGCGACCAGATAGACGCCGAACTCGCCCTTGGGCGCCTCCACCGCGGCGTAGATCTCGCCCTCGGGCACGTGGAACCCCTCGGTGTAGAGCTTGAAGTGGTGGATCAGCGCCTCCATCGAGGTCTTCATGTCGCCCCGCCGCGGCGGGCCGATCTTGCCCCGGTGCAATACGTCCTCACCCTGGCACTGAGCAAGCTTTTCAACAGCCTGCCGCATGATCTTCACGCTCTCTCGCATCTCCTCCATGCGGCAGAGATAGCGGTCGTAGCAGTCGCCGTGCTTGCCGACGGGGATCAGGAAGTCGAACTCGTCGTAGCACTCGTAGGGCTGCGCGCGGCGCAGGTCCCACGCCCAGCCCGAGCCGCGGACCATGACGCCCGAGAAGCCGTAGGCCTGCGCCGTCTCCAGCGAGACCACGCCGATGTCGACGTTGCGCTGCTTGAAGATGCGGTTGTCGGTCAGCAACCCTTCGAGGTCGTCGAGCACTTCGAGGAACGGGTCGCACCACGCCACGATGTCGTCGAGCAGATCCGGCGGCAGGTCGCAATGCACGCCGCCGGGGCGGAAATAGGCGGCGTGGAGCCGCGCCCCGCAGGCGCGCTCGTAGAACACCATCAGCTTCTCGCGCTCCTCGAAGCCCCACAGAGGGGGCGTCAGCGCGCCGACGTCCATCGCCTGCGTCGTGACGTTGAGCAGGTGGCTCAGGATGCGGCCGATCTCGCAGAACAGCACCCGGATCAGCTGCGCGCGGCGCGGCACGGGCGTGCCCGTGAGCCGCTCGATGGCGAGGCACCACGCGTGCTCCTGGTTCATCGGGGCGACGTAGTCGAGCCGGTCGAAGTAGGGCAGGTTCTGCAGGTAGGTGCGGCTCTCCATCAGCTTCTCGGTGCCGCGGTGGAGCAGCCCGATGTGCGGGTCCACCCGCTCGACGATCTCGCCGTCGAGCTCCAGCACCAGCCGCAGAACCCCATGCGCCGCAGGGTGTTGCGGCCCGAAGTTGATGTTGAAGTTGCGGAGCTTGTGCTCGGCGGGAAGCTGCTCGCCGTCCATCACGCGGCCCCCTTCTTCTCGGTCTTCTCGTCGCCCGGCAGGATGTATTCGGCGCCTTCCCACGGGCTCATGAAATCGAACAGGCGGTACTCCTGCACCAGGTTCACCGGCTCGTAGACCACGCGCTTCTCGGCTTCGTCGTAGCGGACCTCGACATAACCCGTGGTCGGGAAGTCCTTGCGCATCGGATGGCCGCGGAAACCGTAGTCGGTGAGCAGCCGGCGCAGATCCGGGTGGCCCGAGAACATCACGCCGTACATGTCGAAGCACTCGCGCTCGAACCAGTCGGCGGCCGGGAACACGCCGATGACGCTCGGCACGATCTGGTCCTCGCGCACCGCCACCTTCACGCGCACCCGCTGGTTCGCCTGCATCGACAGCAGATGATAGACGACGTCGAAGCGCTTCTCGCGCTCCGGCCAGTCCACGCCGCAGATGTCGACGAGCGTCGTGAAGCGGCAGCCGGGATCGTCGCGCAGGAAGGTCAGCAGGCTGACGATCCCCTCGGGCGCGCACTGCACCGTCAGTTCGCCGCGCGTCACCGCCGCGCTGAACACCGCGTCGGGCGTGGCGCTTTCGATGTAGGCGCCGAGCTCGATCAGCTCTTCGCTCATGGTCTCTCCGCTCTCGCGGGCGGCGCGGGGCCGCCGGCTTGCCTATCGCGTGATGGTGCCGGTGCGGCGGATCTTGCGCTGGAGCTGCAGCAGCCCGTAGAGCAGCGCCTCCGCCGTCGGCGGACAGCCCGGCACGTAGATGTCGACCGGCACGATCCGGTCGCAACCGCGCACCACGCTGTAGCTGTAGTGATAGTACCCGCCGCCGTTGGCGCAGGAGCCCATCGAGATCACGTACCGCGGCTCGGGCATCTGGTCGTAGACCTTGCGCAGCGCCGGGGCCATCTTGTTGGTCAGCGTGCCCGCCACGATCATCACGTCCGACTGGCGCGGCGAGGCGCGCGGCGCGATTCCGAAGCGCTCGGCGTCGTAGCGCGGCATGGACGTCTGCATCATCTCGACCGCGCAGCACGCCAGCCCGAAGGTCATCCAGAACAGCGAGCCGGTGCGGGCCCAGTTCACCAGTCCGTCGACGGAGGTGAGGATGAAGCCCTTGTCGGCGAGTTCGGCGTTGATCGCGGGCATCTGCGCCTCGCGGTCGACGCCCGCCTGCAAGGAGCCTGTGCTTGCGGTCATGGGCTCACTCCCATTCCAAAGCGCCCTTCTTCCATTCGTAGACAAAGCCGACGGTGAGGACGCCGAGGAAGATCATCATCGACCAGAAGCCGAACCAGCCGAGGTCGCCGAAGGCGACAGCCCAGGGGAACAGGAAGGCGACTTCGAGGTCGAAGATGATGAACAGGATCGACACCAGATAGAACCGGATGTCGAACTTCATCCGCGCGTCGTCGAAGGCGTTGAAGCCGCATTCGTAGGCCGACACCTTCTCCGCATCGGGCCGGCGCACCGCGACGATCATCGCCGCGGCGATGAACAGCAGGCCGAGCGTGAGGGCGAGCCCGAAGAAGACGATGATCGGCAGATACTCCCTCAGGAGGTCGTCCATGCGTCGTTCCTTCCAGCGTGTTGCGCCAGGCGCGCAAGGGCGCGCCCGACAGATCGCTCGCCCGCAGTCGTAGCGGCGGCTGCGCAGGCCGACAACGAGCCACCCCGCCGCATGCGGCGACGCCCGCCCCATGCCTGACCAGTATGATCGGTGTTTCGAGAAAACCAACCCCGCGGAGTCGGCTATGGAGCCGCAGGGGGCGGGCGGCCGTCGTCTCGCGCCTCTCGGCGGACGCGGCGCCGCCGCGCGCCGGCCCCTCAGTGGCGGACGCGGCTGCGTTCGCGATCGCGGCGGCTCGACATGGGCTGGAACGCCACGGCGACATGGGCGGCGCAGTAGGGTTTTCCGGGCACGGCCGGGAGACCGCAGAAATGGAAATCCGGGTCCGTCGGGTCGCCGATCGGCCATTTGCAGAGCCGCTCGGTCAGGTCGAGCAGCGAGACCCGGCGCGCCGTCTTTTCGATCTCGGCGAGGTTGGCGAGCACCTCCAGCCTGTCCTCCGTCATCGGCGCCGGCTCGCGACGCTGGAGCGGCGACTGCGGGCGAGGGGGAGCCGGCGGCTGGGCGGCGACCGGCTTCGGCTCGGGCGCCGGTTCGGGTTCGGGTTCCGGCGCAGGAGCCTGCGTCGGCGTCGGCGCGACCGCTTCCGGCGGCGTCTCGGCTTCCGCGGCGGACTTCGGGGCGTTGGGGCCGCGGTTCGACAGGCCCAGACGGTGGACCTTGCCGATCACCGCGTTGCGCGTCACGCCGCCGAGGGCCTTGGCGATCTGCGCCGCCGAAAGCCCTTCGTTCCACATCGCCTGAAGCTTCTCCACGCGCTCGTCGGTCCAGGACATCGTCGTCTCCAAGTGCCTCGCCGTCGGGTCCCGACGCTTGCCGCGCGGACCGCGACCTGAGAAACACGCGCCCGAAAGGGCCGCGCGTCCTCTGTCGCAGCGCGGTATACAGGGAAGCGCCGATGGATGGAACGACCGATCGCGCCGGCGACGCCCGGAGCCGGCGCCACGCGCCCGGGCGGTCCCGCGCCCTGCCCGCTCCCGGCGTCCGCCGCTTCGGCCGGGTCAACTGGCTCGGCCTCTGGACGCTCTACGCCCGGGAGGTGTGGCGCTTCGCCAAGATCTGGGCGCAGACGCTGATGGCGCCGCTGGCGACCGCAGGACTTTTCATGGCCGTCTTCCATTTTGCGCTCGCCGAGCGCCGCGGCGACGTGGGCGGCGTGCCCTTCACGGCCTTTCTGGCCCCCGGCGTCCTGATGATGACGGTGGTGCAGAACGCCTTCGCGAACACCTCCTCGTCGCTGATCATCGCCAAGGTGCAGGGCAACATCGTCGACACGCTGATGCCGCCGCTGTCGCCGGGCGAGCTTGTGGCGGGCTACGCGCTGTCGGGCGCCACGCGCGGCGTCGCCGTGGGCCTCGCCGTCGGCCTCCCGGTCTTTCCCGCGCTCGGCATGACGGTGGCCGAGCCGCTGTGGGCGCTCGCGTTCCTGGTCGCGGGCGCGCTGGCGCTGTCGCTCGCCGGGCTGATCGTGGGCGTGCTGTGCTGGAAGTTCGACCAGATGGCGGCGATCACCAACTTCATCGTCACGCCGCTCGCGTTCCTGTCGGGCACCTTCTACTCGGTGGCCGATCTGCCGGCGGCGTTCCAGACCGTCAGCCGCCTCAACCCGGTCTTCCACCTGATCGACGGCTTCCGCTTCGGCGTGCTCGGCGCCGCGGACGGCGAGCCGGCGTTGGCGCTGGCGCTGGCAGGCGCGACGGCGGTCGTGCTCTGGCTCGCCGCGTGGCTGCTGTTCCGACGCGGCGCGGGCCTCAAGGCTTAGCCGCCGGAGGCTTCTTGCGCGCCGCCGGGCGGCGGGCTACCTCGCGCGCCATGGCGAGACAGGCACCTCTCGAACCGGGCGCGATCGACGTCGGCGGCGCGCCGGAAGGCTTCGACGCCCGGCTGCTGGCCGACCTGGCGGCGCGCGCCGATGGTCCGGTGCTGCACGTGGCGCGCGACGACCGCCGCGCCGCGGCGATGGCCGAGGCGCTCGCCGTCTTCGCCCCCGCCCTGCCGGTGATCCGCTTCCCGGCCTGGGACTGCCTGCCCTACGACCGCGTCTCGCCCAACGCCGAGGTCTCCGCCACCCGCATGGCCACCCTCGCCCGCCTCGCCCGCGGGGTCGAAGGCCCCGCCGTGGTCCTCGCCACCGCCAACGCCGCCGTGCAGCGCGTGCCGCCGCGCGAGACCGTGCTCGACGCCACCTTCGAGGCCGCGGTCTCGCGCCGGGTCGACGTCGACGCCCTGCTCGGCTGGCTGTCGCGGATGGGCTTCAACCGCGCGCCGACGGTGTCCGAGCCCGGCGACTTCGCCGTGCGCGGGGGCATCGTCGACGTCTTTCCGCCGGGCGCCGACAATCCGGTGCGGCTCGACTTCTTCGGCGACGTGCTGGAGGGCGCGCGGCGGTTCGAGGCCGCGACCCAGCGCACCGTCGGCAAGATCGCGCGCGTCGATCTCGCGCCCGCCTCGGAGGTGATCCTCGACGAGCCTTCCATCGCCCGGTTCCGCACCCGCTACCGCGAGCGCTTCGGGGCGGCGGGGCTCGACGACGCGCTCTACGAGGCGGTGAGCGCGGGCCGCAAGCATCAGGGCATGGAGCACTGGGCGCCGTTCTTCCACGAGCGGATGGAATCGCTCTTCGACTACCTGCCCGGCGCCCCCGTCTCGATGGATCATCTGGTGGAGGAAGCGCGCGACGCGCGGCTCGAGACCGTGCGCGACCACCATGAGGCGCGCGCCCAGGGGGCGGCGACCCGCAGCCTCGGCCAGACCGCGTACAAGCCCTGCCCGCCAGAACTGCTCTACATCGACGCCGCCGCCTGGGCGAGCGCCCTCGACGGCCGCCCGGTGCGCCGCTTCGACCCCAACCGCCGGCCGCCGGGACCCGGGATCGTGGACGCGGGCGGGCGCATCGGGCGCAGCTTCGCGGCCGAGCGGCGGATGGAGGGCGTCAACGTCTTCGACGCGCTGGCCGAGCACATCCGCGCGCGCCTCGGCGACGGGCCGGTGGCCGTCGCGTCCTACTCCGAAGGCGCGCGCGACCGCCTCGCCACGCTGCTGCGCGACCACGGCGTCGAAGGCGCGCGGCTTGCGGCGTCCTGGGCGGAGGTCGAGAAGGCGGGCGGCGGCGTCCACCTTCTCGTCTGGCCGCTCGAACAGGGGTTCGAGACCGCGCGCCTCACGGTGATCTCCGAGCAGGACGTGCTCGGCGACCGGCTGGTGCGCGGCGCGCGCAAGGGCCGGAAGGCCGAGAACGTCATCGCCGAGGCGGCTTCGCTCTCGCCGGGCGATCTGGTGGTGCACGTCGAACACGGCATCGGGCGCTACACCGGGCTCCAGACCATCGAGGCCCTCGGCGCGCCCCACGAATGCCTCGCGCTCGACTACGCGGGCGGCGCGAAGCTCTACCTGCCGGTCGAGAACGTCGAACTGCTGTCGCGCTACGGCGAGGGCGAGGCGCAGCTCGACCGGCTCGGCGGCGGGGCGTGGCAGGCGCGGAAGGCGCGTCTGAAGGAGCGCCTGCGCGAAGTCGCCGACGCGCTGATCCGGGTCGCGGCCGAGCGCGCGCTGAAGGCCGCGCCGCGCTACCAGCCCCCTGTCGGCGCGTGGGACGAGTTCTGCGCGCGCTTTCCCTACGAGGAGACCGAGGATCAGCTGAAGGCCATCGGCGACGTGCTGGAGGACTTCGCCTCGGGCCGCCCGATGGATCGCCTCGTCTGCGGCGACGTGGGCTTCGGCAAGACCGAAGTCGCGCTCCGCGCCGCCTTCGCCGCCGCCATGTCGGGCGTTCAGGTGGCGCTGGTCTGCCCGACCACCCTGCTCTCGCGCCAGCACGCCAAGGGCTTCGCGGCGCGGTTCCAGGGCACGCCGCTGAAGGTGCGCCAGCTCTCGCGCTTCGTGCCGGCCAGGGAGGCCGCCGAGACCCGCGAGGGGCTCGCCGACGGCTCGGTCGACATCGTGATCGGCACCCACGCCCTGCTGGCGAAGGGGATCCGGTTCAAGGATCTCGGTCTGCTGATCATCGACGAGGAGCAGCACTTCGGCGTCCAGCACAAGGAGCGGCTGAAGGCGCTCCGCGCCGACGTCCACGTGCTGACGATGACCGCGACGCCCATCCCCCGCACGCTGCAACTCGCCATGTCGGGCGTGCGGGAGCTGTCGATCATCGCCACGCCCCCCGTCGACCGGCTCGCCGTGCGCACCTACGTGACGCCCTTCGACGCGATCACCGTGCGCGAGGCGCTGCTGCGCGAGCGCTACCGCGGCGGGCAGTCGTTCTTCGTCGTCCCCCGCATCGCCGACCTGCCCGACGCGGAAGCGTTCCTGAAGGAGCAGGTCCCCGAAGTCCGCTATGTCGTCGCCCATGGCCAGATGGCGGCGGGCGAGCTCGACCGACGCATGAACGCCTTCTACGACGGCGAATACGACGTGCTGCTGGCGACCACGATCATCGAGTCCGGCCTCGACATCCCCGCCGCCAACACGCTGATCGTGCACCGCGCCGACATGTTCGGCCTCGCGCA
>RECW01000162.1 GCA_007693835.1 Paracoccaceae bacterium | reverse complement strand
CTTCCTGTGGCTCACCGCAAGGCGACAGCGCGCCGAGACCTGAAAGCCGACGCCGCGCCCTTCCATCAAGGAGACCGTTGATGACCCGTAACCCCGACGACCGCCGCCTGCCTGTCACCGTCCTCTCGGGCTTTCTCGGCGCCGGCAAGACGACGCTGCTCAACCACGTGCTGCACAACCGCGAAGGGCGGCGCGTGGCGGTGATCGTCAACGACATGTCCGAGGTGAACATCGACGCCGACCTCGTGCGCGCGGGCGGCGCCGATCTCTCGCGCACCGAGGAGACGCTGGTGGAGATGACCAACGGCTGCATCTGCTGCACGCTCCGCGACGACCTGTTGAAGGAGGTGCGCCGCCTCGCCGCCGAAGGCCGCTTCGATTATCTGCTGATCGAGTCGACCGGCATCTCCGAGCCGCTGCCCGTGGCCGCCACCTTCGAATTCCGCGACGAGAACGGCGAGAGCCTCGACGACGTCGCCCGCCTCGACACGATGGTCACCGTGGTCGACGCGGCGAACCTGCTGAACGACTACGCCAGCCGCGACTTCCTGTCGGACCGCGGCGAGAGCCTCGGCGACGGCGACGACCGGACGCTCGTCAACCTGCTGGTCGAGCAGATCGAGTTCGCCGACGTGGTGATCCTGAACAAGGTCTCGGACGCCGACCCCGGCAAGCTCGACGCCGCGCGCAAGATCATCCGCAGCCTCAACCCCGACGCCCGCCTGATCGAGACCGATTACGCCCGCGTCGAGCCGGAGGCGATCTTCGACACCGGCCTCTTCGACTTCGAGACGGCGCACGAACACCCGCTCTGGTTCAAGGAGCTCTACGGCTTCAAGGACCACGTGCCGGAGGACGTCGAATACGGCGTCACGAGCTTCGTCTGGCGCGCGCGCCGCCCGCTGCACCCGGCGAAGTTCCGCGAGTTCCTCCAGACGCCGCTGCCCGGCGTGATCCGCGCCAAGGGCCATTTCTGGCTCGCGACCCGCCCCGACTTCGCGGGCGAGTTCAGCCTCGCGGGCGCCATCGCCACCTCGAAGGCGCTCGGCCTCTGGTGGGCCGCCGTGCCGAAGGCGCGCTGGCCGCAGGACCCCGAGGCCCTGGCGCGGATGCGGGCGACCTGGGACCCGGTGTTCGACGACCGTAGGCAGGAGATCGTGTTCATCGGCGCGATGGACACGATGGACCGCCCGCGCATCGAGGCGGCGCTGGAGCGCTGCCTCGTCGGCGACCCGGAGAACCCGGTGTTCGAACCCGAAGCCTGGGCGACGCTCCCCGACCCGTTCCCCGCCTGGGGGCGGGCGGTCGCCGCATGACCAGACGGTCGAAAAGAGAACCCGCCCCCCTGGAGATCGCCATGACCACAGCCGCCGATACGCTTTCGCCCGCCAGCCGGGCAGCGCGGCCTGCGACCGCGGTGCTGCGCGTCGCCGAGCCCGACGGCCTGCTGCGCATCGGCGAGGCGGGCGTCGCCGCCGCGATCTGGGATCGCGCGCCCGACCCCGCCTTTGCGGCCTGGATCGACGCCCTGCCGCCCGAGCGGCTGCCGAGCCTGCGCGCCGCCATGCCCTGCGCGCGCGCCCGCGACGCCGTCGCCGCGGCCTGCGACGACGCCGGCCTCGAGGCGCGCCGCGAACGCGACCTGCTGGCGGACGACGTCGCGGCGCTCGCCCTGCTCTTCGCCCGCGCAGCGGGCGCTCCGATGATCCACGTCCGGCTTGACGTGGTCCGCACCGACAGCTGCCGCCGGTTCCACCTCGACACCGTGCGGCTGCGGCTGCTCTGCGCCTACCGCGGCGCAGGCACGGAATACGGCGCGGCGCCCCACGGCGGGACGCCGGAGCGGATCGAACGCGCGCCCCGCGGCGCGGCCGGACTGTTCCGCGGGCGGCGGTGGCCGGGCGAAGACACGGGCCTCCTGCACCGCTCGCCGCCGATCGCGGGAACGGGCGAGACGCGGCTCCTGCTCGTGATCGACCCCTTCGAGCCGGACGACGAGGACGACTGACTCCCATGACCGACCGCATTCCCGTAACGCTCCTCACCGGGTTCCTCGGCGCCGGCAAGTCGACGCTGCTCTCGGCCGTGCTCCGCGACCCGCGCTTCAGCGACACGGCCGTGATCGTCAACGAGTTCGGCGAGGTCGGGCTCGACGGCGCGCTGATCGCCCACGCGCCCGAGCAGATCGTCGAGACGACGACCGGCTGCCTCTGCTGCACCGTCCGCGGCGACATCCGCGAGGCGCTGCTGCGGCTCCACGCCGGCATGAGCGCGGGCGAAAACGGCGGCTTCGCCCGCGTCGTGATCGAGACCACCGGCCTCGCCGATCCGATCCCCCCGATCCAGACGCTGATCGCCGATCCGCGCCTCGCCCGGCGCTTCGCCCTGGCCGGCGTCGTGACGGCGGTGGACGCGGTGAACGGGGAGGCGACGTTCGATCGCCACGAGGAGGCCGTGCGCCAGGCCGCTGTCGCCGACCGGATCGTGCTGACCAAGACCGACCTCGCCCGCGACCCCGCCTCGCGCCGCGACGTGGGCGCGCTCGCCGCGCGGCTCCGGGCGCTGGCGCCGGGCGCGCAGGTTCTCGAGCGCAACGCCCCCGACTTCGACCTCCGCCGCCTGTTCGACGGCGCGGCCTTCGACCCCGGCGCGAAGACGCTCGACGTCCGCCGCTGGCTGAACGCCGAGGCGCTCGACGGACACGGACGCGACCACCGCCACGACGGTCACGGCGACCACCACCACGACCCGAACCGCCACGGCGCGGACATCCGCGCCTTCTGCGTCGTGCTCGAAGACCCTGTGCCCACCATGGCCTTCACCACGGCGCTCGAACTGCTGATCGCAAACCAGGGCCCCGAACTGCTGCGGGTGAAAGGCGTCGTCCGTCTGGCCGAAAGGCCCGAGCGCCCGGTGGTCTTCCACGGCGCCCAGCACGTTTTCCACGACCCCGTCGTCCTTGACGCCTGGCCCGACGAGGACCGCCGCACCAAGCTCGTCTTCATCACCCAGGGCGTCGGCCGGGCGCCGGTGGACGCCTTTCTGCGCGCCTGGTGCGCGGCGGGCGCTCCGGCCCCGGCATGAGCCGCAATCTCTCGACCACCCTGCGCCGTCGCCGCGCGCGCGATCCGATGCGCGCCTTCGATCGCGCGCCCGAACCCTTGCGCCGCTGGCTCGCCGGAGCGGCCCTTTCGTGGTCGGTCGACTCCGCGCTCAAGGTCTACGCCGGGGCGCTGCGGCGCACCCGGGGCGACG
Source organism: Paracoccaceae bacterium (assembly GCA_007693835.1). GTDB lineage: Bacteria > Pseudomonadota > Alphaproteobacteria > Rhodobacterales > Rhodobacteraceae > Rubrimonas. The sequence continues at coordinate 26,989 of RECW01000162.1, read as the reverse complement.
CCGCGGCGGCGCTCGCGATCCTCGACGTGCGCGAGCGAGACCTGCTGGCCCGCGACGCGGCGCGCATATGGGGGCCGACGCATCCCGCGGCGACCGCGGAGGGGTTGATGGGCGCGCCGCATAAGGCGGCCCTCAGGCCCGGCGCGGCCGGCTGGGGATGGGCGCGATCACGCGCCTCCTCTCCGCCCATGAAGAAGCGACGTCCCAGGGCATCCATCGGCGTCGAGACCCCATGCTGATCCACAACCCGCGGGAGATACGCGCGCAGAGATCGCGGCCACGACGGCTGTCCCGGCATGCTTCGCCATGATCCGCTCCGCGGACGGCGGTCCGCTCTCCGCTCAGGCTGTCTTTCCGGTTCCCCCCCCCGCGAGCCCGCCGTGCAGCACGCCGCAGAGCCGGGCGACCCGCGCAGCGTCGGCGTCGGCGCAGCCGATCAGAAGCTTCGGCTGCACGGATCGCGGCGGTGACGGCCGCGCTTCACGCAGCGACGGCTGTCGTCCGCCCCTGCCGCGCCGATCCACGCGGGGTCTGCCTCGGTGCCCGGTGTGCCCGGCCGACCCAAGGTCAGGTCGGCAAGCGCCACGTTTGCGACGGTTTCGGCGAGATCCCTGCTCGTCGCAGCCGAGAAACACAATAAAGCTCTCGCACTGTTTATCGAGTTCTTCCGAACAGATGCGAGTTCAAATCCACCGCTTGCGCCGACGATAGGATTTCTGATCGCGGAAGCTGGCGCGCCCTTCTCCCGAGATGCCGAGGTAGAATTCCTTCACGTCCTTGTTCTCGGAGAGCGCGGCGGCGGGCCCGTGCATCATGATGCGCCCGCTCTCCATGATGTAGCCGTAGTCGGCGTACTTGAGCGCGACGCTGGCGTTCTGCTCCGCGAGCAGGATGCTGACGCCCTCCCTCTGATTCAGGTCGCGCACGATCTCGAAGATCTCGGCCACGATCTGGGGTGCGAGGCCCATCGACGGCTCGTCGAGCAGCAGGGTGTTCGGCTTCGCCATCATCGCGCGCCCGATGGCCACCATCTGCTGCTCGCCGCCCGAGGTGTAGCCGGCCTGGCTGGTGCGCCGGACCTTGAGGCGCGGGAAGTAGGCGTAGACGCGTTCGAGGTCCTGGCGCATCTCGGCGCGGGAGATGCTGCGGGTGTAGGCGCCGGCGATCAGGTTCTCCTCGACCGTGAGGTGGCCGAAGCACATCCGCCCCTCCATCACCTGGACCATGCCCCGGTTCACGAGGTCGTTCGGCGTCAGCTGGTCGATCCGCTCGCCGCGAAATTCGATCGAGCCCTTGGTGACCTTGCCGCGCTCGGCCGCGATCATCGTCGAGATCGACTTCAGCGTCGTGCTCTTGCCGGCGCCGTTGCCGCCGAGCAGCGCCACCACCGTGCCTTCGGGCACGTCGAGCGACACGCCGCGCAGCGCGAGGATGATGTTGTCGTAGATCGCCTCGATGTTCTTCACGGCGAGGACCGGGCGCGCCGGCGCGGCGGCGGCGGCTCGGGCGGGGGCTTCGGCGAGGGCGGTCATGATCGCGGTCTCCCGGACGCAGGCGGACGGAGGAGGGATCGGCGGCCCGGAGACCGGACCGCCGCAGCACGGGTCAGGCCGGGTCCGGCGGGCATTCGCGCGGCGTGATGCCGTTCTCCTCGGCGAAGCGGGCCGCGGACTCGCGGATCATCTCCGAGATCATGTCCGGGTCGTTCGGGCCCATCCAGTCGCTGACGACCTGGAACTGCGTCCCGTCCCACTGCATCATGCGGAACTTGCGCGCGCCGCCGTGTTCCGCGCAGGTCATGCGGTAGGGCGCGATCATCTCCGCGACGCCCAGTTCTTCGAGCCGCGCCGCGTTCATGTCGAGCGCCTCGTAGCCGTCGCGGAACTCCGCGCCCGTCACCGGCTGGCCGACCTTGTCGAACATCTCCTGGGCGTTGCGCAGCGCCTCGATCCAGGCGACCGCCGCGCCCACGCCGCGGTTCCAGTAGACGGTGCCGACGCGCTCGGGGTTGGAGAGGTTGCCCCGGCCCGCGCCGTAGACGACGCGCTCGATCTCCTGCACCAGCGGGAAGTCGCGGCCCGGCACGGCGTTGGCGACGACATAGGTTCCCACGCCCGCGTCGCCCGCCGGCACCATGTCCTCCTCGGCGCCGCCGAAGGTCACGTAGATCATGCGGTCGCGGGGGAAGTTGACGCGCGCGGCGGCGGTCATGCCCGTCGAGCACATGCCGGAGCCGGCGCAGTAGAAGGTCACCCAGTCGGGGCGCTCGCGGCGGATCTGGAGCCATTGCGACTGCTGTTCGAGGCCGGGCGACGGGATCGCGATCTCGACGAGATTGAGCCCCCATTCCTCGGCGATCGCACGCATCGCGGGCAGCGGTTCGCGGCCGAAGGCCGAGTCGATGTGGAGATGCACGACCTTCTTGCCGCGCATGTTCTCGACGCCGCCTTCCTGCTCGGCCATGAACGCGAGTTTCATGGCGATCTGATCCCAATAGTGGCTGGCGGCGTTGAACACCCAGGGCCAGACCGTGCCGTCGGCCGCGTCGGTGCGGCCGTAGCCGTACTGGGCCAGCACCACCTGGTCCTCGGCCATGCGGTTGATCACGGCGTAGGCGCCCGGCGTGCCGAGCGTGTCGAACACCACCATGCGCTGGCCGTTCGGGCCGACCATCAGGCGCTGATAGCACTCGGCGGTGCGCGCGGCGTTGTATTCGGTCTCGCACTCGGCCCACACCAGCTGCACGCCGTTCACGCCGCCGGTCATGTTGACGTAGGTGAGATAGTCGATGATGCCGCCGTAGTATCCGGTGCCCATGGCCGAGAACGGCCCGACGCGGCTGCTCGGGATCGGGAAATACTGCTCGGCGGCGTCGGCGCCCGGCGCCGCGGCCAGCAGCGCCGCGCCCGCGGCGAAGGCCGCGGCGGCGGCGACCCTGACGCCGCGGCCGAAGCCGCGCAGCGCCTCACGTGTCTCGGTCATGTCGATCCTCCCGGTTGTTCTTTTCGTGGTTCGCAGACGCGGCGCACCCGCCGCGTCGACCCGTTGCGTTCGGGCGCGGCGGGCGCGCCGGGCGTGCGTCAGTACTTGAAAGGCCACTGACGCAAGCGATCCTGCGCGATCTGCAGCAGCCGGGCGAGGCCCAGCGGCTCGAAGATCATGAACAGGATGATCGCGACGCCGAAGATCACCTGCTCCAGCGCCGAGATGATGGTGGCGTCCACCGCCGCGCCGAACAGCCCCTGGAACGTCGTGTTGAGGAAGACCGGCATCAGCAGGATGAAGGCGGCGCCGAGGAACGGCCCGATGGTGGTGGCGAGCCCGCCGATGATCGCCATGAACATCACGCGGAACGACAGGTAGATGTCGAACGCCGTGGGCTCGACCGAGCGCAGGAAGGCGTAAGCGAACAGCGCGCCGCCGACTCCGCAGTAGAACGAACTGATCGCGAAGGCCTGCAGCTTGGTGCGCAGCAGCGACAGGCCCATGACTTCCGCCGCCACGTCCATGTCGCGCACCGCCATCCAGTTCCGGCCGGTGCGCCCGCGCGCCATGTTGTCGGCGAGCCATGTCAGCGCCGTCACGATCCCCAGCACGATCAGATACTGCTCGGCCGGCGTCGTGAAGCGGTAGCCGAAGATCTCCATCCGCTGCGTGGTGATGATGCCGGAGGTGTCGTAGTTGGTGAACCAGCCGAACTTGTCGATCACCCAGACGATGAAGAACTGCGCCGCAAGAGTGGCGACGGCGAGATAGATGCCGCGCACCCGCAGGCTCGGCAGACCGAAGACGACGCCAACGAGCGCAGCGATGACGCCCGAGAGGATCAGCGCGACGAGGAACGGCATGCCGTCGATGCGCAGCATGAGGTTGTAGCAGGCGAAGGCGCCCACCGCCATGAAGCCCGCGGAGCCGAGCGAGTGCTGCCCGGCGTAGCCCATCAGGATGTTCTGCCCTGTCGCGACCAGCGACAGCGCGAGCCAGGGCACGAGGATCACGCTCAGCCAGTAGTCGCTGGCCGTGAACGGGATCACGAAGTAGGCGGCGATCAGGATCAGCGCGAGCGCGACGCGGTCCTCACGGAACGGAATGGCGCGCGAGTCCGCCGCGTAGCTGGTGCGGAACTGTCCGGCCTGACGGTAGATCATGGGTCTCTCCTCCCGATCCGCGCCGCGTCACACGCGCCGGATCATGCGTTCGCCGAACAGGCCCTCGGGGCGGAACATCAGGAAGACCACCGCCATCATGTACGGCGCCCAGCCCTCGATGCCGCCGCCGAAGGCCGGGCCGATGTAGACTTCCGCGACCTTCTCGATGGCGCCGACCATCAGCCCGGCCACGATCACGCCCGGCACCGAGGTGAAGCCGCCGATGATCAGCACCGGCCACGCCTTGAGCGCGAGCCAGACGAGGGCGAACTGCACGCCGTTGCGCGCGCCCCACATCATGCCCGCCACCAGCGCGACCACGCCGGCCGTCGCCCAGACGATCATCCAGATGCTCTTCAAGGGTATGCCGATCGACATCGCCGCCGCGTGTCCGTCGGCGACGGCCCTCAGCCCGAGACCGATCTTGGTCTTGGAGAACAGGATCGCGAGAACGGTCACCATCACCGCCGCGACCACGCCGGCGGAGATGTCGAGCGCGCTGATGAACATGCCGGTGCTGTCGAGCACCCACTCCAGCGGCACGTCGGGGATCCCGAGGTCGAGCCGGCGCACCTCCACGCCCCAGATCAGCTGGCCCATGCCTTCGAAGACGAAGGCCAGACCGATGGTCGCCATCAGCAGGGTCTGGTCGCTCTGGTTCACGAGCTGGCGGAGCACCAGCCGTTCGGTCGTCATGCCGACGAGGATCATCAGCGCGACGGTGACGAGGAAGGCCGCCCAGAACGGCAGGCCGAGCTCCATGAAGCCGACGAAGGACAGCACCGCGAAGAACACCATCGCTCCTTGAGCGAAGTTGAAAACGCGCGACGCCTTGTAGATCAGCACGAAGCCCAGTGCGACCAAAGAATACATCACACCGGCAAGCAGCCCGCCGATCAGCACTTCCAGAAAGAACAGCAGCTCAACCGTATCGATCACGACGACCCCCTCAATGCGCCACGCCGAGATAGGCGTCGATCACTTCCTGGTTCCGCTTGACTTCTTCGGGTGGCCCGTCGCCGATCTTCTTGCCGTAGTCGAGCACCACGACACGATCGGAGATGTCCATGACCACGCCCATGTCGTGCTCGATCAGCACGATGGTGGTGCCGTAGTTCTCGTTCACGTCGAGGATGAAGCGGCACATGTCCTGCTTCTCCTCGACGTTCATGCCCGCCATCGGCTCGTCGAGCAGCAGCAGCTTCGGCTCCGCCGCCAGCGCGCGGCCGAGCTCGACCCGCTTCTGGAGGCCGTAGGGCAGCTTGGCGACCTGGGTCTTGCGCACGTCCTCGATCTCGAGGAACTCGATGATCTCCTCGGCCTTCTCGCGGCTCTCAAGCTCCTCGCGCCGCGAGCGGGGCGTGCGGAAGGCGACGTCGAGGAAGGTGGCGCGGGTCTGCAACGTGCGCCCGGCCATGATGTTGTCGAGCACGGACATCCGCTTGAACAGCGCGATGTTCTGGAAGGTGCGCGAGATGCCCATGCGCGCCGCGCGCTGGGGCGTCATCGCCCCGAGGCGCTCGCCCCGGAACCGCACCTCGCCCTCCTGCGGCGTGTAGATGCCGTTGATCACGTTGATCATCGAGCTCTTGCCGGCGCCGTTGGGCCCGATGATCGCGCGGATCTCGTGTTCGCAGATGTTGAAGGAGATGTTGGTCAGCGCCTTGACCCCGCCGAAACGCAGCGAGATCGAGTCCAGTTCGAGGATCGGTCCGCCGATCGCGAAGGCGCGCGTCGCGGCTTGTATCGCGGTCGTGACGTTCATGCCGCTCTCCTGTCAGCCGGGGCCAAGGCCGCGTCGCGTATCTTCACCTCGTCGACGCCGGCGGCCATCGACCCCTCAGCCTCCCGCGCTGCGAGCGACGCCGACGACCGCCCGGCGTAGGCCGCCTCGATCAGGGGCGCGAACCGCTGGGCGAAGACCGTGCGCCTGATCTTGCCCGTGCGCGTCAGCACGCCGTCGTCCGCGCTCAGTTCCTCGGGCAGCAGCGCGAAGCGGCGGACGACGCAGGGCGCGGTCGCGGGGTCGCGCGCCAATTCGGCGTTGATGTCGGCGAGAACGCCGGCGACGAGATCGTAGACCCGATCCTGTCCGGCGAGGTCGCGATGGCCGCTGAAGGCGATCTCGTGCGTGTCGGCCCAACGCCCGACCGACGTGGTGTTGACGTCGATCAGGGCGATCACGCCGTCCCGGCCGTCGCCGACCACGACCGCCTCGCGCACATAGGGCGACGCCTTGATCCGGTTCTCGATCGGCCGCGGCGCGAAAGCCGCGCCGCAGGCAAGCACGCCGATGTCGCCCGCGCGGTCGGCGACGCGAAGCTGGCCGTCCGCCCCGAGCGACCCGAGATCGCCCGTGCGCAGCCAGCCTTCCGCATCGACCGAGCGCCCATCGCCGTCGCCGAGATAACCGAGGAAAAGGCCCTCGGCCCGGACGAGAATTTCGCCGTCGGGCGATATCCGCGTCTCGACGCCGTCAAGCGGCGCGCCGACCGTGTCGGGACGCACCGCGCCGTCGCGCTGGATCGCCACGAGAAAACCGCTCTCCGTGGTGCCGTAGAGCTGCTTGAGGTTCACGCCGAGCGCCCGGAAGAAGGCGAGAATGGATGGGTCCACCGCGTCTCCCGACGTATAGGCGACCTTCACCCGGCTCATGCCGAGCGCATCGCGGAGCGGCCCGTAGACGACCGCGTCATAGAGCGCGGCCGACATCCGCTCCGCCGCGCCGACCGGCTCCCCCGCCAGGCGCCGCCGCCCGAGACGACGGGCGAGCGCCACGGCGCGGTTGAAGAGCGCGAGGTTGACGCCGCCCGCCGCCTCCATCCGCAGCGCGACCTGCGAGAAGATCGTGTCGAGCATCCGCGGCGTGGTGAGGAAGCACGTCGGCGCGATCTCCCGCATGTCGGAGAGCAGCGTCTCGGACGATTCAGGGCAGCAGACGCAATAGCCGACGGCCATCGGCTGGGCGTAGGCGAAGATCGCCTGCCCCATCCACCCCGGCGGCAGATAGGCGATCGTCGAGTCAGCCGGGCTCAGCCGCTCCGCCGCCGCCGCGGCGCGCGCGCGGGCGATCAGGCCGCCGTGGCTCAGCACCGCCGCATGGGACGCCCCCGACGCGCCGGAGTTCAGAAAGACGAAGGCCGCATCGCCGCCGTCGCCCGCCTCGATGGCGCGCGAGACGAGATCGCCGCTGCGCTCGGCGGCGGCGCGGCCTTCCTCGACCAGCGCCGCGTAGGAGACCAGTTCGGGGTTGCGATAGGGGCGCATGCTGCGCTCCCGGTCGTAGACGATGCAGCGCAGGGCGGGGCATTCGGGGAGGATCGCGAGCAGCTTGTCGACTTGCTCCTGATCCTCGACGAAGGCGTGGGTGACGCCCGCGAGGCGCAGCATCGGCGCGATCTCGGGGCCCGTCGCGTCGGGGAACAGCGGCATCGCCACGGCCCCGAGCGCATGGGCCGCCGCGACGCCGGCGTAGAGCCGCGGCCGGTTCTCGCCGAGGAAGGCCACATGGTCGCCCCGCTTCAGACCACGCCCGGCGAGCGCTGCGGCGAGGATGTCGACATCGCGCGCCAAAGCGCGCCACGTCGTCGTGCGCCAGATGCCGCGGTGTTTCTCGCGATAGGCCGGGCGATCCGCCAGCCGCGACGCGTTGCTGCGCAGCAGTCGGGCGAAAGTCTCGCCTGACCCTGCCGCATGCTGCGGGAGCGCCTCGCCTCGCGGCGCTGATCTGCGCGCACCGGTCGTCGCGCCCGTTCCAACGGACTGCACGTTCGCTTCCTCCCTGGTCGCCCCGTCTTGGCGGGGCATGCATCCGCATCGCCTTGCCGGCGCTTTGCGGTCATCGCCGCAGGACTTTGCGGCCCGTCACCTGCGTCACCATGACATGTGCGGCATGATGTCCGAGTCAAGCGCAAAAGCGCCCGATTTTCGTGATCAGCTACGTTCGGCGTCGTTGTTTTCTGCGCGCGACACGCGGCAGGCGGCGAACTTGAACTCGGGTATCTTGCCCACAGGGTCGAGTTGCGGGTTGGTCAGCACGTTCGCGGCGGCCTCGACGTAGGCGAAGGGGATGAACACCATGTCGGGCGCCACCGCCGTATCGGCCCGCGCCGCGAGGTCGATCGCGCCGCGGCGGGTCTCGACCCGGATGACGTCGCCCGCCGCCACGCCGAGGCGCTTCAGCGTGCGCGGATGCAGCGAGGCGTGCGCCTCCGGCTCGGCCCAGTCGAGCACGCTCGCCCGGCGCGTCATCGAGCCGGTGTGCCAGTGTTCGAGTTGCCGGCCGGTCGTCAGGATGAACGGATAGTCGGCGTCCGGCGTCTCGGCCGGCGGCGTCACCGCGGCGGGCGTGAACTTGGCGCGGCCGCCCGGCCGCGGGAAGCCTTCGGCGAAGACGATGCTCTGGCCGGGGTCGTCGGGGGCGAGCGACGGGTAGGTGACCGCGCCCTCCGCCTCGAGCCGGGCCCAGGTGATGTTGTCGAGCGACGGCATCGTCCGCTTCATCTCGGCGAACACCTCCGAAGGGTGGTCGTAGCGCCAGTCGAGCCCGAGCCGGCGCGCGAGCGCCACCACGATGCGCCAGTCCTCCCGCGCCTCCCCCGGCGGCGCGACCGCCTTGCGGCCCATCTGCACCTGCCGGTTGGTGTTGGTCACCGTCCCGGTCTTCTCGGGCCAGGCCGAGGCCGGCAGAATGACGTCGGCGTAGTTCGCCGTCTCGGTCAGGAAGATGTCCTGCACCACGAGGTGATCGAGCCGGGCCAGCGCCGCGCGGGCGTGCTCGACGTCCGGGTCCGACATCGCCGGATTCTCGCCGAGGACGTACATCGCGCGGATGTCGCCGCGATACATGGCGTCGACCATCTCCACGACCGTGAGGCCCGGCGCCGCGTCGATCTCCGTCCCCCACAGCTCGGCGAAGGCGGCGCGCACCGGCTCGGACGTCACGCTCTGGTAGTCGGGCAGCACCATCGGGATGAGCCCGGCGTCGGACGCCCCCTGCACGTTGTTCTGGCCGCGGAGCGGGTGCAGCCCGGTGCCCGGCCGGCCGACATGGCCGCAGAGCAGCGCGAGCGAGATCAGGCAGCGGGAGTTGTCCGTGCCGTGGACGTGCTGGCTGACGCCCATGCCCCAGAAGATCATCGCCGCTTTCGCCCGCGCGAAGGTGCGCGCCACGTCGCGGATCGTCTCCGCGTCGACGCCGCAGATCTCGGCCATCTTCTCCGGCGCGAAGCCCTGGAGATGGGCGCGCAGTTGCGCGAAGCCCTCGGTGAAGCCGGCGACGTAGTTCCGGTCGTGCAGATCCTCCGCGACGATCACATGCATGATGGCGTTGAGCAGCGCGACGTCCGCGCCCGGGCGGAACTGCAGCATGTGGCTCGCGTGGCGCTTCAGCCCCATGCCGCGCGGGTCCATCACGATCAGCTTGCCGCCGCGCTTGGCGAACTGCTTGAAGTAGGTGGCCGCGACGGGGTGGTTCTCCGTCGGGTTGGCGCCGATGACGATGGCGACGTCGGCGTTCTCGATCTCGTTGAAGGTGGCCGTCACCGCGCCCGAGCCGACGTTCTCCATCAGCGCCGCCACCGAGGAGGCGTGGCAGAGCCGCGTGCAGTGGTCGACGTTGTTGTGGCCGAAGCCCTGCCGGATCAGCTTCTGGAACAGGTAGGCTTCCTCGTTCGAGCACTTCGCCGAGCCGAAGCCGCCGACAGCCCGGCCGCCGTGCGCCGCGCGCACCCGCTCGAAGCCGGCGGCGGCGGCCTCCAGCGCTTCGTCCCAGGTCGCCTCGCGGAAATGCGTCCACGGGTTCGCCGGGTCGACGTCGAGCCCCTTCGCCGGCGCGTCGGCGCGGCGGATCAGCGGCTTCGTCAGGCGGTGCGGGTGGTGGATGTAGTCGAAGCCGAAGCGGCCCTTCACGCAGAGACGGTTCTCGTTCGCCGGCCCCTCGACCCCCTCGACCCACGCGATCCTGTCGTCCCTGATCTTGAAGGAGAGCTGGCAGCCGACGCCGCAGAACGGGCAGACCGACGTCACTTCGCGGTCGAAGGCCTTCGAGGAGCCCGCGCGCGTCTCCGGCTCCACGGCCGCGGTCGGCATGAGCGCGCCCGTCGGACACGCCTGCACGCACTCGCCGCAGGCGACGCAGGTAGACTCGCCCATCGGGTCGTCCATGTCGAAGACGATCCTGGCGTCGCGGCCGCGGCCCGCCATGCCGATCACGTCGTTGACCTGCACCTCGCGGCAGGCGCGGACGCAGAGGCCGCACTGGATGCAGGCGTCGAGGTTGACCCGCATCGCGAGGTGGCTGTCGTCGGGCGCCGGCACATGCGCCGCCTCGACCGCAGGAAAGCGACCGGCCTCCGCGCCCGTGAGGCGCGCCATGTCCCAGAAATGCGAGTCGCGGTCGTGCGCGACCGGCTGCGGCGGCTGGTCGGCGACGAGCAGTTCGAGGACGACGCGCCGCGCCTTCTCCGCCCGCGGCGCGGCGACCCGCACGGCCATGCCCGGCGTCGGCTGACGGATGCAGGAGGCGGCGAGCACGCGCTCGCCCTCGATCTCCACCATGCAGGCGCGGCAGTTGCCGTCGGCGCGATAGCCCGTGGCGTCCTTCCAGCAGAGATGCGGGATGGTCTGGCCGAGCCGTTGCGCGACCTGCCAGATCGACTCGCCGGGCAGCGCCTCGACGGCCCGCCCGTCGAGCGTGAACGGGATCGTCTCGATCGGCGAGCCGTCGGCCATCAGGAGATCTCCTCGGGGAAGTGCTTCATCGTCAGACGGATGGGGTTGGGGGCCGCCTGCCCGAGACCGCAGATCGAGGCGTCGGCCATCGCGTCGCAGAGATCGGTGAGGACAGCGCGGTCCCAGACGGGCCGCTCCATCAGCTTGACCGCCTTCTCGCAGCCCACCCGGCAGGGCGTGCACTGGCCGCAGCTCTCGTCCTCGAAGAACCGCAGCATGGTGAGCGCGGCGTCGCGCACGCTGTCCTTGTCGGACAGCACCACGATCGCGGCCGAGCCGATGAAGGTGTCGTATTCCTGAAGAACGTCGAAATCGAGCGGGATGTGGTCGAGCGAGGCCGGCAGCAACCCCGAGGACGGCCCGCCCGGCTGGTAGGCCTTGAACGCGTGCCCGTCGAGCATGCCGCCCGCCGCCTCGATCACGTCGCGGATGGTCGAGCCGGCGGGGAGAAGGTGGACGCCGGGCTTCTTCACCCGTCCCGAGACCGAATAGTTGCGCAGCCCCTTGCGCCCGTTCTTCTCGACGGACGACAGGATCTCCGGCCCTTCCCGACAGACCCGCGCCACCCAATAGAGCGTCTCGACGTTGTGGACGAGCGTCGGCCGGCCGAAGACGCCGACCTGCGCGACATAGGGCGGGCGGTGGCGCGGCAGGCCGCGCTTGCCCTCGATCGACTCGATCATCGCCGACTCTTCGCCGCAGATGTAGGCCCCGGCCCCGCGACGGAGGTCGATGTGGCCGGGGGCGACGATCCCGGCCGCCTCCAGCGCGGCGATCTCGCGGCGCAGGATTTCGAGGACGGCCGGGTATTCGTCGCGCATGTAGATGAAGCAGGTGTCGGCGCCGACCGCCCATGCGGCGATCAGCATGCCTTCGAGAAACAGGTGCGGCTCGGTTTCGAGGTGCAGCCGGTCCTTGAACGTCCCCGGCTCGCCTTCGTCGCCGTTCACGGCCAGATACCGCGGGTGCGGCGCGGCGCGCACGAAGGACCACTTGCGGCCGGCGGGAAATCCGGCGCCGCCGAGCCCGCGCAAGCCGCTGTCGAGCAGCGCACGCTGGACGGCCTCGGGGTCGCCGCCGGCGCGCAGCGTCTCGAGCGTCGCGTAGCCGCCGGCGGCGCGATAGGCGTCGAACGGCTGATAGGGCGGCATGCGCGGGTGGGTGTCGCCGGCCGCCACGGCGGCGAGCACCGCCTCGGGCGTGGCGTGGTCGACATGGTTGTGGCCGACTTCGACCGTCGGCGCCACGTCGCAGCGGCCCATGCAGGGGGCGCGGACCACGCGCACCTTCGAGGGGTCGCAGCCCGCCGAGAGCGCCGCCGTCAGCGCCCGCGCCCCGGCGAGTTCGCACGACAGGGAATCGCACACCCTCAGCGTCAGCGGCGGCGGCGGGGCCTCGCCCTCCTTCACCACGTCGAAATGGGCGTAGAAGGTCGCGACTTCGTAGACTTCCGTCTGCGCGAGTCGCATCTCCTCCGCCAGCGCCGCCAGATGCGCCGCGGAAAGATGGCCGTGCGCGTCCTGGATCAGGTGCAGGTGTTCGATCAGCAGGTCGCGCCGGCGCGGCCGGTCGCCGAGCAGGCGGCGCACCTCCGCAAGCGCGGCGTCGTCGACCTGACGGCCTTTCGGGACATGCCGCCCGCGCCCTGCGCCGCGTTTCCAGACCCCTTGCCGCTCGTCCAGCGCCATCCGCCCGCCTCCTGCGTCGATGCGGCGCAAGCTGGCACGGCGGGAAACTGATTTCCAATCGAAATCATTTAACCCGTGATAACGCCAAGTTACTGAGCAATCGCAGCATTCTCGCCGTCGAACTGCGCAACCGCAGCACGCAGCGCGGCGACGGCGAGAGGCCGGGGCGGTCGAAGCGCCGTCACAAGGCCCATCGCCGTCACGATCTCCGGCGAGACGAGCGGAAGGCGCGCGACGGCCGCAGCGACAGGGAGAGCCCGCGCGAAGGTCTGCGGCACGATGGTCGCCGCAACCCCCTGCGCCACCAGCGCGAGCGCCACGGTGAACGCCGTCGTCTCGACCAGCGGCGTCGGGACCTGAGCCGCATGGGCGGCGAAGGTCGCATCGAGAATCTGCCTGTTGCGCATGTCCGTCGTGAGCAGACAGAGCGGCAGCGCCGCCGCCTCGGCCCAGGTCGCCACGCCGCCGCGGCGCGGCGCCATGGCGTCAGGCGCGATCAGGACGTACCGCTCTTCGAAGAGCGGGCTCGCCAGGAGATCGCCCACGGACTGCGGATCAAGATAGGTGACGCCGGCGTCGAGCGACAGATCGGCGACGCCGACGCGGATCTGCGCCGCCGTCATCGATCGAATCACGAGCGCAAGGTCGGGGTGCCGCGCTTTCAGCCGCGCCGCAGCCTGCGCGCCGAACGCCAGCGCCGAAGGCACGACGCCGAGGGTGAGGGTTCCGGAGACATCGTTCTTGAGCCCGGCGATCGCCTCGCGCAGGCTGCTCGCGTCGGCGACGATGCGGCGCGCCCATTGCAGGACGACCTCGCCTTCAGGCGTGAACGTGACCGCGCGTTTGCCGCGCCGGACGACGGGAGCGCCGATGGCGGCCTCGATGTTGCGCACCCGGCTTGAGAACCCTGGTTGGGATATGCCGCAGGCTTGGGCCGCCTTCGCGAAGTGCCGGTGCCTTTCGAGCGCAAGAAGGAGTTCCAAGTCTCGCAGGTCGATCATGCGCGCTTATGCCTGATATGAATTGTCGGAATTCGTGCGTGCGTTAGCCGGCGCTGTCAATTGAAACTCTGCCCGGAGATCCGCCCCATTGTTTCCTCAGCGCGGCGCGCTGGATACGGATCGGCGCGTGAAACCGGGCCTGTTGCCTTCTCGGCCCATGCTTTCCGGCTGCGCGCATCATCCTCGCCTTGAGCAGATCGATGTTGGCGCGGCGGCCATCTGGCGCCTGAGGGTCGTGAGTCGGCGGAACCGGCCCTCGGTCTGGCCATTGGACCACGGCTGCTGGATGGCGTCGGCGATGCCCGACCCGTCCGCGGCGAAGCCTCTCGCGAAGCTGGCGATGGGCGAGACGAGCGCGGACTCCATCCCTTGTCGCCCACGGTGAAGATCAGCGCGAACGCCGATACGGCGCCGCGCATGCGCGAGCACATCGACGTCGATCTCTCGGCGGGTCTGGCGGGCGGCATGACGCTCGCGCAGGGGGCGTCCCTCATCGAGAGCGGCCTCGCGGCGATCGCAACCGGAGACCTGACCGCGGCCGAGCGCTGCGGCTGCCTTGAGACCAGCATCAGTCGTTTCGGCCCCTCGGTTCACGCAGACGCTAGGGCGTGGCGCCCGCGCCAGGCGATCTTTCGCGATGGATGTTTCGCGTCGCTCGCCGCGAGGGTCTCCATGAACCCAAGTCCGCCGGACGGTCCGCGGCGGTTCCTTGAACAACGAACAGCCGAACCTCCGCCCGCAGGTGGAACGAGCCCGACAACCGCGACAACGATCCCGGGTTCCGCCCGCCAGCGCGCTCGCATGCCCGAGCCGCCCTGTTCCCAGGATCGGGCGGACGCGTCACCGGCGTTGAGGGCCGGCGATCACGAGCGCCGCGAAGCGTCGTCCCTCGGCCGCGGCGCCGCACGGCGCACGGCCTCTCCGGATGCGAAGGAGCCTCGACTCTCGCACCCGCGCCTGCCGCGGAGCGCCGCCGCCGCCGACGTCGTGCGCCGACCGCCGCATGTCCTTCGTGGCGGGGTCACGCCGCCTCCAGCGCCTCGGCCTCCACCAGCCCGACGATATCGGCCATGATCTTGTTCAGCTCGAAGTCCTTCGGCGTGTAGACCCGCGCCACGCCGTAGCTCTTCAGCTCCGCCGCGTCCGCGTCGGGGATGATGCCGCCCGCGACCACCGGCACGTCGTCGAGCCCCGCGGCGCGCATCCGGTCCATCACCTCCCTGATCAGCGGCAGGTGCGAGCCCGACAGGATCGAGAGCCCGACGACATGCACGCTCTCCTCGAGCGCGGCGTTGACGATCTGCGCGGGCGTGAGCCGGATGCCCTCGTAGACCACCTCCATGCCTGAGTCGCGCGCGCGCACGGCGATCTGCTCGGCCCCGTTGGAGTGCCCGTCGAGCCCCGGCTTGCCGACGAGGAACTTCAGCCGCCGGCCGAGCCGCGCCGACACGGCGTCGACCCGCGCGCGCACCTCCTCAAGCCCGTCGGCGCCGACGTTGGCGGCCTTGGCGACGCCGGTCGGCGCGCGGTATTCGCCGAACACCTCGCGCATCACCTGCCCCCACTCGCCTGTCGTCACGCCCGCCTTCGCCGCCGCGATGCTCGGCGGCATGACGTTGCGCCCTTCCTGCGCCGCCTCGCGCAGCGCGGCGATGGCCGCCTCGACCGCCTTCGGGTCGCGCGCCTCGCGCCACGCCTTGAGCCGGCCGATCTGGTCCTCCTCGACCGCGGGATCGACCACCATGATGCCGCCGTCGCCCGCCGTCAGCGGCGACGGCTCCGTCGTGGTGAACTTGTTGACCCCGACCACGACCGTATCGCCCGATTCGATGCCGGCGAGCCGTGCGGAGTTGGCCTCAACCAGCCGTCCCTTCATGTAGTCGATGGCCGCCACCGCCCCGCCCATCGCGTCGATCTTGGCGAGTTCGTTGCGCGCGATCTCCTTGAGCGCCTCGACCTTCTTCTCGACGGCCGGGTTGCCGTCGAACAGGTCGCCGAACTCCAGCAGGTCGGTCTCGTAGGCGAGCACCTGCTGGAGGCGCAGCGACCACTGCTGGTCCCAGGGCCGCGGCAGGCCCAGCGCCTCGTTCCACGCGGGCAGCTGCAGCGCGCGGCAGCGGGCCTTCTTCGACAGCGTCACCGCCAGCGCCTCGATCAGGATGCGGTAGACGTTGTTCTCGGGCTGCTGCTCGGTCAGCCCCAGCGAGTTGACCTGCACGCCATAGCGGAAGCGGCGCAGCTTGGGGTCGGTCACGCCGTAGCGCTGTTCGCAGATCTCGTCCCAGAGGTCGACGAAGGCGCGCATCTTGCACATCTCGGTGACGAACCGGATGCCCGCGTTCACGAAGAACGAGATGCGCGCGACGACGCCCGGAAAATCCGCGTCCGAGACAGCCTCGCGCGCCTTGACCGTGTCGAGCACGGCGGTCGCCGTGGCCAGCGCGAAGGCCAGCTCCTGCTCCGGCGTCGCGCCGGCCTCCTGCAGGTGATAGCTGCAGACGTTCATCGGGTTCCACTTCGGCACGGCCGCATAGGTGTAGGCCGCGACGTCGGAGATCAGGCGCAAGGACGGCTCGGGCGGGAAGATGTAGGTGCCGCGCGAGAGGTATTCCTTGATGATGTCGTTCTGGACCGTTCCCTGCAGCTTTGCGACGTCCGCCCCCTGCTCCTCGGCGGCGGCGACGTAGAGCGCGAGGAGCCACGCGGCCGTGGCGTTGATCGTCATCGAGGTGTTCATCTGGTCGAGCGGGATGCCGTCGAACAGGGTGCGCATGTCGCCGAGATGCGCCACCGGCACGCCGACCTTGCCCACCTCGCCCCGCGCGAGCACATGGTCGCTGTCGTAGCCGGTCTGCGTCGGCAGATCGAAGGCGATCGAGAGGCCCGTCTGCCCCTTCGACAGATTCGAGCGGTAGAGCGCGTTGGACTTCGCCGCCGTCGAGTGCCCCGCATAGGTGCGGAAAAGCCACGGTTTGTCGCGTTCGGTCATCGGTCGGGCCTCCCGGCGAGAGTCGTGTTGCGGCGCAAACTAGCGGTCTGACCGCTGCGCGCAAGATGATTTCTCGGTCAATGGGCGGCGCGCAACTTCGTTCGCCGGCGTCGCGTGGGTCGCCTTGCGGCGAAGGGTCCGCGCCCCCTCGCCCGCCGACCGCGCTTTACTGCGCGCCAGAGGGGGCGGCGGACCCGCCGGGAGTCGCAAGGAGAACACGTCATGGCCCGATGCGTCGCGCTGATCGGCCCGGCCCATTCCGGGAAGTCCACGCTGGCCGACGCGCTGGCGGCGCTCGGCGGCGCGGCTGCGCCGCCGGCCTCGCCGACGGAGGCGCGGGTGCTGGCCTTCGACTACCTCGGCGAGCGCTGGACGGTGATCGACTGCCCCGGCGCGCCGGACCTGCTCGGCCTCGCGCGCGACGCGCTGCTGGCTGCCGACGTCGCCGTGGTGGTCGCGCCGCCCGAGCCCGACGCGGCGGCGCTCGCCGCGCCGTGGCTGCGCGCGGCGGAGGAGTCGGGCGCGCCGACCATGGTGTTCGTCAACAAGGCCGACGCGCCGCAGGGCCGGCTGCGGGAGATCGTCGCCGCGCTGCAGGCCTACGCGCGCCACCCGATGATCCTGCGCCAGATGCCGCTGCGCGAGGGGGAGAAGATCGTCGGCGTGGTCGACCTGGTCTCCGAGCGCGCGTGGAAGTGGCGCGAGGGCCAGCACTCGCAGCTCGTCGCCATGCCGGCGGACGTCGAGGAGAACGAGCACGAACGCCACGCGGCGCTGCTCGAACAGCTCTCCGAGTTCGACGACTGGCTGCTCGAGGAGATCGTCGAGGAGCGCGAGCCCGCGTCCGACGCCGTCTACGCCATCTGCGCGCGGATGCTGGCCGAGAACCGGGCGATGGAGGTTCTGTTCGGCGCGGCGGGCAAGGGCGCGGGCGTCACGCGGCTGATGAAGGCGCTGCGCCACGAGGCGCCGGGCGTCGAGGCGTTGCGCGAGCGCCTCGGAAAGGCGGCGACGGCGGTGGCCTTCGGCGTGCGCCGGCGCAAGCATCTCGGACGCATGACGCTGGTGCGCGCGCTGGCGCCCGGTCTCGCGCAGGGCGCGAAGCTCGCCGGCGAGACGGTGGGCGCGCTGCTCGACCCGGTCGCCGAGCGGCCGGGCGGCGCGGCGGTGGAGCCCGGCGCCGTGACGCTCGCCGCAAAGGCCGACCACATGCCGGCGCGCGGACCGATGACGGCGGAGAAGCGCCTGCCGACGCCGCTCGCCGCCGCCCCGCTCGCGCCGCAGGAGGCGCGCATCCTCGCCGCGCCGGCCGAGCGCGACGAGGCGAAGCTCGGCGCGGCGCTCGCGAGCCTCGCCGAAGACGACGCGGCGCTGTCGGTCGAACTCGAAGGCGGCGGCCGGCGCGTGGGCGTGCAGGGGCCGATGCACCTGCGCGCCGTAGAGGCGACGCTGGCCGACGCCTTCGGCCTCGGCGTCGAGGCCCATCCGGTGACGCCGCCCTGGCGCGAGACCATCGCCAAGGGCGCCGAAGTCCACCACCGCCACCGCAAGCAGACCGGCGGCGCCGGCCAGTTCGCCGACGTGCGCCTCACCATCGCGCCGGCGCCGCGCGGCGCGGGGTTCGTGTTCGAGGAGGTGGTGAAGGGCGGCGCGGTGCCGCGCAACTACATCCCCGCGGTGGAGGCCGGGGCGCGCGAGGCGCTGGCCAAAGGGCCGCTCGGCTTCCCGGTGGTCGACGTGGTGGTGACGCTCACCGACGGCCAGCACCACAGCGTCGACAGCAGCGACTTCGCCTTCCGCGCCGCCGGCCGCGGCGCCGTGCAGGAGGCGCTGGCGGAGGCGGCCCCGGTGCTGCTCCAACCCGTCCACATGGTGGAGATCCATGCGCCCTCGGTCTTCACCGGCGGGCTGTCGACGCTGATCTCGGGGCTGAAGGGCCAGATCCTCGGCTTCGACCGCGACGGCGACGCGGCGGGGTGGGACCTGTTCCGCTGCCTGCTCCCCGAGGCGATGCTGCCCGACCTCGCGCCGCAACTGCGCGCCGCGACTCAAGGGGTCGGCCGGTTCGAGACGCGGCTCGACCACTACGAGGAGGTCTACGGCAAGGAGGCCGAGCGCATCAGCCGCGAGCACGGGCACGCCTGACGCGCCCTTACAACCCGACGAGGCGGCGGACGTCCTCCGGCGTCGCGCCTTCGGCCCGCAACGTCGCCAGCGCCCGCGCGTCGTCGCGCTTGGCGAGGCGGCGGCCGGCGGCGTCGCGGATCAGCCGGTGGTGGCGGTAGCGCGGCGTCGGCAGGCCGAGCAGCGCCTGCAACAGGCGGTGCAGGGGGGTCGAGGCGAACAGGTCCTCGCCGCGCGTCGCGCAGGTGACGCCCTGGTGGGCGTCGTCCACGACGACCGCGAGGTGATAGCTCGCCGCGCCGTCCTTCCGCCCGAGCGCCACGTCGCCGATCTGCGCGATCAGCGCCTCGGGGTCGAGCGCCATCCGTCCCGTCTCGCCGCCCGGCCCTGCGCCGCATTCCTCGAACGTCAGCGCGCGGATCGCATCGGGGCCGCCGAGCCTGTCGATGGCGCGGTCCATCGCGAGCCGCAGCGCCGCAGGCCGGCCTGCCCCCGACACGTCGCGCCCGCGGCAGAGGCCGGGATAGACCGTCTCGTCCGCCCCCTCCTGCGGGGCCGCCGCGGCGATCTCGGCTCGCGTGCAGACGCAGGGGTAGAGCAGGCCGAGGGCGTCGAGCCGCGCGAGGGCCGCGGCGTAGGCCGCGCCGCGCGCGGATTGGCGCAGGACCGGCGTCTCCCACCGCAGGCCGAGCCATGCGAGGTCCGCCTCTATGCCCGCGACGAAGGCCTCGCGCGCGCGGCCTGCGTCGAGATCCTCGATGCGCAGCAGAAAGCGCCCCCCCGCAGCCCGGGCCGCGTCGTGGGCCAGAATCGCCGACAGGGCGTGGCCGAGATGCAGCCGCCCGGTGGGGCTCGGCGCGAAACGCTCGACGGGTTGACGGTCTGCAGGCGGCATGGGACGCGCTCCTCGGGTCGAAGGGGTGCGGAGGACGGAGGCGCGCGTCAAGCGATGCGGCGGATCGAGAACGCGGAGGACATCGCCGAAGGGCTGGCCTGGCTGCGCGCGCGCGAGCCGCGGTTCGCCGAAGCCGAAGCCGTCGTCGCGGCCGTGCCGCTGCGCCGCTGGCCCGACGGCTACGGCGCGTTGCTGCGGATCGTGGCGGGCCAGCAGCTTTCGGTGGCGGCGGCCGACAGCGTGTGGCGCCGGCTCGAGGCGGCGGGGGCGGACACGGCGGAGGGCGTCGACGCGCTGTCCGACGCCGCGTTGCGGGCCTGTGGATTATCCGCGGCGAAGGCGCGCTGCGCCCGCGCCCTCGCCCGGGCGGAGATCGATTTCGACGCCCTGCGCCACGCCGACGACGCGGCCGTCGCGGCGCGTCTGACGGCCGCGCCGGGCGTCGGGCCGTGGACGGCCTCGATCTACATGATGTTCTGCCACGGCCGCGCGGACGTGTTCGCGCCGGGCGACCTCGCGTTGCAGGAGGCGGCGCGGCGGCTGTTCGCGCTCGACGCCCGGCCGTCCCCGCCGCGGCTCGCGGCGCTCGCCGAGGCGTGGTCGCCGTGGCGGGCTGTGGCGGCGCGGTTGCTCTGGGCCTATTACGGCGCGATCAAGGGACGCGAGGGAGCCGCGCGATGACGCTGACAGGACCGAGACGCGCCGCCGCGTCGGGAGCCACGAAATCGCTGGTCGTGCTGCTGCACGGCTACGGCGCGGACGGGAACGACCTGATCGGGCTGGCCGAACCGCTCGCGCCGATCCTGCCCGACACGACGTTCATCTCGCCGAACGCGCCCGATCGTTGCGGCGTCAACCCCATGGGATACCAGTGGTTTCCGATCTCCTGGCTCGACGGCTCGCCCGAGAGCGCGATGCTGGCGGGGTTCCGTCGGGCCGCCGCCATGCTCGACGGGTGGCTGACCGAGACCATGGCCCGCGAAGGCGTGACCGAGGCCGAGACGGCGCTGGTCGGCTTCAGCCAGGGGGCGATGATGGCGCTGCACGTCGGGCCGCGACGGGCGACGGCGCCGGCGGGCGTCGTGGGTTTCTCCGGGCGGCTGGTCGACCCGGGGCCGGACGCCGCGCCGGTGCGCTCTACGCCGCCGGTGCTGCTGGTGCACGGCGACAGCGACGACGTGGTGCCGGTGTCATCGCTCGATGAGGCGCGGTCGGGGCTAGCCGCTCTGGGGATCACCGTGCGCTGGCATGTTTCGCGCGGCGTCGGCCATGGCATCGCGCCCGACGGTTTGCGCATCGCCGCAGAATTTCTTCATGGGGCTCTGGCGCGGTGACCGAGGATGGTCAGGCGTTCACATTGGTGAACCGCGCGTTCACCTACTGTGGATAAGTCTGGGGGTTACGAGGAGAAACGGCGTAGTCGCAGATCTGTCGCAAGCGATCGGGACCCTTGGTCGCAAGACTGGCGGCGGGGCCGTCGGCGCGCCGCGGCGCGGGCGCGCCCCGAGCGACGGCGCGGGCGGCCCGACCCGCCTTCGCCGCTTCGGCCCCGCAACCTTGGCGCCGCGCGCCGCGCGGGCGCAGGCGGGTCGGCGACACGACATCTTCATTTGCCTGTCCGGATCGATCCCTGTAGCGTCTCGTCATGTTCAACGGCTTGGTTGTGCAGCAGGCAGACGACAGGCGCGCTCCCGCCGCGCGGGCGTTTTCCGAGGCGCTGCCGCCTCATCTCCCGTCTCCCGCATCTCAAACGCCCTCGGGCGACCCGCGCGCGAAGGCGGCCGCGCGATGAGGGCCAACCTCGACAGTCTCCGGACTCTGGTGCTCAACGCGGACATGCAGCCCCTCAGCTGGGCGCCGTTGTCCGTATGGCCGTGGCAGAACGCGCTGGTGGCGGTGCTCCAGGATCGCGTCATCCAGGTCAAGGCCTACAGCGACGTGAAGGTGCGCACATCCTCCGACGCCTACGAGATACCCTCCGTCATCGCGCTCAAGGGCTATCGCAAGCGCGCGACGGTCGCCTTCACCCGGTATCACCTTTTCCTGCGGGACGAGTTCCGCTGCCAGTATTGCGGCGAGCAGTTTCCCGCCCGGAAGCTGACGTTCGACCACGTGGTTCCGCGGAGCCGGGGCGGCAAATCCAACTGGCTGAACATCGTATCGTGTTGCTCCGCCGACAACATCCGCAAGGGCAACAAGACGCTCAAGCAGGCGGGCATGCAGCTGCGGCGCAAGCCGTTCGAGCCGTCGCCGTTCGAACTTGACGCGATCGCGCGTCGGATACCTTTCATCCATGGCGAGTTGCACAACACGTGGCTCGATTTCCTCTACTGGGACGCCGAGCTGGAGAATTGAGCCGAAGGGCGTGTCGCCGGCGGCTGTTCATCCCGGCTTTCGCCCACGCAAAAGACCAGCCGACAGCGCCACGGACAGGTTCTGTCGCGACCGGCTTCCCCCAGTCGCGCGTTCCCGCCTTCTTCCGGGCGGCGTCTTCCGTTAGCCTTGCGTCACGTGACCTCGCCGGCCTGAAGTGGATCGCCCACGGCCGACGGCCGCACGACGCCACGCCGCGCCGCGACGATCTCGGCGGCTACGGCGACAGCGATTTCTTCAGGATCGGCGGCGCCGATCGCCAGCCCGACCGGGCTGCGCAGCGCCGCGAGCCGATCCGCCGGAGCGCCGGCCTCGGCGGCCTTTCGGACGAGCGCCGCAGCCTTGCGGCGACTCGCGATCATGCCGACGAAGCCGGCGCCGCTGTCGAGCGCCGCGCGCAGCGCCGCGAGATCGCCATGGCCCTGCGTCGCGACGACGGCGAAGTCCGTCTGCGCCAGCGCGACAGACCCCTCCGGGTCGCGGACGACGCGCAGCCGCAGCACGCCCCCGATCCGCGCCAGCGCCGCGGCCGTCGCCCCGTCGCCCCAGACGCAGAGCCGCGGCGACGGCGCGAACGGCTCGATGAGCATCTCGACGGAGCCGCCCGACGGACAGCCCGAACGGTGGACCGCCGCGCCGTCGGCGTCCGTGAGGCTCACCACCTTGTCGGCCGGGCGCACGCGGATCACCTGCGGCGCTCCGCTTTCTCGCACGTTCGCCGCCGCCCGCCGCGCCGCCGCCATGACGCAGCCGCCGCCGAGATGGCCGAGGATGGCCCCGTCCTCCGTGATCACCGCCTTGTCGCCCGGCCGGGCAGAGGTGGCGTCCTCGGTGCGGATCACGGTCGCGACGGCGAAGGGGCGCTCCTCCTCGCGCAGCCGGCGGATGGCGTCGAACACCTCGTCGCGGGTCATGGCGGGCTCCTCACAGCCGGGCGAACTCCGCTTCCAGAGCGGCGAGGCTCTCCAGCGTGTTCGCCGGCAGGAAGGCGTCGAGATGGGGCAGGGCGGCGGCCATGGCGGCGGCTGTCGGCGCATAGTCCGCCCAGCCTTTCAGCGGGTTCAGCCAGACGATCCGCCCGGCGCGGCGCTTCAGCCGCGCGAGCGTCGCGGCCAGCCCTGCCGCCGGGTCGGCGTCGCAGCCGTCCGACAGGATCACCACCACCGTGCGCCGGTTCACCGCCTTCGCCGCGTGACGCGCGACGAAGTCGGCGAGGCAGGCGCCGAGCCGCGTGCCGCCGCCGAAGCCCTCGGCCATCAGGCTGAGCCGGTCGGCGGCGCGCAGGCGGTCGCGGTCCCGCAGCGCGGGCGTCGCGTCGATCAGGCGGGTGTGGAACAGCCACGCGCGCGCAGCCTCGTCCGCGCCGAGCAGGCCGCGCACGAAGGCGAGGAAGGCGCGGGCGTAGACGTCCATCGAGCCGGAGACGTCGAGCAGGCACACCAGCCGCATCGGCCGGTCGATGCGGCGCCGGCGGATCAGTTCGGCCGGCTCGCCGCCGCGCGCGAGGCTCGCGCGCATCATCCGCCGCAGATCGAGCCCCGCGCCGCGGCGCGCCGCGCGCCTGCGCCGCGTGCGCCGGTCGCGAATCGCCTTGGCGATGCGCTCGGCGATCCGCGCGGCGCGGGCGAGGTCCTCGGGGTCGGCGTAGGCGCGCAGGTCGCTGCGCGTGTCGATCGTGCGGCGGGAGGCCGCGAGCCGCCCTTCGCCGCCGTCCTGCGCCGCGCCATCGCCGTCGTCGGCGCCGGTCGGCGCGCCCGAGGCGCCGTCGGCCTCCCCCTCCATCGCGCGTTCCGGCAGCGGCGCGCGGCCTCGGCGTTCCGGGGCCTTCCGCGGCGCGACGCCCGGCCTCGCCCGGTCGCGGTTCAGCCAGAAGGCGTCGAACAGGGCGTCGAACCGGGCGTTCTGCTCGGCGTCCGCGACGCAGACCGGCCGCAGCGCCAGCCGCGCCGTGGCGATGTCGACCGCGCTCGCTGCGGACAAGGCCGCCAGCGCCGTCGCCGTCTCGCCGGGACCGAGCCGGAAGCCGTGCGTCCGCAGATGCGCCACGAAGTCCGACAGGCGGTCGGCGGGGCCGGCCGCGCGGGCGGGAAAGCGCGTGACCCGGCTCACGCGGCGCGTCCCGCCAGCCGCTCGACCACCTCGCGCGTGACCTGCGCCTGATCGGCCTCGGTCTTGAGCAGCGTCACCATGGTCGCGTGGAGCGTCGCGGGATCGTCGGTCAGGTCGTTCACCCCGAGCCCCGCGAGCGCCGCGGCGAAGTCCAGCATCTCGGCGACGCCCGGAACCTTCTCGAGGTCCTCGCGCCGCAAGTCCTGCACGAAGCCGACGATCTGCCCGGCGAGGGCCGACGACAGCGCCGGCCCCCGCCGCGCGAGGATGGCGAGTTCGGTGCGCCGGTCGGGGTAGTCGACGTAGGCGTAGAGGCAGCGCCGGCGCAGCGCGTCCGACAGGTCGCGCGCCCCGTTGGCGGTGAGGATGACGTGGGGCCGGGCGGTGGCCGCGACGGTGCCGAGCTCGGGGATGGTGATCTGGAAGTCCGACAGCACTTCGAGCAGATAGGCCTCGAACGCCTCGTCCGCGCGGTCGATCTCGTCGATCAGCAGCACGGGCGGTTCTGGCTGGCGGATCGCCTCCAGCAGCGGGCGCGTCAGCAGGTATTTCTCGGAGAAGATGCGCTCCTCCGCGTCCGCGTCCGCGCCTTCGCCTGCGCGGATCGCGAGGAGCTGCCGCTGGTAGTTCCACTCGTAGATCGCCGCCGAGGCGTCGAGCCCCTCGTAGCACTGGAGCCGGATCAGCCGCGTATCCAGCAGCCCCGCCAGCACCTTGGCGAGTTCGGTCTTGCCGACGCCCGCCGCCCCCTCCAGCAGCAGCGGGCGGCCGAGCGACAGCGCCAGATGCAGCGCCATCGCCAGCGTGTCCGACGCGACGTAGCCCGCCGCGTCGAGCCGGTCGCGGAGCGCCGTCCAGGTTCCGGTCCAGCGCATGCCGCGCCCCCCTCAGCCGTGCAGGCCGAGATCCCGGGCGATCTTCCACACCCGCCAGTGGTCGTGCGGCATGTGGGCGTGCGTCAGGCCGAAGGGCCGGAACGCGTCGAGCACGGCGTTCGAGAACATCGGCACGCCGCCGACGTTGGGGCTCTCGCCCACGCCCTTGGCCCCGATGGGGTGGTGCGGGCTGGGCGTCACGGTGTGGTCTGTCTCGTAGTGCGGCGTCTCCCACGCGGTGGGGATGAAGAAATCCATCAGCGTGCCGGTCTTGACGTTGCCTTCCTCGTCGTAGGCGATCTCCTGCCCCATGGCGATGGCGTAGGCTTCGGTGAGCCCGCCGTGGACCTGTCCCTCGATGATCATCGGGTTGATCCGGGTGCCGCAGTCGTCGAGCGCGTAGACCCGCCGCACCGCGCATTCGCCGGTGTCGACGTCCACGTCCATCACGCAGACGTAGGCCCCGAACGGATAGGTCATGTTGGGCGGGTCGTAGTAGCTGACCGCCTCGAGGCCGGGTTCGAGACCGGGGATCGCCTGATTGTAGGCGGCGAAGGCGATCTCCTTCATCGTCTTGAACCGCTCCGGCGCGCCTTTCACCGCGAAGCGGTCGACGTCCCAGACCACGTCGTCGTCATGGACCTCCAGCAGATAGGCCGCGATCATCTGCGCCTTGGCCCTGATCTTGCGCCCCGCCATGGCGGTCGCCGCCCCCGCCACCGGCGTCGAGCGGCTGCCGTAGGTGCCGAGGCCGTAGGGCGCGGTGTCGGTGTCGCCCTCCTCGACGGTGATATCGTCGGCGGAGATGCCGATCTCGCTCGCGAGGATCTGCGCGAAGGTGGTGGCGTGGCCCTGGCCCTGGCTGATGGTGCCGAGCCGCGCGATGGCGCTGCCGGTCGGGTGGATGCGGATCTCGCAGCTGTCGAACATCCCGAGCCCGAGGATGTCGCAGTTCTTGACCGGCCCGGCCCCTACGATCTCGGTGAAGAAGCTGAGGCCGATCCCCATCAGCGTGCGGGTCTCGCCGCGCCTGAAGGCCGCCAGCCGCTCGGCCTGCTCGGCGCGGAGCGCCTTGTAGTCGACGGCCGCGAGCGCCTTCTCCATCGCCGTGTGGTAGTCGCCGCTGTCGTACTCCCAGCCGAGCGCGGAGTGGTAGGGGAACTGCTCCTTGCGGATGAAGTTCTTCATCCGCAGCTCCGCCGGATCCATGTCGAGCTTCGCTGCCAGCACCTCGACCATCCGCTCGATGAAGTAGGCGGCCTCGGTCACGCGGAAGCTGCAGCGGTAGGCGACGCCGCCGGGCGCCTTGTTGGTGTAGACCCCGTCGACGCCCACCCACGCCACGGGAATGTCGTAGCTGCCGGTGCAGATGTGGAAGAAGCCGGCGGGGAACTTGGTCGGGTCGGCGCAGGCGTCGAAGGCGCCGTGGTCGGCGGTGACGTGGCACCAGAGGCCGGTGATCCGCCCGTCCTTCGTCGCCGAGATCCGCCCTTGCATCCAGTAGTCGCGGGCGAAGGCGGTGGCCATCAGGTTGTCCATCCGGTCCTCGATCCACTTCACCGGCTTGCCGGTGACGATGGAGGCGACGATCGAGCAGATGTAGCCGGGATAGACGCCGACCTTGTTGCCGAAGCCGCCGCCGATGTCGGGCGAGATCACGCGGATGTTGTGCTCTGCGATGCCGGAGATCAGCGAGGCGACGGTGCGCACGGCGTGCGGCGCCTGGAAGGTGCCCCAGAGCGTCAGCTTGCCGTTGATCTTGTCCATGCTGGCGACGCAGCCGCAGGGCTCGAGCGGGCAGGGGTGGGTGCGGTGGTAGTAGATCATCTCTTCGGCCACCACGTCGGCGCCGTCGATCACCGCTTCGGCGCCGGCCTTGTCTCCCTGC
Source organism: Paracoccaceae bacterium (assembly GCA_007693835.1). Lineage (GTDB taxonomy): Bacteria > Pseudomonadota > Alphaproteobacteria > Rhodobacterales > Rhodobacteraceae > Rubrimonas. The sequence continues at coordinate 167 of RECW01000162.1, read as the reverse complement.
TCCCACAGGAAGATGTGGTTGTGGTGGCGCCGCGGCCCGTGGGCGCCTTCGGTCTGGCCGGCGAGATCCTCGCGCAGCACCGGCGCGTCGGCGCCCAGCGCGGCGAAGGGGTCGGTCACCACCTCCAGCGCCTCGTAGTCCACCTCGACCAGTTCGATGGCGTCGGC
>RECW01000073.1 GCA_007693835.1 Paracoccaceae bacterium | reverse complement strand
GACGTGCCGCGCGACTCGAGAGAGCGGGGGAATCATAGTCCGGCCGCAGCTTCTGCACGCGCAGGTTCAACGTAAGCGCGCCGTGAGGCCCACGCGGCCGTCGCTGCGCTCGTGTGGGCCGGCGCCGATCACACGGTCGACGGCGGTCTACATGATGAGCTTGAGAACGGTCTGGGCGACGGCGCGCAGAACATCGCCCTCGTCATGCTTTCGAAGCAGCCCGGTCAGGGGCATGGTCGTATTGTTCATCGGAGGCTCCGCGGGCTTGAAGTCGGCAAACTCCACCCGGACCGTACACCTCGATGGCCACCCCGCTCACACCGCCGGAAGGAACGTAGTTTCCACCACCACCGCCGAGGTTGAGGCGCTCGATCATCGCGCCCGGCGGATCGGCGGGCGAATTGGTCGAAGATGCGCTCGGTCTTGTCCGCAGGGGCGTCAACAATCGGGTCGTGCGCTCGCGCCGTGACGCGGCTTGGCGCAGCGACCGCGCGAACTGGCTCCGGCTTGCATCGACCATCTCCGCCGGTCGGCGTCCCGCAGGACTTTGTCCACGATCCGCCACGCATGGCCGCCGCCTATCGCGAAGCGATCGCGCCTCCGGGCCAGGCGCCGCCCGCACGCGGCTGGCGGATGCGGGGCGGCGGATGACGCGGCTGCGGCCGAGCGCTGCGCGCGGCCTGTCTGACGCCGCGACGGTCGACCCGATTGCCCGCGCGCGCCGCCGCGTCATCTTGCACCGCGCGATCCTCTCCGAAGGAGCCTACCCGATGTTGCGCCGTCTCGCTCTCGTCTTCGCCCTTCTGGGGCCGCCTGCGTCGCCGGCCGTGGCTGCGCCGCTGGAGGCGGCCATCGTCGCGGGCGGCTGCTTCTGGTGCGTGGAGTCGGATTTCCGCCGCGTCGAGGGCGTCGCGGACGTGCGCGTCGGCTTCACCGGTGGCTCGACGCCCGATCCGGTCTACGCAGACGTCGCGCGCGGCCGCACCGATCACCTCGAGGCCGCCCTGATCACCTTCGACCCGGCCGTGATCTCCTACGCCCGCATCCTGCACCTGTTCCTGCGCTCGATAGACGTGTTCGACGATGGCGGTCAGTTCTGCGACCGCGGCGCGCACTACGCCACGGCGATCTTCGCGACCGTGGACCAGCGCGCGCAGGCCGAGGCCGCCGTCGCCGAGGCGGAGGCCGATCTCGGCGCGGCCATCGTGACGCCGGTGCGCGATGCGACGGCGTTCTACGAGGCCGACGACTTCCACCAGAACTACGCCAACTCCACCGAACGCACGATGACGCGTTTCGGCTGGGTCGAGCGCCGCGCGGCCTACAAGCGCTACCGCGAAGCCTGCGGCCGCGACCGGCGCGTGCGCGAGGTCTGGGGCGACGCCGCCGCCTTCGCGCCCGAGGGGGCGAGCTGAGCGTCGCGAACGCCGCCGTCACCCCACCCCCCGAGGCGCGGAGAGCCCCGGCCCGACGGCGCGCAGCGCGGCGCGCGCCCCGCCCACGACGCGGAAGCGCACGGCGAAACCGGCCATGACGACCGGAAGCGCAGAGGCCGGATCGCGCGCGTCCCGAGCCGCGCCCGGGAAGGTCGCCGCGGCGCGCCCTCGATCGTCGCGACCGAAGCTCAGCCGGCGTGCGGCACGCCGCCCCGCGCCCCCGACTGCCAAAGGTGACGCGTCGCGCGCCGCCTCGAGAAGGAGAAGCCTCGTGCCGGAAGCCGAGCCGAAGACGCCGTTGGCGCAGCGCAGCGCCGATGTCCGTCGCTACGCCTTGAGCGCGCCCGACGACGTAGCAGCCTTTGCGGCCGATCTGGCTGCGGGACGCCTCGATGCGCACGCCATCGTGGCGGTGATCGGCAAGACCCACGGCAACGGGCTCGTCAACGACTACACGCGCGGCCACTTGACCCTCGCCCTGCTGACGGCGCTGTCGGATGCGACCGGCCTGCCCCGGAGAACTTTTCAGGAGCGGATTCCGTTCATCTTCTCGGGGGGCGTCGAAGGCGTGCTGTCGCCGCATTTCTGCGTCTTCACCGTGACGGACGTCACAGTGAAGGCCCCCGGCGCGCCCGCGGCCGGCGCCCGCGGCCTCGCCGTCGGCGTCGCCCACAGCACGCCCATGGCGATCGCCGACATCGGGCGTGAGCGGCAGATCGCGGCGACCGCCGACGCGGTGACCGAGGCCATGGTCTCGGCGGGGCTGAAACCCGCGGACGTGGCCTTCGTGCAGGTCAAGGGCCCCGCCCCTTCCGGCGCAGCCCTGGCGCAGGCCGCCGATGGCGCCGAGCCGCCCGCCTCGACCGACCCCAATCGCCTGATGGCGCTTGGCCGGGCCGCCTGCGCGTTCGGGGTGGCGCGCGCCCTCGGCGAGGCGCCGACCCACCGCCTCGTAGCGAGCGCCTTGCTGCGCGATCGGGACATCTTCAGCCGGGTCGCCAGCGTTTCTGCGGGCGTCGAGGTCGGACTGAACGAGGTGGTGGCGCTCGGCATGGCCGAGGGCTGGGCGCCGGGGCTGACGATCGCGAGCGCGCCGTCGGCCGACGCGCTCGACGTTCGCGGGCTGCTGGCGTGCTGCGCGGCGCTCGGCCTCGCGGCGTGGCCGGAAGCGCGGCCCGAGCGTCTGCGCGCCGCCTTCGTCAAGGCGGAGCCGTCGCGCGACGGATCGATCCGCGGCCGCGCGCACATGATGCTGGACGACGGCGACATCTCGGCGCAACGGCACATCCGGGCCGCGGTCGGCGCCGTCGCCGCCGCCGCGCTCGGCGACACCGCCGTCTTCGTATCGGGCGGCGCCGAGCATCAGGGCCCGGAAGGCGGCGGCCTCGTCGCCGTGATCGCGGAAAACGATTAGCGATTGGGCTTCGACCTGTCTGGGCGCCGCATCGATGGGCGACGGGCCGCACGGGAGGCCGCTCAATCAACGCGTTCGACGCTGGCACGATATTTGCGTGAACCTGTCCAAGTTGGGGAGGGGCCATGCCGCTGATCACCGGACTGCTTCACGTCGCGATCAAGACCAACGATCTGGCGCGCACCGTGCGCTTCTATCGCGACGTGATCGGCCTGACCGAGGCCCCGAGGCCGGACTTCGGCTATCCCGGCGCCTGGCTCGCCGTCCCCACCCCGGTCGGGGAGGCCGTGATCCACATCTACGCAGGCGGTCCCGCGATGGGTCCGGAGGGGCGCGCGCCGGTCGGCGCCGGGTCGATCGACCATGTCTCGCTGACCGCGCAGGGCTACGGCGCCTTCCGCGACCGGCTCATGGCGATGGGGCTGCCTTTCCGCGAGTTCGTCGTGCCGGGCACGACGCTCTGGCAGTTGTTCGTGTTCGATCCCTCCGGCGTGCAGCTTGAGCTCACCTTCGACGCGCGGGCCGAAACCGACGCCGAGCCCGACCTTTCGCCCGGCCGCAAGTATGTTGCGGGCGAGAACTTTTTCGACCCCGCCGCTTACGTCTCGCTCTAGCGCGCCCAGCAACGGAGACATCCCGTGACAGCCTTCCCCCGCGCCCTGCGTCGATTCCTCGTCGCTCTGCCGCTCGCCTTCGGCGCGATGGCGGCCGAGGCGGCCGATCTCGTCCGCGTCGGCGTGTTCCCGGTGTCGTCGGCGCTGCCCTTCTTCGTCGCCCGCGAGCGCGGATACTTCGCGGCCTTCGACATCGAGACCGAGGAAGCCCGTCTGATGGGCGGTCCCGCCGTCGTCGGGGCGATGATCGGCGACCAGATCGACGTGGCGGCCAACCTCGTCACCATCGAAGGCATGAACGCCAATCTGCTGCGTTCCGGCGTCGCCCGCTTCATCGCCGTCAACGCCCAGAACGCGACTTTCCAGATGGAGCAGTTCGTCGGCCGCAAGGGTCTCGGCGCGAGCAGTCTCGCCGATCTCGTCGGCATGGGGCCGCTGCGGGCCATGTCGGCCCCCGGTCCCGCGAACATCCAGGCGGCCAAAGGCGTGCTCGAGGCGGTCGGCCTGCGCGAGGGGACCGACTTCACCATGACGGAGCTCGCGATGAACCTGCATGTCGACGCCATGCAGGCCGGGACTTTCGACATCGGCTACACGCTCGAGCCCAACGGCACGGTGATGCGCGACGTGGGCGCGGCCGAACTGATCGAGGCCGGGGTGATCGCGACCCATCTGCTGGGGCGCCCCGACGCGAAGGCATTCGCTGCGGGCGCGGCGATGACGGGCGCCTTCGTGGAGCGCAATCCGGACGTCGCCGCCCGGTTCGCCGCGGCGTGGCGGCTCGCGCTGGCCGACATCGCTGAGGATCCGACGACACGGGAGCTGCTGAAGGGCAACACTTTCACGCCGTCCGACGTGGCGATGACGATGCCGATGCCCGAATTCCTGATGGCCGACGCGCTGACCGACCAGGACCGCGCCGACTACGTCGCGCTGATCCGTTTCGCCGTCGACCGCGGCGTTCTGGAACAGCCCATCGATCCGCTGGACTATCTGATCGAGCTTCCGGAACCGGCGCGATGACTGCGGCGCTGCGTGTGGCGCATCCGCGGCCCTACGCGCCTGACGCCGAGATCACGATCCGCGGCCTGCGCAAGACTTTCGCGGGAAGCCCCGTCTACGAAGGCTTCGACCTCGACGTGCCCAAGGGGGCCGTCGTCTCGGTGTTCGGGCCGAACGGCTGCGGCAAGTCGACGCTGATCAACATGGTTTCCGGGCTGATGCCGCACGACGGCGGCCAGATCTTGTTCAGCGGCAAGACCATCGCGCAGACGCGCCTCGCGTACGTGTTCCAGAACTACCGCGAGGCGCTGTTTCCTTGGCTGCGCGCCATCGAGAACATCCGCTATCCCCTTCGGCTGATGGGCCTGCCGAAGCATGAGCAGGATCGGCGCATCGAGCGGCTGCTGGCGACGATGGAGGTGCGCTTCGACCTCAGCCGCTATCCCTACGAATTGTCGGGCGGCCAGCAGCAGACGGTGTCGATCATGCGGGCGCTGGTGGTGGAGCCCGAGGTGCTCTTCCTCGACGAGCCGTTCTCGGCGCTGGACTACGAGATGACGCTCGCCATGCGCGACCGCCTGCAGCGCGTCTTCATGGAGACCGGCGTCACGATGATGCTGGTCTCCCACGATCTGGAGGAGGCGATCTACATGGCGGACCGCATCCTGCTGCTGACGCGGCGGCCGACGCGCATCGCCGCCTATCTCGACTTCAGCGCGCCCCGCCCGCGCAGCGCGGAGACCCTGACCGACCCGGCTTTCGTCGCGCTGAAGCGCGAGGCCCTGGAGATCTTCCAGCGCGAGGTGCGGGCGTGACGGCCCGGCTCGCGCGCCTCGGATCGGCGCTGACGCCGCTGGCCGGCGTGGTGGTCCTGTTGGCGCTCTGGCAGCTCCTTCACCTGTCGGGGGCCGTGGACGCGCTGCTGCTGCCGGCGCCCGAAGCCATGATGCGCGCCTTGTGGAACGGGTTCGTCACAGGGCCGATGGCGTTCGACTTTCTCCAGACCGTTTGGCGCACCACGCTGGCCTTCGGCATCGCGGCGGTGATCGGCATCCCGACCGGCATCGTCCTCGGGGCCAGTCCGCAACTCTACCGCAGCGTCGAGTTCGTGGTGGACTTTTTCCGCTCCACCCCGGCCTCGGCGATGTTTCCGCTGTTCCTCGTGCTGTTCGGGGTCGGCGACGAGGCGAAAATCTACGTCGCCAGCTTCGGGGCCCTGCTGGTGATCCTGTTCAACGTCGCCTACGGCGTGATGAACGCCCGGAAGACGCGCATTCTGGCCGCGCGCTCGATGGGCGCCTCCCCCGCCCGCATCATGCGCGACGTGATCTTCTGGGAGAGCCTGCCCCAGACCTTCATCGGCCTGCGCAACGGCGTGTCGCTGGCGCTGGTCATCATCATCGTCGCCGAGATGTTCATCGGGTCGAGCGACGGTCTCGGCCATCGGCTGATCGAGGCGCAGATGCTGTTCCGGATGCCGACCATGTATGCTGCGATCTTCGCCGCCGGCGCGCTCGGCTACGGTCTGAACTGGCTCTTCGCTTTGCTCGAGCGGCGCGTCGTGCACTGGGGCGGCCGCTGATGAAACCGGTCGTCGCGATCATCGGTGCGGGCGTGGCCGGCGCCATCGTGGCCGAGGCGCTGGCGCGCCGCGGGGACGTCGAGGTGATCTGCCTCGAGCGCGCCGCCCGGGGCGCCCACGCCGAGGCGGGAACGGGCCTGAACGTCGGCCCGAACGCGATGAAGGCGTTGGCGAGCCACTTCCCGCAGATCGCGGCGCGCATCCGCGCGGCGAGCCTGCCCTGGCGGCGGTGGACCACCGGGCTGACGGACGGAACGATCCTGTGGGACCTCGACCTCGCCACCGTGGCCGACAATCCCGGCGTTAGGATCCGCTGGTCGGAACTGTACAGGCTCGTGCGCGAACCCCTCGACGGCATGGTCGAGTTCGGCGCGAGCCTGGAGCACGCCAGCTTCGACGCTTCCGGCGCCACCCTGCGCTGGCGGACGGCCGACGGCGCGGTGCGCGTCCGCGACGGGGTCGATCTCGTGCTGGGATGCGACGGCCGCTTCGGGTGGTTGCGGGAAGCGGCCTTCGGCCCTTCGCCGCCCAGCCATCTCGGCATCGTCATCTACCGCGTGCTGTTCGACGCGGCGCCCTCGGTCCCGGTCGACGAGTACGGCCAATGGTTCGCCGGGCCGAACCGGCTGCTGGCCTTCCGGCTTCCCGACGGGGCGATCTACTGCGCGGGGTCGTTTCCGATTCCCCCTGGCGACCCGATCCCGGAGACCATGAAGGACGTCGCGACGCTGCGCGCGCTCTATACCCTGCCGACCGGCCTGAGCCCCACCTGCGCGGCGCTCGTCGACGGGATCGTCGGCCATCTCGACCAGATCCACTGGGCGCGGGTGCAGGACGGACCGATCCGCTACGCGCACCGATCCGGCCGCCTGCTGCTGCTCGGCGACGCCGCCCACCCCATGGCGCCCACGCTGGGCCAGGGCGCGACGCAGGCCATCGAAGACGCCTGCGTCGCCGCCCATGAGATCGCCGCGGCGCTCGACGCCCGCACGCCGCTCAACGCCGTCCCGGCAAGCGTGGCCGCGCGGCGGACAGAGAGGGTGCGGTTCGTGAGCCGCCTCTCGCGCGATGCGAGCGACACGATGCTCGACGGGGCCGATCCTGTCGCGGGCGTCGCCTGGAAACGGGAGCCCGGGTTCATGCGCGCGCTGGAACGCCTCTACCGCGCGACGCCGGAACCGGCGACAAGCCCGGCCCGGGCGCTCTCCTGATCCGCCGTCCGCAGCGCCGCGACCCGCGCCACGGACCTGCCAGCCGAACGCCCACCGTGGCGCGCAACACGCAGCGAGAAGCGCGTCGCCGGAGCGATCCGGGCGCGCCGCGCTCCCGAGGGCGTGACGGACAAGGCCTTCCCGACCGCAACCGACGCGACGCCCTCCCGCGCGTCTTGTCGCGGCGCATCGTCCGATCCGCCGCGAAACCCTTCGCCGGCTCGCCACGCGCAACCGGCCGTCGGTCCGCAGGACCGTCGCTCGACCCCCGGCGGCCAGCCGGCGCAGGACGGCGCCCGTCGTCGAGGAAGCGCCGATTCGCTTCGCGTACGCCGGCGCACGGTCGGCGCAGTGGTCGCAAGGGCGCGGGTCGACCGCCTCAGGGCGGTCGTCCGCCGCTCGATGGCGCTCA
>RECW01000233.1 GCA_007693835.1 Paracoccaceae bacterium | reverse complement strand
GGCGACCGCGCTCTGGCGCGCCGACGGGCGCCCCCTGACGCGCGCCGCGGTTGCCTCGGGCGCGCCGGCGGACGTGTGGACGCCGGCCGAGCGCGCGGCGCGCGCGGCGCGTTTCTGCGACGGCGTCGCGACGCGGCTCGGGGTCGGGCGGGGGGCGGTCGCGATCCTCGTCGACCCCGAGACGCAGGCGGCCGGCGCGGCGGCGCTGCCGATGGCGCGGGCGAACGGCGCCTGGCGCGCGGCGGGTCCTCTCGTCGGCGGGCGGATCGCCGCGCCGTCCCGGCGCCTCGCCGCCGGCGGGGCGATCGGCTGTCGCGGCGGGACGCCCTGGGACGCCCTCGTCGTCTTCACGGATGCGGCCGGCGCGCTGACCGCGTCGCTGCCGCGCGCGCCGGACGGCGACGCGTTCCTCGAACTCCTGCTCGCGGTCGACGAGACCGCCGGAGCGCTCGACGATCCGCCGATGCTGGAGGCCCGGTGGACGCCGGCCGATCCGCGCCTTCGGCGCGCGACGCTCTCGACCGGGGGGCGGGACCCCGCCCTGTCGATCGATCCTGTCGCCGGTCTTGGACTGGGCGACATCGACGGCTGCGCCCTCGCGGAGGCCATCCGCGCGGCGGGCGGGCGGATGCGTGCGATCGAGGTCGCGCTCGGCGACGCGGCGGGCGGCGCACGGACGCTCGGCGCGCGTCCGGACGCAGTGGCGCGGCTGGTCGCCGAATGGCTGTCGCGGCCCGGCCTCGGGCGCGCGCTCGCCTGCGCGGCGCCGACGCGCGTGGCGCGGCTCGACGGCCGCGGCGCGGCCGCCGCGGCGGAGCTGGCCTGCGCCCTGGCCGCGGCGGGCGGCGATGCGCCCGATCCCCTCGGGTTGCGGCTGCGCGGATTGGCGGCGGCGCTCGAGGGGTCCGAACTTCGGCTGACGCACGATACGGACGGCGGCGCGACGCTCCGGTTCCGGGAGCTTGCGCCGCCGGAGGACGCCGCAGGGTGGCGGTCGCTGGCGCTGGTTCTCGCGGCGCTGGCGGCGCGCGCCGGCGCGGACGGCGAAGCCGCGGTCGCGCCGGCGACGCTCGCCGCGCCGCGCGACCTGTTCGACCTGCCGAACCCGATGTGGGCGGACGCCGCCGGGGCCCTCGCCGACCTCGCGGCGGCGGGCGCGCCGACGCCGTCGGACGCGCTGCGCGCCGGATGGGCGGCCCGTCATCCGCAGATCGGCGTGGTCGACGGCGACGGGCTGCGCCTGACCGCGACGCGCGCGGCCGAGACCGCACCCGGCGCCGCCCGCGCGCAGATCCTGCTCGAAGGCGCCGCGGCCGCCGCGGCGGCGCTGCTGGTCGAGGGACGCAGAGCCCCGCTCGCGCGCTGCCCGCTGACCGGCGGGCGCCTCTGCGGCGTGCGCTGGCAGGCGGCCGCCGCGCCGGCCTCGTGGGCGCCGGCGCTGGAGCCCCGCGCCGCGATCCGCCTCGACGCCGTCGAGGCCGCGAGCGGCCGCAGCCTGCTCGCCGCGACGCTGGACCTGACGACCGACCCGCCGCGCCTCGCGCCGGCCGACCGGCGCGACGGCGCGCCGCCGCCGCCGGCGCGTCCCTCGCCCTTCCAGCCGGCGACCGTCGATCTGCGCGCCGAGCCTTGACCGGCGCGCCCGGCCCCGGCTTCCCGCGCCGGGCCGCATCCGCTAGAGCGGGACGCCCTGCGCCGGAGTCCGCCCGTGACGCCCTTCGACCTCGCCTTCGTCCGGGGCCAGTTCCCCGCCTTCGCCGAACCGTCGCTCGACGGCTGGGCGTTCTTCGAGAACGCCGGCGGCTCCTATCCCTGCCGCCAGACGATCGACCGGCTGACCGCGTTCTACGCCCGCACCAAGGTGCAGCCCTACGCGCCCTATCCCGCGTCGGAAGCCGCCGGCCGCGCGATGGACGACGCGCGCGCACGCCTCGCCGCGCTGCTCAACGTCCCCGGCGACTGGCTGCACGTCGGGCCGTCCACGACGCAGAACGCCTACGTTCTGGCCCGCGCCTTCCGCGCGGGCTGGCGCGAGGGCGACGAGATCGTGGTGACGGACCAGGACCACGAGGCGAACTCCGGCGCCTGGCGCAAGCTCGCCGAGACCGGGATCGTGGTGCGCGAGTGGCGCGTCGACCCCGAGACCGGCCGCCTCGACCCCGCGGCGCTGCCTGACCTGCTCGGCCCCCGCACCCGTCTCGTCGCCTTTCCCCACGCGTCCAACATCGTCGCCGAGGTCAACCCGGTGGCGGCGATCGCCGCGATGGTCCGCGAGGCGGGGGCGGTCAGCGTGGTCGACGGCGTCTCCTACGCGCCGCACGGCCTGCCGGACGTCGCCGCTCTGGGCGCCGACGTCTATTTCTTCTCCGCCTACAAGACCTTCGGACCGCATCAGGGGGTGATGGCGGTGCGGCGGGAAGCGGCCGACCGGCTCGAGGGCCAGGGGCACTGGTTCAACGCGGGCGACGTCGCGAAGAAGCTGACGCCCGCCGGTCCCGACCATGCGCAGGTGGCGGCGCTCGCCGGCGTCGCGGACTACGTGGACGCGCTCCACGCCCGCCATTTCGGCGATGGCGCGCCGCCGGCCGAACGCGCCCGCGCCGTCCACGACATGATCCGCGCCCGAGAGGCCGCGTTGCTGGCCCCGCTGCTGGACTGGCTGCGCGGCGAGCGCCGCGCCCGCGTGCTCGGGCCGCTCGACGCCGGGCGCCGCGCGCCGACGGTGGCGCTCGCCTGCGCGCGCCCCGGCGAGGCGGCGGCGGCCGATCTCGCCGCCCACCGCATCATGGCGGGCGGGGGCGACTTCTACGCGCCGCGGGTGCTGTCGGCGATGGGCGTGGACCCCGGCCACGGCGTGCTGCGCGTCTCGTTCCTGCACTACACCGCGCCGGAGGAGATCGAGCGCCTGATCGCCGCGCTCGACGCCGTGCTGTGAGCGGGGCCGTCATCCGCCCGGCGACGCCTGCGGACCGCGAGGCCATCGAGTCCCTCGCCGAGGCCGCCTACACGCCATACGTGGCGCGCATGGGCCGGCGCCCGGCGCCGATGGACGACGACTACGCCGCACGGATCGCGGCGGGCGAGGCGTTCGTGGTGACGGAGGACGGGCGGCTCTTCGGCTTCGCGGTGTTGATCGCAGCGCCCGACGCGCTGCTGCTCGACAACGTCGCCGTCGACCCCGCGGCGCGGGGACGGGGGTTCGGCCGCGCGCTGGTCGCCTTCGCCGAGGCGCGGGCGCGGGCGCGCGCCTTGCCCTGCGTGCGCCTCCACACCAACGCGAAGATGACCGAGAACCTCGCGCTTTACCCGCGCCTCGGCTTCGCGGAGACGGGCCGCGGCGTGCAGGACGGCTACGACCGCGTGTTCTTCGAGAAGCGGATCGCCCCATGAGAACGTCACCGTGAGAGCGTCGGCGTGAGGATCATCGGCGGACGGTTCCGCGGCCGCACGCTGTCGGCGCCGGGCGCGCAGGGGGGCGGCGCGGCGCATCTGCGCCCGACGGCGGACCGGGTGCGCGAGGCGCTGTTCAACGCGCTCGCCCACGGCGGCTACGCCGATCCGCCCGTCCCCGAGGGGATGCGGGTGCTCGACCTGTTCGCGGGCTCCGGCGCGCTGGGGCTGGAGGCGCTGTCGCGCGGCGCGGTGCACTGCCTGTTCGTCGACGACCACGGGCCGAGCCGCGCGCTGATCCGGCGCAACGTCGAGGCGCTCGGGGTGATCGGGGAGACGAAGATTTATCGTCGTGACGCCACGCGCCTCGGGCCCTGCCACGGCCGGCCCTACGATCTCGTCTTCCTCGACCCGCCCTACGGCTCGGGTCTCGGGCCGAAGGCGCTCGCCGCCGCGCTCGACGGCGGGTGGTTGGCCGAGGGCGCGCTTGCGGCGCTTGAAGTCTCGGCCGACGAGCCGGCCGAGACGCCCCCGGGCTTCGACCTCGCCGACGACCGGAGCTACGGCGGAACGCGCGTTCTGCTCATGCGGCGGACATGACGCGCGCGCCGCAGGCGCTAGGTTGCGCCCCGAGCAGACAGGAGACCGCGCCGTGAACGATCTCGCCCTCTATGACGACGTCGCCGACCAGTGGTGGCGCGGCGAGACGCGCTGGCTGCGGGTGCTCGCCAACATGGTCCCCGCCCGGCTGCGGTTCTTCGACCGCCACATGGCCGACTGGGGAGGCAAGGCCGTCCTCGACCTCGGCTGCGCGGGCGGGTTCATGGCCGAGGCGATGGCGCGGCGCGGGGCGGTCGTCACCGGCGTCGATCCTGCGGCGCGGGCGGTGGCGGCGGCGCGCGCGCACGCCGAGGCGGAGGGGCTCGACATCCGCTACGACGTGGGCGCGGGCGAAGATTTGCCCTACGCCGACGCGGCCTTCGACGCCGTGGTCTGCGTCGACGTGCTGGAGCATGTGGCGGACCTGAAGCAGGTGCTCGCCGAGGTGCGGCGCGTGCTGAAGCCCGGCGGCTGGTTCCTGTTCGACACCATCAACCGCAACCCGCTGGCGACGCTGATGGTGGTGACCGCCGCGGAGCGCGTGCTGGGTATGCTGCCCCGCGGCACGCACGACCCGGCGCTGTTCATCCGCCCCGCCGAGCTGCGCGCGGCGCTGGCTGACCTCGGCTTCGCCGTGACGCCGTTCCGCGGTCTGGGGCCGACCGGCCTGAACCGCCGCGGCGACTTCACCTTCGGCACGCACCCCATCACCGCCGCGCTCTACATCGGCGCGGCGCGCCTCACGCCGGAACAGGCGTAGCGCCCGAACAGACGTGGCGCCGCGGGCGGCGACAGGTTACCCTGCCGCCATGACAGACAAGCCAGCCCTTTCCATCGATGCGGCCTACGGGCTCGAGGGCGCCGAGGCCGCGCGGCGGCTCTACGCCGACTGGGCCGCCACCTACGACGACGCCTTCGCGGCGGCCTACGACTACGTCTACCCGGCGCAGGTCGCGGCGCTCTATGCGGGGCGCGCCGACCGCGCGGCCCCGGTGCTCGACGTGGGCGCCGGCACCGGCCTCGTGGGGCGGGCGCTGCGCCAGCATGGCGTCGAGACCGTCGACGGGCTCGATCTCAGCCCCGAGATGCTCGCCGTCGCCCGGGCGCGGGGCGGTTATCGCGACCTGATCGAGGCCGACCTGCTGAAGCCGCTGCCGTTTCCCGACGGGGCGTGGGGCGGGATCGTCAGCGCCGGGACCTTCACCCTCGGCCATCTCGGGCCCTCGCCGCTCGGCGAACTCGCGCGGGTGGCGGCGCCGGGGGCGCTGCTGGTGATCGGGGTGAACGCGCGCCACTACCGCGCCGACGGCTTCGAGGCCGCCTTCGCGGCGCTGGCCGAAAGCGGCGCGACCACGCCGCCCGACCTCGTGGAGACGCCGATCTACGGCCCGGCCTCCGAAGCCCCGCACGCCGGCGACCGCGCCGTCGCCGTCATCCTGCGCCGACTCTGATCGACGAAGGAGTCGACGCCGTGAGCGCGAAATGCGCAGAAGCGCGGCGCGGCTGACCGGGTTGCGCGCTGAGTCGGCGCCGTTCGCGCAAGGTTTGCGAAAACCGCTTTCCAGAGGCGACGCGGGTGGTCTACCCACTGCTCCTTCGGGGCGCGCGCCGGCGCGCCGCACTGCACGGTGGATTGCCCGCGATGACCGAACCCGCGCCGCTGATCGCCGCCGAGGGGATCGTCAAGCGCTACGGCGCGCTGGTCGCGAACGATTCGGTCGATCTCGACGTCCGCGCCGGCGAGATCCACGCCCTGCTGGGCGAGAACGGCGCGGGCAAGTCGACGCTGGTCAAGGCGCTCTACGGGCTGATCGCGCCGGACGCCGGGCGCATCCTGTGGCGGGGCGCGCCGGTCACGATCCCCGACCCGCGGGCGGCGCGGGCGCTCGGCGTCGGCATGGTGTTCCAGCACTTCTCGCTGTTCGACAACATGAGCGTCGCCGAGAACGTCGCCCTCGCGCTCGACCGCTCGAGCCCGCTGCGCGTGGTCGCCGACAAGCTGGTCGCCGTCTCCCGCGCCTACGGCCTGCCGCTGGAGCCGTCGCGGCCCGTCTGGCGGCTCTCGGTCGGCGAGCGCCAGCGCGTCGAGATCGTGCGCTGCCTGATGCAGGATCCGGCGCTGCTGATCCTCGACGAGCCGACGTCGGTGCTGACGCCGCAGGAGTGCGAGGGCCTGTTCGAGACGCTCGGCAAGCTCCGCGCCGAGGGGCGCGCGGTGCTCTACATCTCCCACAAGCTGGAGGAGGTGCGCCGCCTCTGCGACCGCGCCACGATCATGCGGCAGGGCCGGGTCGTCGGCCGCACGGATCCGAAGGCGGAGACCGCCGCGAGCCTCGCGCGGATGATGGTCGGGGCGGACGTGGCGGCGCTGCGCGACGCGACGGGCGCTGCGGCGGGGCGGGCGCGGCTGGTGGTCGACGGGCTCTCGGCGCCGCCCGAGGACGCGCACGGCGTCGGCCTCAAGGGCGTGTCGTTCGACGTGCGGGCCGGCGAAGTGTTCGGCGTGGCGGGCGTCGCCGGCAACGGGCAGGACGCGCTGTTCGCCGCGCTCTCGGGCGAGCGCCTGGCCGACCGCGCCGAAGCGCTGCTGCTCGACGGCGCGCCCATCGGCTGGGACGACATCACCGCGCGCCGCCGCAAGGGCGCGGCCTTCGTGCCGGAGGAGCGCCTCGGCCACGCCGCCGCGCCGCGCATGAAGCTCTCGGAGAACGCGCTGGCGGCCGGCCATGCGGCCAACGGCTTCGTGAACCGGGGCTTCCTGCTGCGCGGCCGCGCTCTCGGCTGGGTCGACGCGGTGACGCGGGCCTTCGACGTGCGCAAGGGCGCGCGCGACCCCGAGGCCCGCGCGCTGTCGGGCGGCAATCTGCAGAAGTTCGTCGTCGGCCGCGAGATGCTGCGCAAGCCGGGCCTTCTCGTCGTGTCGCAGCCGACATGGGGCGTCGACGCCGGGGCCGCGCAACTGATCCGGCAGGCGCTGGTCGACCTCGCGCGGAGCGGCGCGGCGGTGCTGGTCGTCAGCCAGGACCTCGACGAACTGATGGAGATCTCGGACCGGCTCTCGGTGATCTTCCACGGCCGCCTGTCCGCCCCCCAGCCCACCGCAGGGCTGACCCGAGAGGCGGTGGGGCTGCTGATGGGCGGCGCGGGCTTTCCGGCCGACGCGCCGACGCAGGCCGCCGCCTGATGCGCCTCGTCCTCGAACGCCGGGCCGAGACCTCCGCCGCGGCGACGCTGGCCGCGCCGCTGCTCGCCGTCGCGCTGACGGTCGCCTCGGCGGCCGTCGGCTTCGCGGCGCTCGGGCTCGACCCGTGGCGGGCGCTGTCGGTCTACTTCCTTCAGCCGCTGTCGGACTCGTGGGGTCTTCAGGAGGTG
This sequence comes from Paracoccaceae bacterium, assembly GCA_007693835.1. Classification (GTDB taxonomy): domain Bacteria; phylum Pseudomonadota; class Alphaproteobacteria; order Rhodobacterales; family Rhodobacteraceae; genus Rubrimonas. The sequence goes on along the minus strand of RECW01000233.1, from coordinate 332 downwards.
GCGGTGAAGGCCACGCCGCTGGTGCTGATCGCGGTCGGCCTCTCGCTCTGCTACCGCTCGAACAACTGGAACATCGGCGCGGAGGGCCAGTTCCTGCTCGGCGCCATCGCGGGCGGCGGCGTCGCGGTCGCGACCCACGGCGCGGGCGGCTGGTGGACGCTGCCCTTGATGATGGCGGCGGGGGCGAGCGCCGGCGCGCTCTACGCGCTGATCCCGGCGGGGCTGAAAGTGCGCTTCGGGGCCAGCGAGATCCTCGTCTCGCTGATGCTGGTCTATGTGGCGGAGTTCCTGCTCGACTGGCTGGTGCGGGGGCCGTGGCGCGACCCGTTCGG
>RECW01000138.1 GCA_007693835.1 Paracoccaceae bacterium | reverse complement strand
TAGAAGGTCTCCGCCGCGCCCCAGTGCTCCTTCTTCTGGTAGGAGGGCAGCTCCAGCGGCACGACCGGAACAGTCAGGTCCATGCCTTCGGCGAGGCCGCCGGGGTCGTCCTGAATGAGTTCGGCGGTGCAGGAGGCGCCGACCAGCAGCGCCTTCGGGTTGTAGCGGGCGACGGCGTCGGCGCAGGCGGTCTTGAACAGATCCGCCGTGTCGGAGCCGAGGTCGCGCGCCTGAAACGTCGTGTAGGTCACCGGCGGGCGGTGGTCGCGCCGCTCGATCATGGTGAACAGCAGGTCGGCGTAGGTGTCGCCCTGCGGCGCGTGCAGCACGTAATGCACGTCCTTCATGCCCGTCGCGACGCGCATCGCGCCGACGTGGGGCGGGCCCTCGTAGGTCCAGACCGTCAGCTTCATAGGCCAAGCCTCGTGCGCCGGTTCAGGGGCCGGGCGAACAGTTCGGCGAGATCGCCGGCCTGTTCGAAGCCCTGGATCGGGGTGAAGACGAGCTCGATCGCCCACTTCGTCGTCATGCCTTCGGCCTCGAGCGGATTGGCGAGGCCGAGACCGCAGACCGTGATGTCGGGCCGTTCGGCGCGGCAGCGGTCGAGCTGGCGCTCCACGTCCTGCCCTTCGGAGAGGCGGACGTCCTCGGGCAGCAGGGCGATGTCGGCGGCGAGGTGGTCGCGGTGGAGGTAGGGCGTGCCGACTTCGGTCGGGACCATCCCCGCCTCCCGCGCGAGGAACCGCGCGATCGGGATCTCGAGCTGGCTGTCGGGGAAGAAGAAGATGCGCTTGCCCTCGAGCTTCTCGCGGTGGCGGGCGACGGCCGCGGCGGCCCGCGCCTGCCCCGGCGCGGTCACCGCCTCGAAACGCGCCGGGTCGACGCCCCACGCGTCGGCGGCGGCCTTGAGCCACGCGGTCGTGCCTTCCGCCCCGAGCGGGAACGGCGCCGAGAGCCGCGTCGCGCCGCGGTTCTCCAGCAGCCGCGCCGTCTCGGTGAGGAAGGGCTGCGCGAGCAGATACAGGGTGTTCGGCCCGACGGGCGGCATGTCGCCGGCCTTGCGGGCGGGCAGGAAGCGCACCGGCCCGACGCCAAGCTCGGCGAAGAGCCGCGCGAACTGGTCCTCGACCACGTCGGCCAGCGCGCCGACCACCATGAGCTCCCGCGCCTGCGTCTCGGGCAGCGTCGGGACAAGGGCGGCGAGGCAGGCGTCCTCGCCTTGCGTGAAGGTCGTCTCGATACCCGAACCGGAGTAGTTCAGCACGCGCGTCCGGCCCTGATGCGCCTGGCTCAGCCGCTCGGCGGCGCGCGAGAGGTCGAGCTTGATGACTTCCGACGGGCAGGAGCCGACGAGGAACAGCAGCTTGATCTCGGGGCGGCGGGCGAGGAGCTGGCCCACCACCTTGTCGAGCTCCTCGTTGGCGTCGGCGAGGCCCGCGAGGTCGTGGTCGTCGATGATCGCGGTCGCGAAACGCGGCTCGGCGAAGATCATCACGCCGGCGGCCGACTGGATGAGATGCGCGCAGGTGCGCGAGCCCACGACGAGGAAGAAGGCGTCCTGAATCTTGCGGTGGAGCCAGACGATGCCGGTCAGCCCGCAGAACACCTCGCGCTGACCGCGCTCGCGCAGGACCGGACGCTCGCCGCAGCCCGGCGTCACGGCGGAAGGGACCATGTTCATGCCGGCGCCCCCGTCATGGCGCCCGAGCGCGACTCGGCTTCGCTCTGGAGCCGCGCCATGCGCAGCTTCCAGACGAACTGCGCGGCGTTCACGACGTAGATCGCGTAGGCGAGCAGCGCGACGCCCATCTGCCACGTGCTCGACCCGATGCCGAACAGAACGGCGAAGAGATAGAGCGTGTGGAGCGCGATCACGCCCATGCTGACCACGTCCTCCCAGAAGAACGCGGGGGCGAACAGCCACTTGCCGAAGACGACCTTCTCCCAGATCGAGCCGGTCACCATGATCGTGTAGAGCACGAGCGTCTTGATCACGACGGAGATCGTCGCGGCTTCGTAGCCGGCGCCGGTCATCAGGTAGCGCAGCACCAGGAACAGGCTGACCAGAAAGACGAGAAACTGGAACGGGGCGAGCAGGCCCTGCACCAGCGTCCAGATGGTGGCGTCCCTGCGCGCGCGTTCCTCCGGCGTGTAGAGGGGGGGTCGAGCCGGGTCGGGCCGCATCGCTTCCTCCTGCTTGTTCGTTGATCGGATGCTAAGGCCGAGAGTCGCCGAGTGTCAACTAAACATGACGTCTGCGGCGTAAGACTCCAGAACGCCGCCCGCGCCGCGATCCGATCGGCGGGCCGCGACTCTCATGGCGGAAATGCGGCGTGAGGCCGCTGTGCGCCATTTCGTCGCCATTTTCGGCGCAATAACGGAGTTTTGCACCCGCGATAGGCGCGGTTTCGCCTTGTTTTGTTGTCCGAAGTCAAAGCCCCCCACGCCCTGCCGGGCTCTACTCCCAGCCGCGCGGCGGTTCTCGACTGTAAATCGGAATTGACAGCCGGCGACCCTCGCGCGCACCGTGACGCCGCCTGTCGGACAGGGGCTTCCGCGACTCGGCGAGCCGGAGGTTCCTCTCCAACGCGTCGTCCGGCGCGATGTCGGCGCGACGCGCATGGTGGCGAAACGAACCGGCGGATCGGCGACAAGCCGGCCGCGACGACAGGACAGGGCATCAAGGGGGAGCGCCCGAATGGATGGATTTCACGCCTTCGATCCGGCGGCCGATCACCGCAGATCCGGCGCGGCGCCGGCGGACGCCTGGCGAACCGGAGACGCCGCGGTCGCCGGCGGGCCGGCGACCGCCGCCCCGGACGGTTCCGCCGCAGACGGCGGCGCGCTGAACGCTGGAGGCCGCGTGGCGGAACTGGTGGAGAGCGAGGTGATACCCCGGCTCTTGCTGACGTGCCGGGCGCGCACGCCCGACCGCAGGCCGAGCGCGACTCACGTCGAGACGCTCGCCCGCCTCGCCCTGTCGCGCGACCCGACCGCCGCCGGCGCGCAGGTGCTGGCGCTGCGCGACACCGGCGTGCCGCTCGAGGCGTTGCTGAACGACCTGATCGCGCCGGCGGCGCGGCGGCTCGGCGAGTTCTGGCACGCCGATTCGATCGACTTCGTGGAAGTGGCGCTCGCGGTGGCCCGGCTGACCCAGATCGTCCGCGGCCTCAGCGCCCAGATCGACCGAGACCTTCCGCCGTCCGCGCCCCGGGCGCTGATCGGCTCTCCCGCCGTCGAGCGCCATGCGCTCGGCGCCGTGATCGTGGCGCAGTCGTTCCGCGCGGCGGGGTGGCGGGTGACCGAGGCGCCGGGCGCCGACGCGGACGCCTTCGTCGCCGCCGTGGCGTCCGAGAAGCTCGATCTCATCGGCGTCTCGGTCTGCTCCGAGCACGCCCTCGGCGCCCTCGGAGAAACCATCGCCCGGGTGCGCGCAGCCAGCCTCAACCCGCGCATGCTGATCGCGGTCGGCGGACCGGCGTTGATGCTGAACCCGGACGCCGCGGCTCTCGCCGGGGCCGACTTCACCGCGGGGGACGGTCGCGAAGCGGTCGCCCGCGCCCATGCGCTCTTGTCTTACGAAGCCGGAGCCGCGAAAACGCCTTAAGAGACTTAACTTATCGTCAACCCTCCAGCCGTCGGAGGCGCAAGCCGGCATGCAGAGGCCCGTCGCCATCGAACCGATCAGCCCGTTCCGTGACCCGGAGACGGCGATCGGCGACCTGACGGCGCAGACGGCGAGCGCGGCGCTGGTGGCCGCGGCGGATGTCGCCCTCGCTCTCGACGCAGCCGGCGTGATCGTGGATGTCGCCCACAACGGCCTCGAACTGGCCCGCGACGGCGTCGCGGCGTGGATCGGCAAGCCGTGGATCGAGACGGTCGCGACCGACAGCCGCCGCAAGGTCGAGGAGATGCTGGCGGCGGTCGGCGGCGAGGCGATCCCGCCGCCACGCCAGATCAACCATCTCACGCCGAAGGGCGGCGAACTTCCTGTCAGCTACGTGGTGGTGCCGGTCCGAGAGGGCCGGTTTCTTGCGTTGGGCCGCGAGATGCGCAGCTTCGCCGCGCTCCAGCATCGCCTCGTCGAGGCGCAGCACGCGACCGAGCGCGAATATGCGCGGCTCCGCGACGCCGAGATGCGCTATCGCCTGCTCTTCCAGATGGCCTCGGAAGCGCTGCTGATCGTCGACGCCGCGACCCGGCGCATCGCGGAGGCCAACCCCGCCGCCGAGCGCGTCGTCGGCGGCGGCAAGCGCCTCGTCGGCCGGACGTTCCCCTACGGCTTCGCGACCGACGACGCGCCGGATCTCGAGCGCCTCGCCGCGCGCGCCCGCGCCACCGGCAAGGCGGAGGCGATCTCGGTGCGGCTGATCGACGGGACGCAACTCGAGGTCTCCGCCGCGCTGTTCCGGCAGGAGGCGAGCGCGTTCCTGCTCGTCCGGCTCGGCGGCGCGCTGTCCGGCGCCGGGGCTTCCGAGGACGTGCGCGCCGCGGCGGCGATTCTCGAAAGCGCGCCGGAGGGCTATGTCGCCACCGACGCCGCGGGGGTGATCCGGCACGTCAACACCGCCTTCCTCAACCTCGCGCAACTCGCCACCGAGGAGCAGGCGCTGGGCGAGTCGCTCGACCGATTCCTCGGGCGGCCCGGCGTCGACATGACGGTGCTGATCTCGACCCTGCGCGAGTCGGGTTCGGTGCGCGCCTTCGCCACCAGCATGCGCGGCGAGTTCGGCTCGGTCGTCGACGTGGAGATCTGCGCAGCCCGCACGGCGGAGGGCGAGCGCCAGCTTTACGGCTTCCTGATCCGCAACGTCGAGAATCGCAACGGCGCCCGGCGCGAAGGCGGGCTGCCGCGCTCGGTCGAGCAGCTGACGGAACTCGTCGGCCGCGTGCCGCTGCGCGATCTGGTGCGCGAGACCACCGACGTGATCGAGCGCCTCTGCATCGAGGCGGCGCTGGAGCTGACCGGCGACAACCGCGCCTCCGCGGCCGAAATGCTCGGCCTGTCGCGTCAGAGCCTCTACGTGAAGCTGCGCCGCTACGGCCTCGGCGATCTCGACGGCGGCGAGGAGTAGCGCTTCACCGGCGCGCCAGCCACTCCCGGATGATCGCGCGCAGCCGCTCGCCGGAGAAGCTGGCGAAGTGGCCGCCGTGGACCACCCGCACCGGGTAGTCGAGCAGACGCTCCATGGAGCGCCGATAGTCTGCGGCGTCCGCGTGATAGGTGTCCTCGATCAGCGGTCCGTCATAGACGATGTCGCCGGAGAACAGCACGCCCGTCGCCCGCTCGAAAAGCGCGATTCCCCCCGGCGAATGGCCCGGCGTGTGGATCACCTCGAAGACGCGCCCGCCGGCGGCGATCTCGTCGCCGTCCTCCAGCAGCCGCGTCGCGGGCGCCGGGGTCACTTCGTAGCGCGCCGAGTCGTAGGGCTCGGGCGGCATGCGCTCGAAGATGTCGTCGGTGACGTAAGGGTCGGCGAGCGTCTCGGCGCGGCCGGGCGCGGCGAGGAGCGCGGCCTCGGCGCGGTGGACGGCGCGGCGCTCGAATTCGTGGTGGCACCCGATGTGGTCGAAGTGGGTGTGGCTGGCGACGGCGGTCAGCGGCCGTTCGGTGACCAGCGGAACCCAGCGGCGGAGGCTGACGACGCCCATGCCGCTGTCGATCAGCAGGTCCTCCCCCTGCCCGCGCACGTGCCAGCAGTTGCAGCGGTAGAACGGCTTGATCCACGGCTCGTCGATCAGCGAGACATCGTCGCCCACAGGCGTGACGCGCCACCAGTCCTCGGGCTTCGCGCGCATCTCAGTCCTCCGTCAGCACCGCGACGTGGGGAGCGTCTAGCGTGAGGTCTAGCACATCGCCCACCTGCGCGTCGGCGCCGACCGGCAGCAACGCCAGAAGCTCGACGCCCGGCGCCGCCGCCATGGCGCAGCGCACGCGGCGGTGGACGCCCTGGAACACGGTCTCGATCACTTCGCCGCGACCCAGCGACAGGCCGTCGCCGACGCCGACATGCTCGGGCCGCAGCGAGAGCGTCACGCGCGCGCCCTCGGGCGCGGGGTGCGGCAGAGCGAGCGGGCCGAGCGGCGTGTCGAAAGCGCCGCCGCGCGCCACGGCCTCGAGGAAGGTCGTCTCGCCGAGGAAGGCGGCGGCGAAGCGGGTGCGGGGCCGGCGGTAGACGCGTTCGGGCGGGCCTTCGTCCTCGATCCGGCCGGCGTTCATCACCACGATGCGGTCGGCGATGGCCATCGCCTCCTCCTGATCGTGGGTGACATGGACGAAGGTCGCGCCGACGCGGCGCTGGATCGCCTTGAGCTCCGCCTGCATGGCGCGGCGCAGGTTGAGGTCGAGCGCGCCGAGGGGCTCGTCGAGCAGCAGCACGTCGGGCTCGACGGCGAGCGCCCGGGCGAGCGCCACGCGCTGGCGCTGCCCGCCCGAGAGCGCCGCGGGTCGCCGCGCGCCCGCCCCCGGCAGACCCACGAGATCGAGCATCGCCTCGGCGCGCGCATGGCGCGGACCGCGGCCGACGCCGCGCATGCGCAGGCCGAAAGCCACGTTGTCGCGCAGCGACATGTGGGGAAACAGCGCGTAGTCCTGAAACACGGTCGTGGTCGGGCGCTTCTCGGGCGGCGTGCGGGTCATGTCGCGCCCGCCGATCAGCACCGCGCCGGCCGTGGGGTCGACGAAGCCGCCGAGGATGTTCAGCAGCGTCGTCTTCCCGCAGCCCGAGGGCCCGAGCAGCACGCAGTACTCCCCCGCCTCGACGCAGAGGTCGACGCCGTGAAGCGCGACGGTCTCGCCATAGCGCCGCGCGACGCCGCGAAGCTCCAGCCGCGCCGTCATCGCCGGCGCAGCAGCGCAAGCTCGACGCCGAGAACCACGAGGGCCGAGGCGAGGAAGACGATGGAGCCGACGGCGTTGGTCTTCGGGTTCAGGCCGGAGCGCAGGAGGCTCCAGATCTCCACCGGCAAGGTCACGTCGAAGCGCGAGAGCAGGAAGGCGATGATGAACTCGTCCCACGAGAAGGTGACCGACAGCAGGAAGGCGGCCGCCAGCGCCGGCGCGATCATCGGCGCGGTGACGAGCGCCATCACCCGCCACTCGCCCGCGCCGAGGTCGCGCGCCGCGCGTTCGGCGGCGACCTGCCGCTCGCCCATCGCCGCCGTGCAGATGGCGAGGCAGAGCGGCGCGTTGATCACCACGTGCCCCGCTCCCACCGCCCAGAGCGAGAGGCCAAGGCCCGCGAGGTTGAAGCTCGCGAGCAGCCCGAGGCCGATCACCAGATAGCTGACGGCGAGCGGCGCCGTCAGCGCCGCCCGGATCGCCCCCGCCCCCGGCAGCCGCCCCGACGCGAGCGCCCGCGCGCCGAGAAAGCCCAGCGCGACCGACACGCTCGCCGAGCCGACCGCGACGAGCAGCGAATGGCCGAGGGCCGCCATCAGGCGCCGGTCGGCGAACACCTCGGCGTGCCAGCGGAGCGTGAAGCCCTGGAAAGGCGGGACCGGAAAGCGCCCGTCCTGAAACGAGAACAGCGCCAGCACGCCGACGGGCAGGAAGATGAAGGCGTAGAGCGCGGCCATGTAGGCCGCGCAGAGCGCGAAGCGCGTCATCTTCGCATCGCCGGCGCGAAGCGCGTCACGTCCGCATCCACCGCGCCAGCGCGAGATAGGCGAGCGTCACGCAGGCCATCAGCACGATCGACAGCGCAGCCG
>RECW01000133.1 GCA_007693835.1 Paracoccaceae bacterium | reverse complement strand
CGCCGCTTACCCCGCGAAAAACCTCGGAGACGATCCGCCACCGACCGCCATCATGAGGCGCACCGCGACCCGTGACCTCGGAGAAAACCACGAACCCCGACGGACAGATACCGATGCCGCCCATAGCGCCAGCGCCACCGAAACCCCGCCTTGCAGAAAGGCTGCGTTCCGAAACCCTGCAACCCCACGGCGATCAAACTGTGGCCGGTCAGGGCCCCCCGCCGCCTGCGTGCTGAAGCGCGCGTCGGCGGGGCCATACCCTCCGTCGCGCTCAAGGGCGGCGGACGTCAGGCGCGCTTGACAATGCCGCAATCAGACAACCTTGGCGCTCTGCGACGCCGGTCACAGGCGGAACCGCCGTCGCGTGTTCTTCGGTGCGGCCAAAGGGCGCTACGGCGGCCGAGGGAGTGAAGCCGACGCCCGCCATCGGCGACCCGCGGGCGCGCCCCCGACGAAAAACCCCGCGCCATCGGCGCGGGGTCCAGTCAGACGCAGTCAGGTCAGACCGTCACTCGGAGACGGTGATCTCCACACGCCGGTTGCGCGCCTCGCGGACGTTCGGGCCGGTGTCCACCGCAGGCTCGGTCCACGACCGGCCGGCCCGGGTGATGATGCCGGGGTCGACGCCGAGCGAGACCATCCGGTTCGCGACCGATGCGGCGCGGCGCTCCGAGAGGCCCTGGTTGTACTGCAGCGAGCCGACGGTGTCCGTGTGGCCCACCACAGAGATGGCCGACACCGCGTCGCTCAGCGAGCCCACGATTTCGTCGATGGTGGCCATCGCCGCGGCGGTCAGGTCGGAGCGGTCGAAGCCGAAGAACACCACCATGTCGCCAGTCATCGCCGACGGGCTGCAGGCCGCGGCCGCCGAGTCGTAGGCCGCGCGGGCCACCGACGCGTCGAGGCCGGGCTGGAAGGTCCACTCGACCAGCTGGTCGTAGAGCGCCATCATCTCGGCGCACGCCGCGGGGCGCTCGGCGGCGTTGGCGTTGACCGTGGCGATCGTGCTGGCGCGCAGCGACTCAAGCTCGCCGTTCACGCCGAACGAGGCCGGTTCGAACAGCGGCATGGGCGAGCCCGCGGCGGCGGCTTCGGCGCGCTGACGGTAGACCGTCGAGTCGAGCCAGTTGACCTGCGTCACCGCGTTGGCGACGGCCAGCTTCTGGTACTCGCGCGCCAGCATGCCGTTGAACGAGTCGTCGCCGATGCTCGAACTCAGGAAGCTCTGCTGCGTGAAGGTCTGGCCGATCGAGCCGCCCGGCAGGTTGGCGCAGCCGGCCGCCATCAGGGCGGCCGCCACGATCATCGTGCGGGAAACGTTGTTCATCCCTCTCTCCGTTCCAATTCGCCGACACGCCAACGTGCGCGAGGCGTCGTTCTTCTTGTGCGTCCACGACCGTCGCAAGCGGCGGACGCGCTGCAACCGGCTCTTTGCCACGAAATGGTCGGGGTTCCAATCGAACATAATGTTGCAGAGGATTGCCGCCGCACACTTCCCGCCCGCCGTCGCAGTTTGACAACAGTCGCGTTGAAATCAATGCGTATCGGCCACGCGTGAGGGGGGCGCCCTAGAGCCACAGGCCGCGTCGCAGCAGGTTCAGTCCCGTGGCCGCGAGGAAGAACAGGGTCGCCCGCCTGAAGGCCTCCGCGTCCATCCTGTCGTGCAGCACAAGCCCGAGCGCCATGCCCGCCGCCGTCGGGATGACGCCGAGCGCGGATACGGCGGCCGTCCGCGCGTCGAGGACGCCCGAATGGAGGTGTCCGGCGCCCAGCGCGAGCGCGCCGAGAAGAAACAGCAGGCCGATGGCCGCCATCTGGTCGGTCTTCGACATGTTCCGCGCGACGAGATACATCATGATCGGCGGACCCCAGACGCCGGAGAGGCCGCCGACGAACCCCGCCGCGAGGCCCACGCCCGCCTCCGTCACGCGCGGCGCGCGGCGCGGGTCCGGCAGGCGGACCCGAAACAGCTGCAGCGCCACGAAAACGGTGACCACCAGCCCGAGCGCGAGAAAGACGGGTCGGTCGCCCATCGTGACGAGAAGCTGCGCCGACAGGAGGATCATCGGGAGCAACGTCAGCACGAGAATCCGGAAATCCTTCGCCAGCGCGACGAGCGGACCGACGCCGAGGCGCGACGCCTGCCAGAAGTTCGAGACGATCGTCGGCACGATGAGGAGGCCCACCGCCTCCTGCGCGGGCAGGAACTGGCCGAGGCCGCTCACGGCGATGACCGGCAGCGCGAAGCCCACGAGACCCTTGGCGAAGCCGCCGAGGAACAGAACGCCCGCCGCGCCGGCGAGCGCGAGCGAGCCGTGTTCGGCGATGAAGGCGTCGATCGGCGGCACGCGGGAACTCCGTGAGCGGTCCGCGGTTCAACGGCTTCCGGCGGCCCGCGTCAATCCTCACGCCTCCGCGCCGCGTCGGCGGACAACAAAATTCCGACTGACGCCGCCACGCGCTAAGGAACTTGCGCACGCGTTGACCGAGCGGGGCTGCGACGCTAGGTTGCGCCGCACAAACGCACGCCGTTCCCGTTTCGCGCAGCCTTCCGTGCGGAGGGCCGCGACGAGGGGCGCGCCGACAAAGGGATAGAGTCGATGAACATCGCCGCCGCCGAACCCCGCGCCGCCGCGGAAACGGATCTTCTCTCCCGCGCAGACGCCGCCGTCGCGGCGGTCGACGCCGCGATCGGGGAGGCGCGCGCCGCGCTCAAGGCCCGCGTCGCCGCCGGCGACCGCATCTCGAACAGCGCGCTCGAAGCCGAGCAACACGCCGCGCACGTCCTCGCCTGGGCCGCGACCTACGGCGAGTCGCTGCGCGAGATGGTCGACTGGGCCCGCCGCCTCGGCGCGGAGGGCAAGTTCGGCGCCATGGAGGAGGCGATCTTCGCCATCGCGCTCGGCGAGTATCTCGCGCAGCTCAAGGGCGGCCTGCCGATGAGCCAGGGCGAGTTCGCGCGCCTCTCGGACCTCGGCGTCGCCATCGGCGGCGAGGCGGTCGATTCGCTGATCGCCGAGGGGACGACCGACGCCCGCCGCAAGCAACTCGTCGCGCTGATGATCGAGCAGTCCGCCGCCGCCACCTTCGGCGACTGCGGGCTCGAAGAAGAATACGAGATGATTCGCGACCAGTTCCGCCGGTTCGCGGCCGACAAGGTGACGCCGTTCGCGCACGAGTGGCACCTGAAGGACGAACTGGTGCCGATGTCGGTGATCGAGGAGATGGCGGAACTCGGCGTGTTCGGGCTCACGATCCCCGAGGCGTTCGGCGGCCTCGGCATGGGCAAGACGGCGATGTGCGTCGTCTCCGAGGAACTGTCGCGCGGCTACATCGGCGTCGGCTCCCTCGGCACCCGCACCGAGATCGCGGCCGAGCTGATCCTCTGCGGCGGCACCGAGGAGCAGAAGGCGCACTGGCTGCCGAAGCTCGCCTCCGGCGAGACGCTGCCGACGGCGGTGTTCACCGAGCCCAACACGGGCTCGGACCTCGGCGCGCTCAAGACCCGCGCGAAGCGCGACGGCGACGACTGGGTGATCACCGGGAACAAGACCTGGATCACCCACGCGGCGCGCACGGATGTGATGACGGTGCTCGCCCGCACCGTGCCCGACACCACCGACTACCGCGGCCTCTCGATGTTCCTCGCGCCGAAGACACGGGGCGACTGCGCGAACCCGTTCCCCGACGCCACGCTCGACGGCGGCGAGATCGAGGTGCTCGGCTACCGCGGCATGAAGGAATACACGCTGGCGCTCGACGACCATCGGGTGCCCGGCGAGGCGCTGCTCGGCGGCGTCGAGGGCCAGGGCTTCAAGCAGCTGATGCAGACTTTCGAATCGGCCCGCATCCAGACTGCGGCGCGCGCCGTGGGCGTCGCGCAGTGCGCGCTCGACCTCGCCATGCGCTACGCGCAGGAGCGCACCGCCTTCGGCAAGAAGCTGATCGAGTTCCCCCGCGTCTACGGCAAGCTCGCGATCATGGCGGTGGAGATCATGATCGCGCGTCAGCTCACCTACTTCTCGGCGCGCGAGAAGGACGCCGAGCGGCGCTGCGACCTCGAGGCCGGCATGGCGAAGCTGCTCGGCGCGCGCGTCGCCTGGGCCTGCGCCGACAACGCGCTGCAGATCCATGGCGGCAACGGCTTCGCGATGGAGTATCCGATCAGCCGCGTGCTCTGCGACGCCCGCATCCTCAACATCTTCGAGGGCGCCGCGGAGATCCAGGCGCAGGTCATCGCGCGGCGGCTGCTGGAGACCGCGTGAGGCTTGCGGCGGCGGCGGCGGCTCTGGCCGCCGTCGCAGGGTGCGCCGTCGAGCCCGGCGCCCCCACGGCGGCGCCCGAGGCTGCGTCGTCGCTCGACGGGACGCGCTGGACGCTGAGGAGCTTCGGGCCCTCGTCCGAACCGCTGTCCGCCGTGTTGCGCATCGAAGGCGACCGCGCGCGCGGGGCCGGGCCCTGCAACACCTTCCGCGGCGGCTTCGAACAGACCGGTGAGGCCGTGGCGATCGGCCCGCTTCTGGCCACCCGCCGGGCGTGCCCGGAGCTCGACGCCGAGGAGCGGTTTTTCGGCGCGCTCACCGATGCGGCGCGGTATGCGCTGGTCGAGGGGCGGCTGACGCTGATCGGCGAGGACTGGGCGGTGCTCGCCGTCTTCGACCCCGAGGCTTGAGGCTCACGCCCCGAACCGCGCTGCAAGGCGCGCGCGGGCCTGCGGGGGCGACTCGAGGCCGAGAGCCGGCGCGGCGCGCCGCTCGATGAACCATCCGGTCAGCCGCATCGCGTCGACGAACTCGCCGCGCGCAGGGTCGCCGCCGTCGATCAGGAAACCCGGCAACGGCAGCAGCCGGTCGGCCCACGGCGCGCCCGCCGCGCGCGAGACGGCCCGGCCCGATTTCGGCGACACCCACGCCAGATCGGTCGTCGCCCCCGTCGCCGCGCAGGCCGACAGATCGAGCCCGAAACCGAGATCGGCCAGCAGCCCCATCTCCCACAGGGCGTAGGACCGCCGCCAGTCGCTCCCCGAGGCCAGCACGTCGGCGAGCGCGACCGTCGCCGCATAGAGCGCCGGGTGCGCCTCGCGCTCGGGCAGGAACGCCGAAAGCAGCGCCGCCGCCGACCCGAGCGCCGCCAGCGCCCCGGCGTCGCCCATGATGGCGCCTGCCCGCGCCCGCACCGGCTCCACCCGCGCGACGCCGAGGTGCGCATCAAGCCGCGCCCGCCATTCGAGGTCGATCTGGTCGCCGGTCTGCAGCACCGCCGACAGCCGCCGCCCCGCGCCGCCCTTCACCACCGCAGCGATCCGTCCGCGCTCCGCGGTGAAGGCGCCGATGATCGCGTCGTTCTCGCCGTGCCGGCGCGCCGAGAGCATCAGCCCCTCGTCGCGCCAGACGATCACGCCGCCCGGCGCCCCGGCGCCAGCCCGCGCTTGACCAGCATCGCCTGCGGGTCGGGCGCGCGGCCGCGGAAGGCGAGCCAGGCGGCGTCGGCCTCCTCGCGCCCGCCGGCCGAGAGGATCGCCGCCTCAAGCCGCCGCGCCGTCTCGCGGTCGAAGGGGTCGCCGGTCTCCTCGAAGGCCGCGAAGGCGTCGGCGTCCATCACCTCCGACCACATGTAGCTGTAATACCCCGCCGCATAGCCCTCGCCCGAGAACACATGCGCGAAATGCGGCGTTCGGTGGCGGGGCGTGATCTCGGCCGGCATCCCGATCTCGGCGAGCACCTGCGCCTCGAAGGCGAAGGGGTCGTCCATCGGCTCGGCGGCGTGGAGCGCCAGATCCACCAGCGCCGAGGCCGCATACTCCACCGTCGCGAACCCCTGGTTGAAGGTCTCGGCCGCGCGCAGCTTCCCGATCAGCGCGTCGGGCATCGGCGCGCCCGTCCTCACATGGCGCGCATGGGCCTTCAGCGTCTCGGGCGTCGACAGCCAGTGCTCGTAGAGCTGCGAGGGCAGCTCCACGAAATCCCGCGCCACCGACGTCCCGGCGATCGAGGGATAGGTCACGTCCGACAGCAGGTTGTGCAGCGCGTGGCCGAATTCGTGAAACAGCGTCCGCGCGTCGTCGAAGGTCAGCAGCGTCTCGCCGGCGCCCGCCTTGGCGAAGTTGCAGACGATCTGCGTCACCGGCCGCACGTCGCCCCGCAGCTTCTCCTGCCGCCGCCACGAGCCGCACCACGCGCCCGACCGCTTCGAGGCGCGGTTGAAGAAGTCGCCGACCAGCACGCCGACATGGACGCCGCCGCGCGTCGCCTCCCACGCGCGGGCGTCCGCGTGGTGAAGGGCCGCGTCGATTTCGCGGAACGAGAGGTCGAAGAGCCGCCCCGCCACGTCGAAGGCTGCATTCAGCACGCCCGACAGCGGGAAATGCGGCTTCAGCGCAGCCTCGTCGAGCGCGTAGTCGGCGCGGCGCACCTTCTCGGCGTAGAACCGCCAGTCCCAGGGTTCGAGCGGGTGGTTGCCGCCTTCCTCCGCGATCAGCGCGCGCAGCCGCTCGGCCTCCTCCGCGGCGCGCGCCTTCGCCGGCGCCCAGACGCGCAGCATCAGGTCGCGCGCGGCTTCGGGCGTCTTCGCCATCTCGGGGTCGAGCTTGTAGGCGGCGTAGTCGCGGAAGCCGAGCAGGTTCGCCCGCTCGCGCCGCAGCCGCAGCGTCTCGGCGACCAGCGCGCGGTTGTCGGTCTCGCCCTGCTCGCCGCGGGCGATCCAGGCGCGGAACGCGGTCTCGCGCAGGTCGCGCCGGGTGGAGAAGGTCAGGAAGGGTTCGATCAGCGAGCGCGACAGCGTGATCGCCCAGCCCGCCATCCCCCGCTCGCGCGCCGCGCCCGCCGCCGCGTCGATCAGGAAATCGGGCAGCCCGTCGAGATCGGCCTCGTCCAGCGCCAGCGCCCAGCCGCGCTCGTCGGCGAGCAGGTTCTGCCCGAACTTCACCCCGAGCGCCGCCAGCCGCTCCATGATTTCGCCCATGCGCGCGCGTCCCGCATCATCGAGCCGCGCCCCCGCCCGCACGAAGCGCCGCCGCGCCAGCGTCAGCACGCGCGCCTGTTCGGCCGTCAGCCCGTCCTCGGGAACCGCCTCGACGCGCGCGAACAGGCCCTGGTCGAGCAGCGTCTCGGAGGAGAACCGCGCCAGCCGCGGCGCCATCTCGGTCTGGATCGCCTCCAGCTCGGGCGTCGAATCCGTGCCGACCAGCGAGAAGAACAGCGCCGCCACCCGCTCCAGCGTCGCGCCCGAACGCTCCAGCGCCTCGATCGTGTTGACGAAGGTCGCCGGCGCCGGGTTCGCCGCCACCGCCGCGATCTCGGCGCGCGCCTGCGCCAGCGCGGCGTCGAAGGCCTCGCGGAAATGGGCGGGGCGGATGGCGGGCCAGTCGGGCAGCCCGTGCGGGCTGGCGGGGGCGTCGAGCAGGGGGTTGGTCATGGGGCGGGCTCCACCGAGGGCGTCGCCCTGAACCTAGGGCCGCGCAGCGGGAAAGGGGAGGGGCGCCCGACGGCCGACGCGACGACCGCCCGCCGCCGGGCCATCGCCCGGCGGCCAGCGCCGCGGGCGCCGCCAGGACCGCCCGGCAGGCCAAAGCCCGCCGGGCGGCGACGTCCGCCCCCCAGCGGGCGTCGCCTCCAGCGCCGCCCGGGCGGACGCCCCCGCCCTCCGTCGCGCCCAGCCGAGCCGCCGGGATCGGCTCCGGCTCACGCCTCCGCCGATGCGGCGCGCGCGCCCTGCCGCCGGC
>RECW01000277.1 GCA_007693835.1 Paracoccaceae bacterium | reverse complement strand
TCGCCGAAATACTTGGTGTCGTAGATCGGGTCGACGGCGGGCACGCGCAGATGCGCGTGGGGGAAGCCCTCCAGCGGCATCGGCCCGCAGTCCTGATAACGCTCGAGATAGGTGTGGTCGGGCAGCACGAGGTCGGCGAAGCGGGTCGACTCGGACGGGAACGGCGAGGTGTCGATCACGAACACCTCCTTCAGCGCCTCCTCCCAGACCTGCCC
This sequence comes from Paracoccaceae bacterium, assembly GCA_007693835.1. Classification (GTDB taxonomy): domain Bacteria; phylum Pseudomonadota; class Alphaproteobacteria; order Rhodobacterales; family Rhodobacteraceae; genus Rubrimonas. The sequence goes on along the minus strand of RECW01000277.1, from coordinate 7,554 downwards.
GTTCGGGGCGGTCCAGATCGCGTTGTTCTGGTAGAACAGCAGCGTGTCGAGCTTGTAGGGGACGCCGCGCAGGCTGTTCGGCCCGACCTCCTGCTGCATGTTGCGCGCGAGCAGATAGCCGTCGCGGTGGCCCTGGAGGTCGATGCGCGGCTGCTGGCGCCACGGGCCGTTCTGGGCGTAGTCGTCGAGGTAGTCGCCGACGGCCGCGGGAAGCGCGCCGTAGCTCGGCCCCATCTGATACATCATGCCGCCCTCGGCGAAGACCGCGCCGACGAGGCCGTTCAGCGCGTGGATCGCCATCGCGTTGAACACGCCGTTGCTGTGGGCGTGGGCGCCGCGCTCGAAGATCGCCATGGCCGGCCGCGTCGAGCCGAACTCGCGCGCCACCGTGCGGATGGTCTCGGCGGGAATGTCGGTGATGGCCGCCGCCCACTCGGGCGTGCGGTCCTTCACCTCGACGTTCCACCAGTCGACGAGGCCGTGGGTCCACTTCGGGACGAAGCCCGGGCCTTCCGGCGCAGCGACGACCGTCTCGCCCGTCTCGGGGTCGACGGCGGGCTCGGGGATCGCCGCCTCCTCCACCGTCTCGCCGGCGACGAAGCGGTTCACGCGGTCCGCGAAGTCGCCGACGAAGCTCTTCTCCCATAGCCCCTCGGTCAGGATCACGTGAGCCATGGCCAGCGCCAGCGCCCCGTCGGCGCCCGGCTTCACGAGCAGCGCCCGGTCCGAGGCTGCGAGCGTCGCGTTCATGTGGACGTCGATGGCGGTGACGCGGGTCTTCGGCGCTTTCTTGCCCCGCATCACGCCCCACATCTGCATGTTCCAGTTGTAGGGGCGGAAGGCGTCGAGGAAGCCGCATCCGAAGATCAGCAGGTAGTTGCAGTTGCGGTAGTCGTGGGCGTTGTAGCTGTCGTTGCCGTCGGTGAAGAGCCGCGCCTTCATCGACCCGTCCGAGCACATCGAACTGTGGCCGATGTTCGCGTTCGGCGTGCCGTAGAGCGCGCCGAACTGGCCCATCATGCCGATGTCGGTCGCGCCCCAGCCGCGGCCCGACAGCATGGCGAAGCGGTGGCTCTCGCCGCGCTCGCGCAAGCCCTTCAGGCGGTCGGCGACGATCCCGAGCGCCTCGTCCCAGGAGATCTGGACGAAGCCCGGGTCCTCGTCGCGGCCCTTGCGCGGGTTGGTGCGCCGCATCGGCCCTTTGTAGCGGTCCGGATCGTAGAGGATGTAGACGCCGAGCGGCCCCTTGGGGCAGAGCTTGCCGTTGGCGATCGGGTGATCGGTGTTGCCGTGGATCGCGTGCACCTTGCCGTTCGTCACATAGACGTCGATGCCGCAGCGCGCCGGGCATTGGTGGCAGATGTTCTTGACCACCTTCGTCTCCGGCGCCGCGCCCTGCGCCTGCGCCTCGGTCTTCTGCAGCGCCGTCAGGCTGAGCGCCCCGGCGGCGGCGCCCGAGGCGCCGGTCAGTTTCAGGAAGGTGCGCCGCGAGGCGGAGAGCGTGGCGGTCATGCTGCGGTTCCTTCTGCGGTGGCTCGGCTCACGGAAACAGGGACGACATCTCGCTCATCAGATCGTCGGACTTCACGCAGGCGGGGCAGACCACCTCGCCGGCGCGGGGAGTGAACAGCGTTTCGCATTTGCGGCATGCGCGCGTCGCGCGCTCGGCGAGGACGGCGGGCTCCGCGCCGGGCGGCGGGCCGTTCGGGTCGAGCGCCATCGCCTTGGTCGGGCAGGCCGCCACGCAGTCGCCGCAGGCGATGCAGCGCGCGGCGTCGAAGGCGAGCACCGCCCGGTCCTCGCCGACGCCGAAGGCGAGCGCGCCGGTCGGGCACATCGCCGCGCAGAGACCGGTCAGATCGCAGCCTTCCAGCACGGCGACGACGGGCGCCGCGCCCGCCGGCGCCGCGTCGAGCCGCGCCAGCGCATCCAGCCGCCGCCGCCGCTTCGGCGTCGCGGCCGCCCCGAGGCGGCGCCAGGGCGAGGGCGCTTCGGGTTCCGCCGCGAGACGCCGGAACAGGCCGCGCCGCGCCGGATCGACGCCGTCCGAGCGCAGCGGCTCGGGGCGCCTCGGCGCCGGCATGGCCACGACCCCCGGCAGCGCCTCAGCCGAGACCCCGGCCGCAAGCGCCCGCGCCTCCGCCAGCGCCTCGGCCCAGGGTTCGGCGCGGCCGCCGCCCAGGGCGCAGTCGGCGCAAAGCCCGCGGTCGACGATGTCGAGCCGCGCGGCGCCCTCGGCGCAGCTCTCCAGCAGCCGCTCGGTCGAGAGCCCGCCGAGGCAGGCGACCACGGTCGCGCCGGGCGTGCGCTCGGCGGCGGGGACGCGCGCGCATTCCACGGCCGCCCGCGGCGCGGCGGCGACGGGCTCCGGCGCGCTCAGCGCTCCGGTCGGGCAGGCGGCGGCGCACTGGCCGCACTCGAGGCAGGCGTCGGAGAGCGCGACGCCGAACCCGTCGGGCCGGATCGCCGCGACCGGGCAGGCGGTCGCGCAGATGTCGCAGCCGTAGTCGGCGCGGAAGGCGTTCAGGCAGGCGTCGGGACGGAAGGCGAGGGCGCGGTCGGCGCGCAGCGCCACGCCGCCCGCGTCGCGGCGGCGGTCGCGGGCGCGCGGGGGCGCGGGGGCGCGGACGGCTGCGTGCGCAGGGACACGTGGCTCCTCCCGTGGCTCGCCTTCTGCGGGCGAGTGCGTTCACGCTACCTACGCAGTTGATTTGGAACAATGCGCAAGTCGTCGCGGCCATGGGCGAAAAGCGTCCGTAAAGTCGCATGTGCAGCGCAACATGTTCGGATTTCCGAGAATGTTGCGCCGCACACATCCGCCGCTTCGACTGGCGCGCTACTTCAGTCTGGGCGGCGCGACCGAGGGTTGCCTCGGCGATGGAATCGGCCGCCCGGCGTCGAGCGCGCGCAGCAGCGCCGCCGCGACCGCCTTGTAGGCCGCCGCCTGCGGGCCGTCCGGCTCCAGCGCGACGATCGGCGCGCCGGCGTCGGACCGCGCGCGGATCGCCATGTGGAGCGGGATCTCGCCGAGAAACGGCGCGCCGAGCCGCTCCGCCTCCGCCCGCGCGCCGCCGGCGCCGAAGATCTCGTGGCGCCCGCCGCAATCGGGGCAGACGAAATGCGCCATGTTCTCGATGACCCCGAAGATCGGCACGCGCACTTCGCGGAACATGCCCACCGCCTTGCGCGCGTCGATCAGCGCGAGGTCCTGCGGCGTCGAGACGATCACCGCGCCCTTCAGCGGCGCGTCCTGCGCCATGGTGATCTGCACGTCGCCGGTGCCGGGCGGCATGTCGACCAGCAGGATGTCGAGCTCGCCCCAGGCGACCGTGGTCAGCATCTGCTTCAGCGCGCCGGAGGCCATAGGCCCGCGCCAGACGAGCGGCTGGTCCGGGTCGACCAGCACGCCCATCGACATCACCCGCACGCCATAGGCCTCCATCGGCGCCAGCACCTTGTCGGCCAGCACCTGCGGCCGCCCCGACAGGCCGAACAGCTTCGGCGCCGAAGGCCCGTAGATGTCGGCGTCGAGCAGCCCCACCCGCAGCCCCGTCGCCGAGAGCGCCAGCGCGAGGTTGCAGGCCGTGGTCGACTTGCCGACGCCGCCCTTGCCCGAGGCGACGGCGATCACCGCGCCCACCGCGTCGAGCCCGACCTCAGCGGGATGCGTCTCGACCGGCTTCTCCGCGGTGATCCCCACCAGCGCCTTCTCGACGCCGGGGATCTGGCCGACCGCCTGCTCGGCCAGATCGCGAAGCTGCTCGTAGTCGCTCATCTGCAGGCCGCGGGCGACGAGGAACAGCGTCACCTTGCCCCCCTCGATCCTGAGCCCGGTGATCGCGCCCTGTTCGGTCAGCGGCGCGCTGCCGTCGTCGCCGCGGATGCGCGCGAGCGCGGAAAGGACGTCGGTCTCGCTGATGGTCGGCATGGGGCGGGCCTCTCGGGGGGTGGCGGGGGCGTCAGTCCTCGGCGCGGATCGCGTAGCGGCGCATCTTCTCCCAGAGCGTGGTGCGCGAGACGCCGGGCAGCCGCGCCGCCGCGCCGACATGGCCTTGCGTCGCCGCGAGCGCCTTCCGGAACTCGGCCTGCTCCGCCGCCTGCCGCGCTTCGACGGGCGGCGCGTATCGTCGCCGTCGCCGTCTCGCCGTGGCTCGCGACGCCGTCCTGCTCCGGGAAGCGCGCCAGAACTCCGGCGGCGGGGGCGACCGCACAGGGAAGGCGCGGGGATCGTCGGCCGCCGGAACGCGCCCCTGCGAATCGAGCGCCACGAGAATTTCGGGTCGGAACGGGCCCGGCCGCGCGGCGGCGGCGTCCACCACTTCGAAGGTCTCCCACACGTCGCCGCGCAGCATCTCGAGCACGGCGCGACCCTCCGCGTCCTCGGCCATGCCGAGCGGCGCCGCGCCGAGCGCCCGCACGCCCGGCCGGTCGCGCTCGCTGACCGCGGAGACCACCGGCGGCGTTGGCGGGTGAAGCTTCTCAGCCCCCGCCAAACCCTACCCCTCCACCAGCCGCATCAGCCGCGCCTTCTCGCCGGCGTCATCGGGGCGGCTGAGGGCCGCGGCCAGCGCGGCGATCGAGTCGACGTTGTGGGCGGCGCGGAAGCTGTCGACGTGGGGCAGCAGGGCGCGCACGCCGCGGGCCTTGGGCGAGAAGCCGTCCCAGCGCAGCAGCGGGTTCAGCCAGATCAGCTTGCGCGCCGAGAGGTGCAGGCGCTCGGCCTCGCGGGCCAGCATGTCGGGGTCGTCGCGGTCGAGGCCGTCGGTGATCAGCAGCACCACCGCCCCCTGCCCCAGCACCCGGCGCGACCAGTCGCGGTTGAAGGCGTGCAGGCACGCCCCGATCCGCGTGCCCCCCTCCCAGTCCATCGCCTCCTTGCCGCACAGCGCCAGCGCCTCGTCGGGGTCGCGGCGGCGGAGGTGTCGCGTCACGTTGGTCAGCCGCGTGCCGAAGGTGAAGGCGTGCACCTGGCTCCACCCAGCGCCCTTGGCGTTGGCCGCGCCGTGCAGGAAGTGCAGCAGCATCCGGCTGTAGGCCGCCATCGAGCCCGAGATGTCGCAGAGCGCCACCAAGGCCGGCCAGCGCGTGCGCCGCGCGCGCCGCTTCACCTCGCGCAGCTCCCCCGCCCGCATCGCCGCGCGCAGCGTGCCGCGCCAGTCGGCGAGCTTCCCGTGGGGATCGACACGGGTGCGGCGCGAGGCGATGGGTTGCACGGGCAGTTCGATGCGCGCCAGCGCCGCGCGGGCCTGCCGCGCCTCGTCGAGCGTCATCTGCTCGAAGTCGCGGGCGCGCAGGCGCTCGTCGGTCGAGAACGAGAGGCTGGCGTCGACCTCGATCTCCTCGCGCTCCTCCTCCGGCTGTTCGGGCACGGGCGGCCGTTCGGCCTCGTCCATCATCGCCTGCATGGCGCGGGCTTCGGCCGCGTCGCGCTTGCGGTCCTGCTCGGGCGCGCGCATCTGGGGCATCAGCATGCCCATCATGCGTTCGAGGAACTGCGGGTCGCGCCAGAACAGGCCGAAGGTGGTGTGGAAGATGCGCCTGTGCTCGGGCCGCGAGACGAAGCAGGCGGCGAGCGTCCAGTAGAAGTCCTCCCGCCGCGAGAAGCCGCTCGCCTCGACGGCGCGAATGGCGTCGGTGACGCGGCCGGGGCCGACCGGCAGCCCCGCCTTGCGCAGCGCCCGCGCGAAATGGACGATGTTCTCGGCGAGGCGGCCGTCTTCGGGGACGACAAGCTCACGCATCGGCGGTCTCCCTCCGGCTGTCTCGACCCTCGCCTTCGGGGGCCTTTGGACGCACGCCCTTGAAACGCCCAAATCTCGGGCGATCTGCCCCACCAGAGGTCACGCAGGTAGGCCCGTGGACGACATCACCGCCACCCGTCGGCGCACGCTCTCTCGCAGTCTGCTGCACGCGGCGAACAAGCGCCGGACGCCCGACCGGCTGAGCATCGAGACGGTGCTCGCGGGGCTCGGCGACCGGTCCTTCGCCTGGGCCATCCTGCTGTTCGCGCTGCTGAACATGATCCCGGCGCCGCCCGGGTCGACGCTGGTGATGGCCCTGCCGCTGGTCGTGATCACCCTGCAGATGGCCCGCGGCCTGCATCACGTCCGCCTGCCGGCGTTCATCGCCCGGCGCGAGGCGCCGCGCGACAGCGTGCGCGCCGTGGTGATCCGCCTGCGCCCGCTGATCCGCCCGATCGAGCGCGTCGTGCGCCCGCGCCGACCCGAACTCTTCACCCCGCGCAACGAGCAGATGGTGGGCGCGTTCCTGCTCGCGGTCGCGGTGGTGCTGTTCATACCGATCCCCGGCACGGGCTTCGTGCTCGCCTTCGCGCTGGTGGTCAGCGCCATCGGGCTGCTGGAGCGCGACTGGCTCGTCACCGCCGGGGGATTGGTGATCGGGGGCGTCGGCGTCGTGGTCGCGCTCATCGTGCTGGTCGCGATCGAGCACCGCGTCGAGGCGATGATCCACCCCCACTGACCCTCACGCCCCCGCCGCCAGCGCCTGCGCCTCGTCGATCAGCCGCTTCGCCTCCGACCCCTGCATCCGCGCGATGTCGTCCTGATACTTCAGCAGCGCGCCGAGGGTGTTGGTGACGGTCTGCGGGTCGAGCGCCAGCACGTCGAGCGCCACGAGGCACTTCGCCCAGTCGATGGTCTCGGCGACGCCGGGCTTCTTGAACAGGTCCTCGGTCCGCAGCCGCTGCACGAAGGCGACCACCTCGCGCGACAGGGTCTCGGCGGCCTCGGGCGCGCGGGCGTGCAGGATCTCGAGTTCGCGCGCCATCGTCGGATAGTCGACCCAGTGGTAGAGGCAGCGCCGCTTCAGCGCGTCGTGCACCTCGCGCGTGCGGTTCGAGGTGATGATGACGATGGGCGGCGCCGGCGCCTTGATGGTCCCGAGTTCCGGGATCGTCACCTGGAAGTCCGACAGCGCCTCCAGCAGGAACGCCTCGAACGGCTCGTCGGTGCGGTCGAGTTCGTCGATCAGCAGCACCGGCGGGCCTTCGGGCTGCGGGCTCATCGCCTCCAGCAGCGGACGGCGGGTGAGGAAGCGCTCGGAGAACAGGTCCGAGGCCAGCGCCGCGCGGTCGCGGTCGCCGCCAGCCTCCGCCAGCCGGATCTCGATCATCTGCGCCGGGAAGTTCCACTCGTAGACCGCGGACGCCGCATCCAACCCTTCGTAGCACTGCAGCCGGATCAGCCGCCGCCCGAGCGCCGTGGCGAGGGCCTTGGCGATCTCGGTCTTGCCGACGCCCGCCTCGCCTTCGAGGAACAGCGGCCGCCCGAGCTTCAGCGCGAGGAACACCACGGTGGCGAGGTCGCGCCCGCAGACATAGCCCGCCTCGGCGAGCAGCGCCTGCGCGGCGTCGATGGAGTCGGGGAGCGGGCGCATGGGGGTCTCCTCTGGGGGCGCGGACAGCAGACCGGCGGCGCGCCCGGAAATCAAGGCGGGTCAGAGCAGGAAATAGGTCGCGAGCGAGAGGAACGCGAAGAAGCCCACCACGTCGCAGGTGGTGGTGACGAAGGTGCCGGAGGAGACGGCGGGGTCGGC
>RECW01000211.1 GCA_007693835.1 Paracoccaceae bacterium | reverse complement strand
GCGTCCGTCCGCGCGCAGGATGCGCGTGCGCCCGAGCGCGCCGGCGCCGCCGCCCTCCAGCCCCGGCGGGGGCGTCGTGCGGTGGCCGGACAGGATCGCCACCGTCATCGGTTCGAGAAACCGTATCCGCCGCACCGCGCCGTCGCCGCCCGGGAACCGCCCCGCCCCGCCCGAGCCGCGGCGGATCGAGAATTCCTCCAGCAGCACCGGATAGCGCCACTCCAGCACTTCGGGGTCGGTCAGCCGCGAGTTGGTCATGTGGGTGTGGACGGCCGAGGTTCCCGCGTGGCCGCGCCCGTCGTTCAGCCGACCGGCCCCCGAGCCGCCGCAGATGGTCTCGTAATACTGCCGCCGCGCGTCGCCCCAGGTGGTGTTGTTCATCGTGCCCTGCGCCGCGGCCATCACGCCGAGCGCGAGAAACAGCGCGTTCGTCACCGCCTGGCTGGTCTCGACGTTTCCGGCGATCACCGCGGCCGGGTAGCGCGGGCTCAGCATCGTGCCTTCGGGCAGGATCACCGTCAGCGGCTTCATCACCCCTTCGTTCATCGGGATGGCGTCGTCGACGAGGCAGCGGAACACGTAGAGCACCGCGGCGCGCGTCACCGGCTCGGGCGCGTTGTAGTTGGTGGCGAGCTGCGCCGTGGTGCCGGTGAAGTCGATGGTCGCCGCCCGCGCCGCGCGGTCGACGGTGATCTTCACGCAGATGCGCCGCGGCTCCCCGTCGACGGAGGGGTCCATCTCGTAGGTCCACGCCCCGTCGCGCAGCGCCTCGACGGCGCGGCGGACGCATTCCTCGGCGTTCTCCTGCACGTGGCGCATGTAGGCGCGCACCACGTCGAGGCCGAAGTGGCCGACCATCCGGTGGAGCTCCCGCGCCCCCATCGCGCAGGCCGCGATCTGCGCCTTCAGATCCGCCACGTTGACCTCGATGCTGCGCGCGGGCCACGGCGCATCGGCGAGCAGCGCCCGCGCCTCGGCCTCGCGGAAGCGGCCGCCGCCCTTTCCGTCGCCTTCCACAAGCCGGAAGTTGTCGATCAGCACGCCCTCGTCCTCGACGCGCCGGCTGTCGGGCGGCATCGAGCCCGGCGTCAGCCCGCCGATGTCGGTGTGGTGCCCGCGGGCTGCGACGTAGAACAGCCGCTCCGCCCCCGCCGCGTCCCAGACCGGCGTCACCACGGTGACGTCGGGCAGGTGGGTGCCGCCGTTGTAGGGCGCGTTCAGCGCGAAGACGTCGCCCGGAACCATGTCGGGGTTCTGCGCGATCACCGCCTTCACCGAGGCGCTCATCGACCCGAGGTGCACCGGCATGTGCGGCGCGTTGGCGATCAGGTCGCCGCCCGCGTCGAACACGGCGCAGGAGAAGTCCAGCCGCTCCTTGATGGTGATCGAGGCCGCGGTGTTCTCCAGCACCGCGCCCATCTGCTCGGCGATGGACATGAAGAGGTTGTTGAACACTTCGAGCAGCACCGGGTCGGCCGGCCCCGCCGCCGCGAGCGCCCGGTCGCGCCGCGCCGCGACGCGGCGGAGGACGACATGGTCGCGCGCCGTGATCTCCGCGCGCCACCCCTGCTCCACGACGATCGCCGTGTGCGGCTCGACGATGGCGGCGGGACCCGTCAGACGGTCGCCCGGCCGCATGGCCTCCCGTCGCACGAACCGCGCCTCGCGCCACGCGCCGCCGGTGTAGAGCGGCGCGGTCAGCGCCGTCTCGACCTCTGCCTCCTCGCGCGCCTGCGTGTCGTGCTCGGGCTCGGCGATGTCCGCCGCCGCTCCCACCGCCTCGGCCGAGACCGCCTCGATCACCAGCGCGGCGTCGGCCGCCTCGAAGCCGAAGCGCGCGCGGTGCGCCGCGTCGAAGGCGGCGCGCATCGCGTCCCCGGCGCCTTCGGCGACCGGCAGCGCCGTGTCCGTGCCCGCGACCTTGAGCATCAGCGTCCGCACGAGGCGCGGCGCCTCGATCCCCTGCCCCGCCACCTCGGCGGCGGCCTCCGCGCCGAGGGCGTCCAGCGTCTCGGCGGCGCGCGCGATCCCCTCCGCGTCGAAAGACGTCTCCAGCGCCTGCTGGCGGCTCGCGCGGATGTCGGCGAGCCCCATGCCGTAGGCCGAGAGCAGCGAGGCCATGGGATGGATCAGGCAGGTCTCCATGCCGAGGGTGTCGGCGATGGCGCAGGCGAACTGCGCCCCCGCGCCGCCGAACACCGTCAGGCAATAGTCGCTCACGTCGTGGCCGCGCTGCACCGAGATGGTCTTGATCGCGTTCGCCATCTGCTCGGCGGCGATGCGCAGGAACCCCTCCGCCACCGCCTCCGGGCTCTTGCCGATCGCCTCCGCCAGCGTCTCGAACCGCGCCCGCGTCGCCGCCGCGTCGAGCGGGCGGTCGCCGTCCGGCCCGAAGATCGCCGGGAAGAACTCGGGGCGCAGCCGGCCGGTCATCACGTTGGCGTCGGTCACGGCGAGCGGCCCGCCCCGGCCGTAGCAGGCGGGGCCGGGCGCGGCGCCCGCGCTCTCGGGCCCGACGCGCATCCGCGCCCCGTCCCAGAACAGGATCGACCCGCCCCCGGCCGCGACCGTGTGGATGTGCATCATCGGCGCGCGCATCCGGACGCCCGCGACCTCCGTGTGCAGCACCCGCTCGAACGCGCCCGCGTAGTGGCAGACGTCCGTCGAGGTGCCGCCCATGTCGAAGCCGATGATCCGCCCGAACCCCGCGATCTCCGAGACGCGGGCCGCCCCCACGACGCCCCCCGCCGGCCCCGAGAGAATCGCGTCCTTGCCCTGGAACAGCCGCGCGTCGGTCAGCCCGCCCGAGGACTGCATGAACATCAGCTTGCCTGCGGCGTCGCCCTCGAAGGCCGCCGCCACCCGGTCGACGTAGCGGCGCAGGATCGGCGAGAGGTAGGCGTCGACCACGGTGGTGTCGCCGCGGCTGACCATCTTCATCAGCGGCGAGACTTCGTGGCTGACCGAGACCTGCGAGAACCCCGCCGCCCGCGCGAGCCGCGCGGCCTCGGCCTCGTGCGCCGTGTGGGTCCAGCCGTGGACGAAGACGATGGCCACCGCGTCGATCCCGTCCGCCTTCGCCGCGGCGAGGTCCGCGGCGAGCCGCGCGCCGTCGAGCGGGCGCTCCACCGTCCCGTCCGCGCGCAGGCGCTCGTCGGCTTCGATGACGCGCGCGTAGAGCATCTCCGGCAGCACGATCTCGCGGTCGAACAGCCGCGGCCGGTTCTGGTAGGCGAGGCGCAGCTGGTCGCGGAGACCTTTCGTGATCACCAGCGCCGTGCGGTCGCCCTTGCGCTCCAGCAGCGCGTTGGTGGCGACGGTGGTGCCCATCTTGACCCGCGCCACCCGCTCGGCCGGAATGGGCTCGTCCGGGCCTAGGCCGAGGAACCGGCGTATCCCCTCCAGCGCCGCGTCGGCGTAGCGGTCGCTCTCCGACAGCAGCTTGGCGGTGTGGAGCGCGCCCGCGGGGTCGCGGGCGACGACGTCGGTGAAGGTGCCGCCGCGGTCGATCCAGAAATCCCAGGCGGCCTCGCCCATGTCGCGCTCTCCCTGACCCGGTTCAGGGATACCGGGCGCCGAGCGGGCGCGGCAAGGGCGCGCGGCGCGTCAGTCGTCGACGCCGGGTTCGTGCGCGGGCACGGGCTTCGGCCCCGCCGAGACGGTCGCCGTCGGCGGTGAGACCCCGTCGGCCGGCTGGCCGCCGACGACGCGCATGTGGACGTCGCGCTGCGGGAAGGGGATCGAGATCCCGGCCTTGTCGAAGGCCTCCTTCACCTGCCGGGTCAGGTCCCAGTAGACCGTCCAGTAATCCCCGCCGTTGACCCACGGCCGCACGATGAAGTCGACCGAACTGTCGCCGAGGGCGTGGACGCGGATCACCGGCGCCGGCTCGCGCAGCACCAGCGGATGCGCCGAGACCACCGCCTCCAGCACTTCCTGCGCCTGTTCGATGCTGTCGCCGTAGGAGATGCCGAACGTCAGGTCGACGCGCCGCGTGGGCGAGGTGGTGACGTTGGTGATGATCGAGCCCCAGACGCTGGCGTTGGGGATCACGATCACCTGATTGTCCGGCGTGGTGACCGTTGTGGCGACGATGCTGACCGCCTTCACGACGCCCGCGGTGCCGCCGATGTCGACGAAGTCGCCTTCGTCGAACGGCCGGTTGATCATGATCATCAACCCTGCGGCGAGGTTGCCGAGCGTGTCCTGCAAGGCGAAGGCGAGGATGAAGGCCGCGCCGCCGAACAGGGCGAACACCGGCGAGATGTCGACCCCGATGGCCGACAGCGCCACCATCAGGCCGACAGCCAGCACCACCCAGTAGACCGCCATCGCCAGGAACGCCTGCAACAGCTTGGAGAGGTTGGGGATCCGCCCGAACGTGCGCCGCGCGCCGCGGCGCACGAGGCGCGCGACGATCACCGCCGCCAGCAGCGCGGCGACGACCACCGCCGCGTCGATGGCGAGCCGCACGCCGCCCTCCCGCGACGTCGCCCACGCCAGGGCGCGACGGGTCAGCGTCTCGACGTCCGCGGTCCGCGTCTCTTCGACGACGATGGCCGTGCGATAGGCGCGCAGGGCCGCGATGGCGTCGGCGTCGCCGCCTTTCTGCTCCCAGCCGTTCACGACGGCGACGAAGTTCCGGAACAGCCGGTCGCGCTCTGCGACCAGTCCGTCCGCCTGCGCCCTGAGCGCCGCCGCGGTTTCGCCGGCCGCCCCGCGCGCGGCGAGTTCGGCGTCGACGACGGCCTGCGTCCGCTCGCGCATGATGTCGAGCCACGCGTCGGCCGTCGCCGCCAGTTCGTCGCGGGTGAGCGGGACCAGACGCAGCGTGAGTTCTTCGACCGAGATGTCGGGGTTGAGCACGGCGGCCGGCGGCGTGGGCGCATCCTCGGCGCGGGCGGCGTCGACCCCGAGCACCAGAAAGAAAAGGGTCACGCAGAAAGCGCGGATTACAGGCGACACGGCTAACTCCAATTGATTCGGGTTGATTTGCGGGGCGGAATAGCGCCCGACGCGGCGCGACGCCATACCGCTTTTCCTCGCGCGCGCAGCCGCCGGCCGGAGCAGCGACCGATGACCCTGACCATTCGCGACGCCGTCGCGACCGACTCGCCGGCGATCGCGCGCCTGGTGAACGACGAGATCGCCACGGCGACATCGACTTGGGCCACCAGCGCGCGGGAGCCCGACGAGATGGCGGCCTTGCTCGAGGCGCGCGCCGCCGCGGGGTATCCGACGCTCGTCGGGGAGCGCGAAGGGGTTTTCGCGGGATACGCCGCGCTCGCCCCGTTCCGCCCGCAGGAGGGGTTCGCGCCCACGGCCGAGGTGTCGGTCTACGTCGAGCCGCGCCTGCGTGGCGCAGGGACCGGGATGGCCCTGCTTTCGGCCGTCGCGAGACGCGCCCGCGCCGAGAGTTTCGCCGTGCTGGTCGCGTGCGTCGGCGCCGACAACGAGCGCTCGCTGCGGCTGCATGCGCGCGCCGGCTTCACCGAGGCCGGACGGCTGCCTGCGGTCGGGCGGAAGTTCGGCCGGTGGCTCGATCTCGTCTTGCTGATCAGGCGGCTGTAGCCGCGCGCGCGGTCGCGGATTAAGCTGCGGCCATGGCGATATGGTCCCGTATAGCGGAGGCTGCGGCGGCTCTCGCGCGCGGCGACGGTCTCAGCGCGGTTCTGGAGGCGCTGGCGACGCCGCCCGAGCGTCGCGTCGCCTTCACCATCGCCGTGATCGCCCTCGGCGCGAAGATGGCCAAGGCGGACGGCCGCGTGACTCGCGACGAGGTCGCCGCCTTCCGCGAAGTCTTCATCATCCCGCCCGAGGCGGAGGCCGACGCCGCGCGGGTGTTCGACTACGCCCGGCAGGACGTCGCGGGCTTCGACGCCTACGCCGCCCAGATCGCGCGGATGTTCGGGCAGAACTCGACCACCCTGTTCAACCTGCTCGACGGGTTGTTCCACATCGCGCTCGCCGACGGCGCCTACCACCCCGCCGAAGACGCCTTTCTGCGCGAGTGCGCGGCGATCTTCGGCCTATCCGGGGCGCCCTTCGAGAGGCTGCGCGCGCAGTACGTCCCCGAAGCCGCGGACCCCTGGCGCGTGCTCGGTCTCGAACCCGGCGCGTCGCCCGACAAGGTGCGGGCGCGCTGGCGCGCGCTCGCGCGCGAGAACCACCCCGACCGGCTCGTCGCCCGCGGCTTGCCGGAGGAGGCGGTGAAGCTCGCCACGGACCGGCTGGCGCGCATCAACGCCGCTTACGAACGCCTGATGGACGCGCGCCGATCAACGTCGCCACCCCCACCCCGCCGAGGATGAGCAGCGCGGCCGGCGCGAACCGGGGCGACGCGGCTTCGCCGAGGAACAGAATCCCGCCCGCCAGCGCCAGCAGCGGCACCGCGAGTTGCGCCACCGCCGCCATGGTCGCCTCGATCCGCGGCAGCACGCCATACCAGATGGCGTAACCGCCCCCCGAAGCCGCCGCGCCGGATGCGACGGCGAGGGCCGCCCCGCGCCAGGTCACCGTCTCGTCCGCGCCGAACGCGCCCCACAGCAGCAGGGAGACCGGCGCCGAGAGCGCGAAAGCCGCCGCCATGGTCGGCAGCGGCGCCCCCGCCCGACGCCCCCGCAGCGAGAACACGCCCCACGCGGCGCCGGCCATCGCCATCAACCCCGCCGCGAGCGGCTCCGGCGCGCCCGCACCCGGCGCGGCCAGCCACGCCAGCCCGCCGAACGCCGCCGCGCCGCCGAGCCACCGCGCCGGCCCCGGCCGCTCGCCGCCGATCAGCGCGCCGGCGAACATCGTCGCCTGGACCGCCCCGAACAGGATCAGCGCGCCGGTGCCCGCGTCGAGGGCGACATAGGCGAAGGAGAACCCCGCCGCATAGGCGAACAGCGCCGCCGCCGGCAGGGCGGACGCGCATTCGCGGATCGCGCGCCCGCGCCCCGCGGCTGCCGCGATCAGCAGCAGCGCGATCGCCCCCGAGACCAGCCGCAGCGCCGTGAAGGACGCCGGGCCGATCGCCTCCTCCGCCAGCGCCGCGCGGCACAACACGGAGTTGGCGGCGAAACAGACCAGCGCCGCCGCCAACGGCGGCAGAACCGAGAGCTTCGCGGCGGCGTCTGGGGGCGTCATGGTCGGAGGCTCCGTGGCGAGGGTCAGCGACACTAGGCGGCGCGGAGGCGCGGCGACAACCGCCGCGCGCGCCGCCGCTTGCATCGCGCCGCCCGCATGGTATCCCGCCCCGCGACCACACGGGAGACAGGCGATGGACGGGCTCGACGACCTGCGCGCGCGGCACCTTGCGGCGATCGGCGACGCGGCCGACGAGACGGCGCTGGAGGCGGCGCGCCTCGCGGCCCTCGGCAAGAAGGGCGAAGTGGCGCTGAAGATGCGCGACCTCGGCGCGATGAGCCCCGAGGAGCGCCGCACGGCCGGCCCTGCGCTGAACGCGCTGAAGGACGAGATCGCGGCGGCGCTCGCCGCCCGCAAGGCCGCGCTCGGCGACGCGGCGCTGGCCGAACGGCTGGCGGCGGAATGGCTCGACGTCACCCTGCCGCCCCGCCCCCGCGCCGCCGGCGTGATCCACCCCGTCAGCCAGGTGACCGAGGAGGTCGTGGCGATCTTCGCCGAGATGGGTTTCGGCGTGAAGGAAGGCCCGCAGATCGAGAGCGCGTGGCACAATTTCGACGCGCTCAACATCCCGGCCGAGCACCCCTCGCGCACCGAGATGGACACCTTCTACATGGCGCGCGCCGAGGGCGACGACCGCCCGCGCAACGTGCTGCG
>RECW01000147.1 GCA_007693835.1 Paracoccaceae bacterium | reverse complement strand
CACGAGAAGAAGCTGTCGTCGCTGCAGCCGATGGTGCCGCTGCTCGAAGCGGTCATCCAGACGCAGAAGCCGCTCCTGATCGTCGCCGAGGACGTCGAGGGCGAGGCGCTGGCGACGCTGGTGGTCAACAAGCTGCGCGGCGGCCTGAAGATCGCCGCCGTCAAGGCCCCCGGCTTCGGCGACCGCCGCAAGGCCATGCTGCAGGACATCGCGATCCTGACCGGCGGCCAGGTGATCTCCGAAGACCTCGGCATGAAGCTCGAGAACGTCGGCCTCGACATGCTCGGCCGCGCCAAGAAGATCCGCATCACCAAGGACGACACGACTGTTGTCGACGGGTTCGGCGACAAGGTCGAGATCGAGGCGCGTGTCGCCCAGATCAGGGCGCAGATCGAGGAGACCACCTCGGACTACGACCGCGAGAAGCTCCAGGAGCGTCTGGCCAAGCTCGCGGGCGGCGTCGCGGTGATCCGCGTCGGCGGCGCCACCGAGATCGAGGTGAAGGAGCGCAAGGACCGCGTCGACGACGCGCTGAACGCCACCCGCGCCGCGGTGCAGGAAGGCGTGGTGCCCGGCGGCGGCGTGGCCCTCGTGCACGCCTGCAAGGTGCTCGAAGGCTTCACGGGCGACAACGAGGACCAGAAGGCGGGCATCGCCATCGTGCGCCGCGCGCTGGAGGCCCCGCTGCGCCAGATCGCCGAGAACGCCGGCGTCGACGGCTCTGTGGTCGCGGGCAAGGTCCGCGAGTCGTCCGACAAGCACTTCGGCTTCGACGCGCAGAACGAAGAGTACGGCGACCTGATGAAGAAGGGCATCATCGACCCGGCCAAGGTCGTGCGCACCGCCCTCGAGGACGCGTCCTCGGTCGCCGGCCTGCTGATCACGACCGAAGCCATGGTCGCCGAGAAGCCCGAGAAGAAGTCCGCCGGCGCGCCCGACATGGGCGGCATGGGCGGCATGGACATGATGTGATCTGACGATCGCATCGCGAGGGACAGCCGCGGCCGCCCGGGGAGACCCGGGCGGTCGTTTCCGTCTCGGTCGGTTTCCGTATCGGTCGGTTAAGGACGAATTCGTTTCAACTTCACCGGCGATTCGCCCTATCACCGCGCGGCGGAGCGGAGGGGCGACGATGGTCCGGCTGATGGTTTTCGCGCTCGTCGCGTGCGTCGCCGCCGCGGGCGGCCTGACGGTGGCGCCCGCCCGCGCGGCCGCGGACGCCGGAACGCTGTGCGCGCTGATCGCGGACGCGTCAGCGCGGCATCGCCTGCCGCCCGACTACCTCGCCCGGCTGATCTGGAAAGAGAGTCGTTTCGACGTGAAGGCCCTCTCCCCGAAGGGCGCTCAGGGCGTCGCGCAGTTCATGCCGGAGACGGCGCGCATCCGCGGCCTCGCCGACCCCTGGGACCCGACGCAGGCCATCCCTGCTTCAGCCGCCTACCTGGCCGATCTGCGACGGCGCTTCGGCAACCTCGGTCTCGCCGCGGCGGCCTACAACAGCGGCGAAGGACGCGTCGAGCGCTGGCTGCGCGGCGAAACCGGGCTGCCGGCGGAGACGCGCGACTATGTCCAGTCGATCACCGGCCATCCCGCCGACTGGTTCCGCCTGCGCGGCCGGGAGGCGCCGGCCGCCCCGCTCGACGCCGCGCGATCGTTCGACGAGGCCTGCCGCGCGCTGCCGGTGATGCGCACCCGCGCCTCGCCCTGGCGCGTTCACCTCGCCGGCAATCTCACCCAGGACGGCGCGCGGCGCAGCTTCGAGCGGCTCCGCCGCCGCTATCCCGCCGCGCTGGGCGGCGTGACGCCGACGATCGCGCGCAATCCGCACCGGTCGAGCGCCGTCTACTCCGTCAGCGTCGGGACGCCGAGCCGCGATGCGGCCATGCGCCTGTGCGATGCGCTGCGCGCGGCGGGCGGGTCGTGCGCCGTGCTGCGGCGCTGAGGCTCAGACGCGCGTCGCGCGCAGCACGACCCCGCCTTCGGGCCGCAGCGTGAGCGTCATCCGAGGGTGCGGGTCGCGTCCGACGACGCGCTCGAACCGGAAACGCGCCAGCAGCGTCGACAGCACGATGACGGCCTCCATCATCGCGAAGGCGAGGCCGATGCAGACGCGCGGGCCGGCCCCGAACGGCAGATAGGCGTAGCGATGGCGGCCGACCGCCGCCTCGGGGGCGAACCGGTCGGGATCGAAGGCGTCCGGATCGTCCCACAGCGCGCGGTGGCGGTGCAGCGCGTAGATCGGGATCAGAACCATGTCGCCCGGCGCGACCGGCTCGCCGCCGAGATCGTCCGCCGCCTTCGCCGTGCGCGCAAGAAGCGCCGCCGGAGGATACAGGCGCATCGCCTCCTCGATCACCCGCCGCGCGAAGGGCAGGGCGGAGAGGTCGGCCTCGGTCGCCGCGCGGTCGCCAAGCGCGGCCTGCGCCTCGTCCCGCGCGCGGGTCTGCGCCGCCGGATCGAAGGCGAGCAGCCAGAGCGCCCAGGACAGCGCCAGCGCCGTGGTCTCGTGGCCCGCCAGGATGAAGGCGTTGAGGTTGTTGCGGATCTCCGCGGGGCTCATCGCGCGGCCGGTCTGCGGGTCTGTCGCCGTCATCATCAGGTCGAGCAGGTCCGGCGGGTCGGCGGGGCCGCGCTTGCGCCGCGCGCGGATGATGCGATCGACCATGCCGTCCATCTCGGTGCGCCGCCGTGCGAACAGGCGCGTCGGCCGCGGCACGTATTCCGGCGCGCCGAGCACGTCGAGCGGGTCGACCCGCGCCACGCTCTCCATGAAGCGGTCGATGGTGCGCGAGACCAGCGCGCGGTCCACCGTCTCGCGCCCCGAGAGCGCGACGTCGCAGATCACGTCGAAGGTGGTCGACACCATCTCCGGGTGCAGGTCGGCCGGCGCGCCCCCGCGCCGGGCCAGCCGCGCCGAGCACGCTTCGGCGGCGCGGGTCATCGCGGGCGCGCAGGCCGAGAGGGCGCGAGGGCTGAAGGCGGGGGCGGCGGCGCGGCGCTGCCAGCGCCAGTGGCTGCCGTGCGCCGTGAACATGCTCTCGCCTTCGGCGGGTTTCAGCACGCGGCGGGTGGCGTCGGACTTCGGGTAGATCGCCTCGCGCGTCTTGAGCACGTGTTCGAGCAGCGGCGGATCCATGATCATGGTCCATGGCGTCAGCCGGCCGCCGGTCATCACCCTTTCGTGGAACGCGGCTTCGGGGATGGTCTCCAGCAGGTTGCGGCGCGCGACCAGAAAGGTCTCCAGCGCGTTCAGCCGTCGCGTCGGCGGGTTCACGCGCGGCGGCAGCGCGCGCCCTCGCGAAGACGTGTCCAGCGCCATGTCCCGGAAATCTCCCACATGCTCCAAGCGTTTGTCACTGCGGAACGTGGCGCGCCGGACGCGCGCGGCAAGAGCCCGGAACAATCCCGGCGCCGCCGCGTTCAGCCTCTCGAACCGAAACGGGAGACGACCATGATCCGAACCGCTCTCGCCCTCAGCTTCGCCGTCGCGGTCGCCGCCTGCGGCGCGACCCCGACCGAGCGCGGCCTCAGCGGCGGCGCCATCGGCGCCGGCGTCGGCGCCACGGCGGGCGCCGTGACCGGCGGTTCGGTGGCGACGGGCGCCGTCGTGGGCGGCGCCGTCGGCGCGGCGGCCGGCGCCCTCACCAGCCGGCGCGACCTTGACCTCGGGCCGATCCGCAGCCCTCTCGACTGACCGTCGGTCGAAAAGCGCGCGCAGCATGTCGCTCGCGCGCCCTCGCGCGTCGTCCGGCTCTGACACAAGGCCCCGAACGAGCCGGGGAGGCGAAGATGCGGACGGATGTGCGGGCGGTTGTCGTGGGCGGCGGCGCGGTGGGGTGCTCCATCGCCTATCACCTCGCCAAGGCGGGGTGGACGGACACCGTGCTGCTGGAGCGCGACGAGCTGACCGCGGGCTCGACGTGGCACGCGGCCGGCCTCCTGCCGCTGTTCAACATGAGCTACGCGGCGGGCCACATCCACGACTACAGCGTGAAGTTCTACAAGACGCTGGAGGCGGAGACCGGCCTCAACCCCGGCTTCTCGGTGGTCGGCAACCTCCGCATGGCGCAGACGCGCGAGCGCCTCGACGAATACATGCTCTACGCCGCCACCGCCGAGACCATCGGGGTTCCGCACGAGTTCCTGACGCCCGCCGAGATCAGGGCGCGCTGGCCGCTGGTCCGCACGGACGATCTGGTGGGCGCGCTGTTCCACCCCACCGACGGCTACATCAACCCCGCCGACGTGACGCAGGCGATGGCCAAGGGCGCGCGGATGCGCGGCGTCGAGATCGTGCGCCGCGCCCAGGTCGACGGCTTCGAGCGGCGCGGCGACGCGTGGATCGTCAAGGGCCGGATGATGGGCGAGAAGGGCGGCAACCTCGTCCCCACCGAGGAGACCTTCGAGATCCGTTGCGAGGTGGTCGTCACCGCGAGCGGCAACCACGCCCAGCGCACCGCCGCGATGCTCGGCCAGTTCGTCCCCGCGATCCCGGTCGAGCACCAGTACATCGTCACGGAACCCGACCCGCGGCTGGTCGAGTGGCGCAAGGAGAACCCGGAGCACCCGGTGCTCCGCGACGCCGACGCCAAGTGGTACGTCCGCGAGGAGCGCGGCGGCTGGATTCTGGGACCCTACGAGAAGGGCGCGCCGGTCTGGGCGAAGTTCGGCGTGCCCGAGACGTTCCGCGCCGACCTGCTGCAACTCGACCTCGACCGCATCGAAGTCGAGTACCAGTCGATGCTGCACCGCATCCCGTCGTCGGAGGTCTGCGGCCTGAAGGACGACTTCAACGGGCCGATCTGCTACACGCCCGACGGCAACCCGCTCGTGGGTCCGGCGCCCGGCGTCCCCAACTTCTACTATGCCGAAGGGTTCAGCTTCGGCATCACCGCGGCGGGCGGCACGGGCCATTACCTCGCGCAGCTGATCACCGAGGGCGAGGCCGAGATCGACATGTGGTCGCTCGACCCGCGCCGCTTCGGCCCGCAGCTCAACCGCGAATACGCCGCCCGCAAGAACGAGGAGGCCTACGACCACGTCTTCGTCCTCCACCACCCCGACGAGGAGCGGCCGGCCGCGCGCCCGCTGCGGACCGCGCCCTGCTACGACCGCATGAAGGCCCGCGGCGCGCAGTTCGGGCAGGTGAACGGGTGGGAGCGGCCGACCTACTTCGCGCCCGAAGGCTTCGACGACCACGCCGCCCGCAGCTTCCGCCGCGGCGCCTGGTGGCCGTACGCGGTCGAGGAGGCGAAGGCTGTCCGCGAGGGCGTCGGGATGATCGACGCCTCGGCGTTCGCCAAGCACCGGGTGAAGGGGCCGGGCGCGGCGGCCTTTCTCGACTGGCTGACGACGAATCGCCTGCCGAAGGCGGGTCGAATCAACCTCACCTACGCGCTGACCGGCGCGGGGACCGTCCGCACCGAGTTCACCATCGTGCGGCTCGCCGAGGACGACTTCTATCTGGTCTCGGCCGGCGCGGCGCAGGCCTATGACGGCGACTTCCTCGCCATGATGGCGGCCGAGAAGCGCGCCGAGTTCGGCTGGATCGAGGTGCAGGACGTCACGACGCAGTGGGGCGTCTTCGCCGTCGCCGGCCCGAAGGCGCGCGACCTGCTGCGCCCGCTGGTGGTCGACGCGGACCCGGAGGCCGCGCTGTCGAACAGGCGTTTTCCGTGGCTTTCGATGCGTCGGATCGATCTCGAGATGATCCCCACAATGGCGATCCGGGTCGCCTACACGGGCGAACTCGGATGGGAGCTGCACCACCCCGTCGAGATGCAGAACCGCCTCTTCGACCGGCTGATGGAGGCGGGCGAGGGCGTCGGCCTGAAGCTGGTCGGCGCCCGCGCGCAGAACTGGCTGAGGCAGGAGAAGAGCTACCGCGCCTTCGGGGCGGATCTCGGCCGGGACGCGACGCCGCTCGAATCGGGCCTCGACCGATTCGTCGACCAGACCAAGGATTTCCGCGGCAAGGCGGCGATGCTCGAGAAGGGCGTCCGGTCGGCGTGCGTGACCGTGCTGATCGACGGCCCTGAGGACGCCGATCCGTGGGGCCGCGAGGGCTTGTTCCACGACGGCGCGCGCGTCGGGCGGCTCACCTCGGGCGGGTGGTCGGTGGCGTTCGGCAAGCAGATCGGCATCGGCTACGTCGATCCGGCGCTCGCCGCGCCGGGCACGAGACTGAAGGTGCGCATGTTCCGCGAACTTTACGACGCCGAAGTGACGGTCGATTGCCCATACGACACGGAAAATCTCCGCATTCGCGCCGATAGCTGAACAATCGGCGCGAATTTTCGTCGGCTCGACATCCTTCGCGCGATTGACGAAAAGCGCGCGAAGCCCGATTCTGCGCGCCACGAAAAAGGCGCAAAACAGGCGCACCGAGCAGGCAATCGCGGCGCGCGACCGCGTGGCGGGATAACCCCGCAAGCGATGAGGCGAGTGGCCATGGAGACCGAAGCGCTGGGCGCCGTGCAGGCGCTCGACTTTTCGCTTGCCGCGATGTTCGCGCGCTCGACGTTGATGGTGCAGGCGGTGACGCTGTTCCTCGCCGCAGCCTCTCTGTGGTCGTGGGCGGTGATCGTCGACAAATGGATCGCGTTCCGCAAGGCCCGGCGTGACGCGGCCATGTTCGAGGACGCCTTCTGGTCGGGCCAGCCGCTCGACGCGCTCTACGAGCGGGTCGGGACCAAGCCGCGCTCGGCCATCGAGCGCGTGTTCGCGGCCGGCATGGGCGAGTGGCGGCGCAGCTTCGACAAGGCGGGCGGGCTGATCCCCGGCGCGCGCGACCGGATCGAGCGCGCCCTCGACGTGGCGCTGGCGCGCGAGAGCGACGGGCTGTCGACGCGGCTCGGCGTGCTGGCGACGGTGGGCTCGATCGCGCCTTTCGTCGGGTTGTTCGGGACGGTGTGGGGCATCATGACGGCGTTCGAGGCGATCTCGATCCAGCAGAACACCAACCTCTCCACCGTGGCGCCCGGCATCGCCGAGGCGCTGGTGACGACCGCCATCGGCCTGCTCGCGGCGATCCCGGCGGTGATCTTCTACAACAAGCTGCTGGCCGACTCGCAGCGCATCGGCGGCCAGCTGGAGACCTTCGCCGACGAGTTCTCGGTGATCCTGTCCCGCCAGATCATGCGGGGCGCGGCGTGACGACCGAGCGCATCGCCCTAGAGGCCCAGGCCGCGCCCCGGCGACGTCGCAACCGCAAGCGCGCCACGCCCGTGGCCGAGATCAACGTGACGCCCTTCGTCGACGTGATGATGGTGCTGCTGGTGGTGTTCATGGTCGCCGCGCCGCTGCTGACGGTCGGCGTGCCGCTGCAGTTGCCGCGGACGTCCGCCGCGCCCCTGCCGATCGAGCAGGAGGAGCCGCTGACGGTGAACCTCGACGCGGACGGCCGCGTCTTCGTGCAGCGCACAGAAGTGCCCTGGGACGCGCTGATGGAGACGCTGACCGCCATCGCCGCAGAGCGGTCCGGCGACCGCGTCTATCTGCGCGCCGACGCGGCGCTCGACTACGGGCGGGTGGCGCAGGTGATGGGCGCGCTGAACGCCGGCGGATTCCGCAACATCGGCCTCGTCACCGATCCGGCGGGGCAGGGCGCGCGGCCCTGAGGCGCGCGAAGGGAGTTTTTCGAGGATGAGCGCCGGGTGGGCGGTGTCGGGGGCGATGCATGGCGCGGCGGTGCTGCTGGCCGTGTTCGGCGCCGCTTTCCTGCCGCGGCCCGAACCGCGCCCGATGGCGTTCGCGCAGGTCGAACTGGTGTCGGGTCTCGACTTCGACGCCGCGATGTCGCGCGCGCCCGAGACGCCGGCGGGCGCCGAGGCGCCGCCGACGCCGCCGCGTCCGACCCCGGAGACGCCGCCGCC
>RECW01000152.1 GCA_007693835.1 Paracoccaceae bacterium | reverse complement strand
CCGGACGCTGCTAACCCAGCAGCGCCGCCGGTGAGCAGGGGTATACGCAGATTCGATAAACACAGCAAGAGGGAAAAACAGATTTCTTGAAGCTTCCGCGACAGCCGCGCGACGGCTGTCCGCGCCGCCCGCACAGCGCCTTGGGCGCCCTTCAGAGAGCGCCCATCACCGCCTGATTGAAGCCGATCACCACCCGGTCGCCGCCGAGCGGCACGAGCGTGACGTCGCGCGATTGCCCCGGCTCGAAGCGCACCGCGGTGCCGGCGGCGATATCGAGCCGCATGCCGCGCGCCGCGGCGCGGTCGAACGCCAAGGCGGCGTTTGTCTCGGCGAAGTGATAGTGGCTGCCGACCTGCACAGGCCTGTCGCCGGTGTTGGAGACGGTCAGCGTCAGATTTTCGGCGTCGGCGTTCAGCGCGATATCGCCGTCGGGCGTGATGACTTCGCCGGGGGTCATGGCGTCAGCGCCGGCGCCGGTCGCGAACCCGAACGGGGATCGGCCGCGGCTCGGGGCGCGGCAGGAGGCTGTCGAGGAAGTCGGCGAGCGCGTCGAGTATCTTCTTCATGGTGCCTCCTTCTCAGCGGATGGGTTCGTGCACGGTGACGAGCTTGGTGCCGTCGGGGAAAGTGGCTTCGACCTGAACGTCGTGAATCATCTCGGCCACGCCCTCCATGACCTGATCCCGCGTCAGCACATGGCCTCCGGCCTGCATCAGGTCGGCGACAGGGCGTCCGTCGCGCGCGCCCTCGACCACGAACTCCGTGATCAGGGCGATCGCCTCGGGGTGGTTGAGCTTGACGCCGCGGGCGAGTCGCTTTCGCGCGACCTCCGCGGCCATCGCGACGAGCAGCTTGTCCTTCTCGCGCGGCGTCAGCTGCATTCACATCTCCCAGACCCGAGGTGGCGGGTCGACCCTGAACCCCGCCAGGAACCGCAGCAGCCTGCGCCGCAATTCCTGACCATCAGATGAAACCATACGCGCCGAAATCAACCCGTCAAACGCCGATGCGCCGCCCTCGCCGCCTGCGATCAGCGATCGCGCCTCGTCAAGCCGCTCCTCCGCGTCCGGCGCGACGTAGACGATGGAGGCCCACGCGCGGTTCGGACCGAGCGCCGCCGGGCGCGCGGCCTGCGCCGCGACCGCGCCGGCGAGCCGCGTCGCGTCGGCGTAGACGAGGCGGCCGCCGCGGCGGATCCTCTGGAAATCGCTGAAGAACCCGCTCTGCACCGTCTCGCCCATCGCCTGCCGGCCGAGCACGACGGGCTCGACGAGCAGCAGCGTCGCGCCCTCGGCCATGTCGACGTCGATGGTGCGCCGCAGCGCGCAGCGGTCGAACAGGATGGTCTCCTGCGCCAGCCACTCGAGCCGCGCGCCGTCGCCCACCGAGAGCGACACGGCGATCCGCCCGGTCTCGTCCGGTTGCGCGCGGTAGGCGCGTTCCGCGGTCTGGGTGGCGAGGGTGAGCCGGGCGCCGGGGCCCGCCTCGGCGGCGTAGGCGAATCGGTCCCCCCCGGTCACGCCGCCGGCGGTGTTCAGCACCACCGCGTGGAGCGCGTCGCCCTCGACCCGCGGCAGGCGGATCTTCGCCGATCCGCGTTCGTAGAGGTCGGCGAGGCGCGTCCGGCCGCCCGCCCGTTTGGCGACCACCCTGGCCGATCCGTCGGCGCGGGGCTGGGGAGGCAGGGTCATGCGGGCCCCTCGCACGCTCGGAGTCCGCGCGCTCAGGTGGCGAAGCGGAAGTGCAGCACGTCGCCGTCGGCGACGACGTACTCCTTGCCTTCGAGGCGCATCTTGCCGGCCTCCTTCGCGCCCTGCTCGCCGCCGCAGCCCACGAAATCGGCGTAGGCGATGGTCTCGGCGCGGATGAAGCCCTTCTCGAAGTCGCCGTGGATGACGCCGGCGGCCTGCGGCGCCTTCGTGCCGACCGGGATCGTCCAGGCGCGCGCCTCCTTGGGCCCGACGGTGAAGTAGGTGATCAGGTCGAGCAGGCCGTAGCCGGCGCGGATCAGGCGGTCGAGCCCGGCCTCCTCGAGACCCAGCGCATCGAGGAACTCGGCGCGCTCGGCGTCGGCGAGCTGGGCGACCTCCTCCTCGATCGCGGCCGAGATCACGACGCTGGCCGCGCCCTCGGCGGCGGCGCGCTCGGCCACCTTCGCCGACCAGGCGTTGCCGGTCGCCGCCGACGCCTCCTCGACGTTGCACACGTAAAGGACGGGCTTGGCGGTCAGCAGCGTCAGCATGCGCCACGCCCTTTCGTCCTCCGCGTCCACCGCCACGGTCCGCGCGGGGCGCCCCGCCTCCAGCGCCTCCCGCGCCACGCGGAGCAGCCGGTCCTGCTGCGCCGCCTCCTTGTCGCCGCCGCGCAGCTTCCGCGAGAGGTTGGCGAGGCGCTTCTCGACGCTGTCCAGGTCGGCGAGCATCAGCTCGGTCTCGATGGTGTCGGCGTCGGCGAGCGGATCGACCCGCCCCTCGACATGGGTGACGTCGTCGTTCTCGAAACAGCGCAGCACATGGGCCACGGCGTCGACTTCGCGGATGTTGGCGAGGAACTGGTTGCCGAGCCCCTCCCCTTTCGAGGCCCCGCGCACGAGACCGGCGATGTCGACGAAGGTCAGCCGCGTCGGGATGATCTGCTTCGACGCGGCGAGCGCGGCGAGCTTCTCCAGCCGCGGGTCGGGGACGGAGACCTCGCCGACGTTCGGCTCGATGGTGCAGAAGGGGAAATTGGCGGCCTGCGCGGCGGCGGTGCGCGTCAGCGCGTTGAAGAGCGTCGACTTGCCGACGTTCGGCAGCCCGACGATGCCGCACTTGAAGCCCATGACGCCCTCCGCGATGCTCCGTCGCATCCTTCGCGCGGTCTGTCGCAAAGGGCCGGGCGCAAGTCAAACGGGAGCGGGGCGATGGCCTTCACCGACGAGGAGCTGGAGCGCTACGCCCGCCACATCGTGCTGCGCGAGATCGGCGGGCCGGGCCAGCGCAAGCTGCAGGCGGCGCGCGTGCTCTGCATCGGGGCGGGCGGGCTCGGGTCGCCGGCGCTGATGTATCTGGCGGCGGCGGGGGTGGGAACGCTCGGCGTCGTCGACGACGACCACGTGTCGCTCTCCAACCTCCAGCGGCAGGTGCTCCACGCGACCGACCGGGTGGACGCGCCGAAGACCGAGAGCGCGCGGGCGGCCATCGCCGCGCTGAACCCCCATGTTTCGGTCGAGGCGCATGCGGAGCGGCTGACGGCGGAGAACGCCGAGCGGCTGGTCGGCGGCTACGACGTGGTGCTCGACGGGTCGGACAACTTCGACACGCGCTATCTGCTGAACGCGGTCTGCCTTCGGCTCGACCGGCCGCTGGTGGCGGCGGCCATCGGGCAGTGGGAAGGGCAGCTTTCGGTCTATCGCCGGGGCGGACCCTGCTTCGCCTGCGTGTTTCCCGAGCGCCCCGCCGCCGGCCTCGCCCCGAGTTGCGCCGAGGCCGGCGTGCTCGGGGCGCTGGCGGGCGTGATGGGGGCGTTGCAGGCGGCCGAGGCGGTGAAGCTGATCGTCGGGACGGGCGAGAGCCTTTCCGGGCGGCTGCTGCTCTACGATGCGCTCTGGGCCGACTTCCGCACGGTCACCACGAAACGGCGGCCGGACTGCCCCGCCTGCGCGCGGTTCAACGCCTGACAGGACACCCGCCGAGGCTTCGGGCGCGGGCGCGACATGCGACAGGCTGGCCTGACAGCCGCTCTTGACCTTCCGGCGACTGGAAGCCCCATGTGACGCGCTCCCGACCCGAGGAGCCGCGCCATGGCGTTCGACCAGACCGAGAACCGTTTCGACCTGCCGGTCACCGGCATGACCTGCGCCGCCTGCGCGCGACGCGTCGAGCGGGCGCTGGCGGGCGTTCCCGGCGTGACCTCGGCCACGGTCAACGCGGCGACCGAGACGGCGAGCCTCATCGTCGAGACGCCCGAGGCGCTGGCCGAGGCCGCACGGCGCATCCGCGCCGAGGGCTATGGCGTGCGCGTCGCCGCGACGG
Organism: Paracoccaceae bacterium; assembly: GCA_007693835.1. Classification (GTDB taxonomy): domain Bacteria; phylum Pseudomonadota; class Alphaproteobacteria; order Rhodobacterales; family Rhodobacteraceae; genus Rubrimonas. The sequence continues at coordinate 27,673 of RECW01000152.1, read as the reverse complement.
ATCTCGCGGTGGAGGGCATGACCTGCGCCGCCTGCGCCGGTCGGGTCGAGCGCGGCCTGATGGCCGTCCCCGGCGTCCTCTCGGCCAGCGTCAACCCGGCGACCGACGTCGCGACCGTCCGCTTCCCCGACGGCGCGGTCGGCGAGCGTGCGCTGATCGCGGCGGTCGAGGCGGCGGGCTACCGCGCGCGGGCGGCCGGCCAGGCGGCGGAGGAGCGGGGCGACGACGCGGTGGCGGCGGTCGCGGCGCGCGCCGAGCGGATCGAGATGATCCTCGCCGTCGTGCTCACCCTGCCGATGGTCGTGCAGATGGCGCTGATGACGGCGGGCGTGCACTGGCACATGGCGCCGGCCATGGAGATCCTGCTGGCGACGCCGGTGCAGTTCCTGATCGGGCGGCGGTTCTACGCCGGCGCGTGGCGGGCGCTCCGCGCCCGGTCGGGCAACATGGATCTGCTCGTCGCCCTCGGCACCTCCGCCGCCTACGGCTACAGCCTGTGGCTGGTCTGGACGCTCGGCGACGCTTCGGCCGGAAAGCTCTACTTCGAGGCGTCGGCGGTGATCATCACGCTGATCATGCTCGGCAAGGCGCTGGAGGCGCGGGCGAAGCGATCGGCGGGCGCGGCGCTGGCGGCGCTCTCGGCGCTGCGCCCCGAGCGCGCCACGGTGCTGCGCGGGGGCGAGGAGCGCGACGTCGCGCTCGACTCGGTCGCGGTCGGCGACATCGTGATCCTGCGCCCCGGCGAGCGGGCGCCCGTCGACGGCGAGATCGTCAAGGGCGCGTCCGAGTTCGACGAAAGCCTGATCACCGGCGAATCGCGCCTCGTCGCCCGCGGCGTCGGCGAGGCGGTGGCGGCCGGCGCGTTGAACGGGGCAGGCCTCGTGCGGCTGCGGGCGGAGCATGTGGGGCGCGACGACACCCTGGCGCGCATCGCGCGGATGGTGGCCGACGCGCAAAGCGGCAAGGCGCCGATCCAGCGCCTCGTGGACCGCATCTCGGCGGTGTTCGTGCCGGTCGTGGTGGCGCTGGCGGCGCTCACCTTCGGCGGCTGGACGGTGGCGACGGGCGATCCGGGTTTCGCGCTGATCGCGGCCGTGTCGGTGCTGGTGATCGCCTGCCCCTGCGCCCTCGGCCTCGCGACGCCGACGGCGCTGGTGGCGGGGATCGGCGCCGGCGCGCGGTCGGGCGTGCTGATCCGCGACGTCGAGACGCTGGAGCGCGCGCAGGGGATCGACACGGTGGTGTTCGACAAGACCGGCACCCTGACCGAAGGCGCGCCGCGCCTCGTCGCGCTGGAGGCGGTCGGCATGGACCGCGACGCCCTGCTCGCCCTCGCCGCATCGGCGCAGAAGGGCTCGGAGCACCCGCTCGGCAAGGCGATGGTGAAGGCGGCGGAGGGCGTGGCGCTGACGGAGCCTGAGGATTTCCGCGCCACGCCCGGCGAGGGCGTCGAGGCGACGGTCGAGGGCCGGGCCGTGCGCATCGGGCGGATCGGCTTCGTCGGCGGCCTTGCGCCCGAGGCGCTCGACGTCGCCGCGGCGGCGCACGAGGACGCCGGACGCAGCGCCGTCTGGATCTCGGTCGACGGCGCGGTCGCGGGCCTCGCGGCGCTCGAAGACACGCCCCGGGCGGACGCGGCGGAGGCGGTCGCGCGGCTCAAGGCCCGCGGCCTCTCCGTGATCATGCTGTCGGGCGACAACCGGGCCACCGCCGAGCGCGTGGGCGCGGCGCTCGGCGTCGACGCGGTGATCGCCGAGGCCCGGCCGGAGGACAAGATCGCCGCCGTCGCGGCGCTGAAGGCCGAAGGCCGCAAGGTGGCGATGGTGGGCGACGGCGTGAACGACGCGCCGGCGCTCGCCGCCGCCGACCTCGGCCTCGCGATGGGGACCGGCGCCGACGCGGCGCGCGCCGCCGCAGGCGTCACGCTGATGCGCCCCTCGCCGATGCTTGCGCCGGCCGCGCTCTCCATCGCGACCGCCACGGCGCGGGTGGTGCGGCAGAACCTCGTGTGGGCGTTCCTCTACAATGTCACCTTGCTGCCGGTGGCGGCGCTGGGTCTGCTGAACCCGGCCGCGGCCGGGGCCGCGATGGCGCTGTCGTCGCTGAGCGTGGTGCTCAACGCGCTCCGGCTGTCGCGGTGGAGACCGGAGGGCGCGCGGTGAACATAGGCGAAGCGGCGGAGGCCACCGGCCTGCCGCCGAAGACCATCCGCTACTACGAGGAGATCGGGCTGGTGCGCCCGGCGCGGAGCGCGAACGGCTACCGCGCCTTCACCGACCGCCAGATCGCGAGCCTCGCCTTCGTGGCGCGCGCCCGCGACCTCGGTTTCTCGATCGAGGACTGCCGGGCGCTGCTCGGCCTCTACGAGGACCGCAGCCGCGCCTCGGCCGAAGTGAAGGCGCTGGCGCAGGGCCACCTCGGGCGCATCGAGCGCAAGATCGCGGAGCTGGAGGCGATGCGCGAGACGCTGGGCGAGCTCGTCCGCCGCTGCCACGGCGACGACCGGCCCGACTGCCCGATCCTGAAAGGGCTTGCGGGCGAAGACGCGTGAGCCGCGCTTCGGCTTGACTCGGCGCGCGGCATCGGTCACTTGGCGCGTCTGTTTTCCGGCGCGCGAGCCGCGCCGCGCTGATGGCATGGGGGCTGCGGCTCCGGGGAGAACGACATGGCCAAGCCCACGACGATCAAGATCCGGCTCAATTCGACCGCCGGCACCGGGTTCTTCTACGTGACCAAGAAGAACTCGCGCACCATGACCGACAAGATGACGGTGCGGAAATACGATCCCGTCGCGCGCAAGCACGTCGAGTTCAAGGAAGGCAAGATCAAGTAAGCCGCGCGGGCCACGCCCGCGCATCGCCTTCCCTCACGCGTCCGCCGGCGGCGTTTCGGCCACTTCGCAAACCCCCAGCCCCGAGAGCATGGCGCGCAGCGCCGCAGCGGCCTCGCCGAGCGCCGCCCAATCCGCCGACCGCGCCACAAGCGTGACCCCGAGACCGCCGCGAAAGAACGGGTAACTGCCGAACGAGACCCCGGGCCGCGCCGCCGCCACCTCCCGCAGCGCCTCGGCCACATCGCCTTCGGGGATGGGCGCGCGGAAGCTCCACGACAGCACCGGCGGCCCGCCCGCCAGCATCGGCTTCGCGCTTTCGACCATGGCCCGGAAGATCGCCGGCACGCCGGCCATGACGAACACGTTCCCCAGCCGAAAACCCGGCGCCTGGCTGACCGGGTTCAGGATCAGGTCGGCGCCGTCGGGGATGCGCGCCATGCGCAGCCGGGCGGCGTTCAGCTCGCCCTCGGCGTAGTAGGCGGCGAGGATGGCGCGGGCGTCCTCGCGCACGTCGATCCGCGCGCCGAAGGCTTCGGCCACCGAGTCCGCGGTGATGTCGTCGTGAGTCGGCCCGATGCCGCCCGACGTGAACACATAGTCGTAGGCCCCGCGCAGCGCGTTCACGTGGCGCACGATCTCCGCCGCCTCGTCCGGGCAGACCCGCGCCTCGCGCAAAGCCACGCCGAGGTCCGTCAGGACCTTGGCGAGGTGGTTGGTGTTGACGTCGTGCGTGCGCCCCGAAAGCACCTCGTCGCCGATCACCAGCATCGCCGCCGTCGGACCCGCCATCGCCGTTCCCCGCAAAACCAGCCGGGGCCCCGCCTTGCCGCGCGCCGGCCGTTCGGCTAGGCCCCCGGCCCATGCGCTTCGCCCGGCCGCTCGTCCGCGGAACCCTGATCCGCCGTTATAACCGTTTCCTGGCCGACGTCACGCTGGAGGGCGGCGAGACCGTCACGGCGCACTGCCCCAACCCCGGCTCGATGATGGGCCTGAACGCGCCGGGGCTGGCGGTCTGGCTCGAGCCGACGCCGGGACCGAAGCGCAAGCTCTCCCACGCCTGGCGGCTGGTCGAAGCGCCCGGCGGCGGCTGGGCGGGCATCGACGCCACCGCGCCCAACCGGATCGTGGCCGAGGCGCTCGCCGCCCGCGCCATCCCTGCGGTCGCGGCCTACGGCGGCGTCCGGGCCGAGGCGCGCTACGGCGAGAACAGCCGCGTGGACTTTCTGCTGACCGAACCCGGCCTGCCGCCGCTCTATCTGGAGGTCAAGAACGTCCACCTGCGCCGCGAAGGCGACTGGGCGGAATTCCCCGACTGCGTGACCGCGCGGGGCGCCAAGCACCTCCGCGAGCTCTCCGCCATGGTCGCCGCCGGCGCGCGCGCCGTGATGCTCTACGTGGTGCAGCGTGACGACTGCGCGCGGATGCGGCTTGCCGCCGACCTCGACCCGGCCTATGCCGCAGCCTTCGCCGTGGCGCGCGCCGCCGGAGTGGAGGCCGTGGCGCACGGGTGCGCGCTGTCCCCCGAAGCCGTGACGCTCGGGGCGCCCATGCCGCTCGTGGACGAAGCGCGATGAACTCACGCAGGGGCGCGCCGCCGAACGCTCTTGAACGCCCCCGCCGACGGGCCACAATGCGCCCGCGTCAGACGACGGAGCCCGCCGTGGAACGATCAGCCGGCCCAGACCGCACAGCAGAAGGCATCCGCCTGCACCCGAAGGCGGATTTCGAGGGGATGCGCGCAGCGGGGCGGCTGGCGGCGGAGACGCTCGACATGATCGCCGAGCACGTGGCGCCGGGGGTCCGGACCGACGAGCTCGACCAGATCATCCACGACCACATGATCGCCCACGGCGCGCGGCCGGCGACGCTCGGCTACCGCGGCTACACCAAGTCGTCGTGCATCTCGATCAACCATGTCGTCTGTCACGGCATCCCGTCGGACAAGGCGCTGCGCGACGGCGACATCCTGAACATCGACGTGACCGTGATCCTCGACGGCTGGTTCGGCGACAGCTCGCGGATGTACGTGGCGGGCCGGCCGAACAGGAAGGCCGAGCGCCTGATCGACGTGACCCACGAGGCGCTGATGCGCGGGATCGCGGCGGTGCGCCCCGGCGCGACCTTCGGCGACATCGGCGCGGCCATCCAGCGCTTCGTCGAGGCCGAACGCTGCGCCGTGGTGCGCGACTTCTGCGGCCACGGCCTCGGCCGCGTGTTCCACGACGCGCCGAACGTGCTCCACTACGGCCGTGAGGGGACGGGTCCGCGGCTGCGGCCGGGCATGTTCTTCACCATCGAGCCGATGGTGAACCTCGGCCGCGCCGAGACCAAGATCCTCGCCGACGGCTGGACGGCGGTGACGCGCGACAAGTCGCTGTCGGCGCAGTTCGAGCACTCGGTCGGCGTCACCGAGGACGGCGTGGAGATCTTCACCCTCTCGCCCGCCGGCCGCTTCCACCCGACCTGGGACCGGTGAGCGCGCCGGATCGCCCCCTGCGCGACATGGGGGGACTGTTCGGCGCCGACCCGAAACCCGCCGCGGACCACGCGTCCGGCCACCGCCAGCGCCTGCGCGACCGGTTTCTCGCCGGCGGCGCGGAAGCGATGCCCGATTACGAGTTGCTCGAACTGATCCTGTTCCGCGCCATCCCGCGCAAGGACGTGAAGCCGCTGGCGAAAGCGCTGCTCGCCGAGTTCGGCGACTTCAACGCGGTGATCTCGGCGCCGCGTCCGCGCCTCGAGCGCTTTCCCGGCCTCGGCGCGGCCGCGGCGGCGGAGCTGAAGATCGTCGAGGCGGCGGCGCACCGGCTGGCGCGCGTCAGGGTGCTGCGGAAACCCGCGCTCTCGTCGTGGTCGGCGCTGATGGACTACTGCCGCGCCACCATGGCGCATGACGCGGTCGAGCGCTTCCACCTGCTGTTTCTCGACCGCAAGAACGTGCTGATCGCCGACGAGATGCAGGCCCGCGGCACGGTCGACGCGGTGATGGTCTATCCGCGCGAGGTGGCGAAGCGCGCGCTGGAGCTGAACGCCTCTGCGGTGATCATGGCGCACAACCACCCGTCCGGCGACCCCACCCCTTCCCGCGCCGACGTCGAGATGACGCGGAAGGTGAAGGCGGCGCTGGCGGCGGTCGGCGTCGTGCTCCACGATCATGTGGTGATCGGCAAGGACAGCGAGGCGAGCCTCCACGCCCTCGGCCTTCTGTAGCGCCTACTGCGCGGCGATCGAGCCGTCGGGGGCCATCGGCTTCAGCTCGGCGGGATTGTTCGGGTCCAGCGTCAGCTTCGGCGTATAAAGGGCGATGCCGTTCTCCTGCAACGCCTGCGACACGGCGATGAAGGCGCGGCGGCGCACGGCGAACTGCTCGCCGGGCTTGGCGGTGAACTTGATGCCGATGGTGTAGGCGGGCCCGGAGATGGCGACCGCGCCCTGGGACTTGAGCGGCTCGATGATGTGCGGCGCCACCTCGGGGTCCTCCATCATCTTCTCGCCGGCTTTCTTGACCAGCTTGCGGACCTTCTCGAGATCGGTCCCCGCGGGCACCTGGAAGCTGAACTTCATGGTCGCGAAGTCGCGGGCGTGGTTCTGCACCGTGCCCATCGAGGAGAAGGGGATGGTGTAGACCGGCCCGCGCGGGTGACGCAGCCGCACCGAGCGGATCGAGATGCGCTCGACGCGCCCCTTGCCGCCCTGAACCTCTATGTATTCGCCGATGCGGAAGGCGTCCTCGTAGAGGTAGAGCAGACCCGAGATGACGTCCGCCACCAGCCGCTGCGCGCCGAAGCCGATGGCGAGGCCGACGACGCCCGCCGAGGCGATCAGCGGCCCGATGTTCAGGCCGAGGTAGGAGAGCGCCGTCATCACCGTCACGACGCCGATCACCGCGAGCACGAAGCCGCGGATCACCGGCAGGATGGTGCCGAGACGCTGGCGGCTCTGGCGTTCCTCGTCGGAGATGTCGGGCGCCGCCGCGTCGCCCCGCGCCGCCATCAGCGCCGCCGCCGCCCGCCACAGGGCGAAGCCGGCGACAAGCACCACCGCGGCGACGACGAGGCGCGAGGCGACCAGCGCGAGGGCGCTTTCGGCCGTGGGCGCGAACGGGTCGATGCCCCAGGCGCGCAGGATCAGCGTGGCGGCGGCGACGATGATCGCGCCTTCGGCCAGCGCCGCGAAGCCGCAGACCGCGCCGCCGCGCACGGGGTCTTCCTCGCCCGTCGCCGCCGTCGCCTCGGCGCGCCAGACGCGCAGGCCCGCCACGGCGAGCGGGACCAGCACCAGGATCGCCACGGCATGGCCGGCGCCCCGCATCGCGCCGTCGCCGAGAAGGCCGAGGACGCCCGTCGCCTTCAGTCCTGCGTCGAGGAGCACCAGGCCGATGTAGCCGAGGCTCCAACGCTCGGCGAGCAGGCGCTTCCAGCCGGCGGCGCTGTCGGGGTCGGGGCCGAGCTGGCGCACCAGGAGCGCGCGGACCGGCGCGGCGCAGCGCAGGAAGAAGCCGACTCCGATGAGGCCCGATACTGCGATCAGCGCGAGCCGCGCGAGCACGGTCGCAGGCCCGACGCCCGCCGCGACGTCGAGCGTGCCGCGCAGCACACCGACCGCCGAAAGCCCCGTGATGGTCCACAAGGCGGCGGTGGCCAGCCGTCGGGCCGCCTCGTCGTCGATCGCGAGCAGCCGCCGGCCAGAATCCCCGGGCGCGGTGATCGCGGTGAGGACCACGTACAGGACCCGGTTGAACGCCACGACCGTCAGCATGGCGCGGGCGTAGGCGGCGAGCGCGGCCTCCGCCGGCGCGACGGCGCGGAAGACGACGACCGCGGCGGCCGCGAAGACGCCGATGAGAAGCAGACGCCGCGTGAACCAGCGCAAGGCTCTGCCGAAGCGCGCGGCGAACGGCGCCGAGCCGCAACCCGCCGCCCGGTCGGTGATCAGCAGCGCGACGCCGCGCTCGACCAGCCACCCCGCGAGCAGCGCGCCGACGACCAGCGCGATCGCCCCCCAGCCCCCGAACGGCAGCGTCTCCCACCAAGCCGCGAGCCGGGCGGGCAGAGCGGGCGCAGCATACACCGCGTCCGTCAGGGCCTGATCCAGCGCCGCCGTTTCAAAGACCATCGGGAGCGGTTCGGGTTCGGCCGGCGCGATCGTCGCGTCGGGAAACGCCTCGGCGAGCCGCTCGATCAACTCGGGTGACGCGTCGACAGGAAGCTGGATGACCACGCCCGTTTCGACCATGCGCCGTTCCCCCACCAGGTACGCCGAGTAGCCGCGGCGTCCCCGCTCCCGTCAAGGGACCCGCCATGGTGTCGCCGTAATTTCACTCGCTTTCTCACACAACCGAAGTCCAATTGTCGCATGCTGCGCGCCACGCGCGTCGGCGGCGGCCCTGGAATCGATGACGGGAGGCTCCAACCCATGTTCGACATGCTCCGCGACGGCGCGCTCGTCGTCGCCATGATCTCGGCGGGCGGCCTGTCCGCGCTGCTCGGCTACGCACTCATCAACCGTAGGTTCGTGTTCTGGCCGGCGCCGAGCGACGACGTCTGGCGCCATCACGTCAGCTTCGGCCTGTTCCGCGTGTTCTGCGGCGCGACGATCGTCTTCGCCGTCGCCGACTGGGGGTCTCTCGGCTGGGACCACTGGGCGCGGCTCGCGATCGGCGCGCCGATCATGGTCGGCGCCGGGGCTGCGACCGTCTACGCCTATTTCTTCCTCGGCCTCGACAACACCTATTGCAAGGAAGGCGGCCTGGTGACGGGCGGGGTCTACGCCTACACGCGCAACCCGCAATACGTGGCGTCGGTGATCGCGACCTTCGGTCTGGCCCTGACAACCGGGTCGCTCGGCGCCGTCGGCCTCGCCTTCGTCCTGCTCGCCGTCTACACGCTGTTCGCGCTGAACGAGGAGCGCTGGCTGTGGGAGCGCTACGGCCGCGCTTTCGGGCGCTACGCCGTGCGCACGCCGCGCTTCCTCGACGCCCGCAGCGTCAAGCTGGCGCGCGCGAAGCTGATCGACGCCCTCTGAGGCGCGCGCCGGTCAGCCGGGATCGAACGCGATCGGCAGGCTGACCGGCCCGGTGTTGCCGCTGTCGGGCAGCCATTCCGGCTCGCCCGCAAGGCGGGGGTTGCGCAGCCGCGGCGGCAGCACGGTCATCGCCACCGACATGTCGGAGCGCGCGATGGCGTGGCCGAGGCAGTGGTGCACCCCGCCGCCGAAGCCGTAATGGCGCTTGCGCTCGGCGGTGATGTCGAAGCCGGGCTCGAAAACCGTCGTGTCGGTGCCCGCCGCCCCCGACAGCAGGTGCACCGTCGTCCCGCGGGCGATAGCGAGACCGCGATACTCGAAATCCTCCGTCGCCTCGCGCGTCACCCAGGTGATGGTGGGGCGCACGCGCATCACCTCCTCCACGGCCTTCCGCGCCAGGTCGGGCCGCTCGGCCAGCAGCGCCCATTGCGCGGGGTGGTCGAGGAACATGCTCATGCCCAAGCCCAGCTGGTTGCGCGTGGTGTCGATGCCGGCGAAGACCAGAATCAGGATCATGTCGCGCAGCTCTTCGTCCGACAGCCGGTCGCCCTCGGTCGCCGCCACCAGCGCCGACATGAAGTCGTCGCCCGGCAGCGAGCGGCGCTTGGCCACGAGGTCGTCGGCGTAGGCGAACATGCCTTCGGTGGCGCGGTTGATGCGGTCCTCGTGCTGTTTGAACGAGACCCCCAGCGCCAGCCCCATGTCGGCCGAGAGGCGCAGCACGTGCGGCGCCTCCTCCTGCGGGATGCCGAGCATCAGGCAGAGGATCTGCGAGGCGTAGGGATCGGCGAAGTCGTGCATGAAGTCGCACGCGCCTTGCGCGTGGAAGCGGTCGACGAGGGCCGCCGCCATGGTCTCGAACTTCGGCCGCATCTCCTCGAGCAGGCGGCCGGCGAAGGCGGGGTTCACCAGCTTGCGCAGGCGCGCGTGGGTCTCGCCCTCCTGCACCAGGATGGTGCGCGCCCACCAGTCCGAGAACACGCCCGTCACCTTGTTGTGCGCGGGCCACGCATGGCTGCCCTGCCGGAGCTTGGGGTGCAGCAGCAGTTCGCCCATCTCCTCGTGGCGCAGCACCGCGAGGCCGTAGGGCGTGCGCGCGTACCAGCTTTCCGCCCGCGCCGCCGCGACCTTGGGGTCGCGCAGCGAAAAGGCCGGGTCGTCCATCGGCAGGAAGGGCGCGTCGGAGGTCGCGGTCTGCATGGCTCCGCTCCTCAGGGCAGACAGTCGATGTAGGTCTTGAGATCCCAGTCGGTGGTGGTGTGGAGGAATCGCTCCCACTCGTCGGTCTTGTACTCGTGGTAGAGGCGGAACATCTCGCCGGGCATGGCGCTCTTGATCACCTCGTCCGCCGACAGCGCCTTCAGCGCGTCGCCGAGGGTCATCGGCAGCTTGTCGACGACCTTCCCCTCGTCCATCGCGACGTAGATGTTGCGCTCCTCCGGGTCTCCCGAGGGGATCTTGTGCGTCAGCCCGTCGTCGCAAGCCTGCAGCAGACCCGCGGCCATCAGATAGGGGTTCACCATCGAGTCGACCGAGCGGAACTCGAAGCGGCCGGGCGCCGAGACGCGCAGGCCCGTGGTGCGGTTCTGGAAGCCCCAGTCCTTGAACACCGGCGCCCAGAACCCGGTGTCCCAGAGCCGGCGGTAGGAATTCACCGTCGAGCAGCCGATGGCGGTCAGCGCGTCGAGGTGCTTCACCACGCCGCCGATGCAGTGCTGGCCGATGACGCCCGGCATCTGGCGGTCGTCGCCTTCGGGCATGAAGGCGTTGTCGCCGCCCGAGACGTAGGAGAAGACCTCCGCCATCGCCGCGGGCTCGTCGCGCGTCAGCGTCTTCACCTTGTCCTTGCCGCCCTTCCACAGCGAGAAGTTGTGGTGGCAGCCCGAGGCCGAGACGCCCATGAAGGGCTTCGACATGAAGCAGGCGATCAGGTCGAACTCCCGCGCCACCTGGGCGCAGATCTGGCGATAGGTCGACAGGCGGTCGGCGGTGCGCAGCGCCCGGTCGTAGGTGAAGTTCAGCTCGAGCTGGCCGGGCGCGTCCTCGTGGTCGCCCTGGATCATGTCGAGACCCATCGCCTTGCAGTAGTCGATCACCCGCATGAACACGGGCCGCAGGCTCTCGAACTGGTCGATGTGGTAGCAGAACGGCTTCGAGAAGCCGCCCGCCGGCTGGCCGTCCGCGCCCTTCTTCAGCCACATCATCTCGGGCTCGGTGCCGGTGCGCAGGTGGAAGCCGTGGGTCTCCTCGAAGGCGGCCGACAGGCGGCGAAGGTTGCCGCGGCAGTCCGAGGTGAGGAACGCGCCGGGATTCTCGCGCTCCTCACGCCCGCGGAACAGGGTGCAGTACAGCCGGGCGACGCGCTTGTCCCACGGCAGCTGGCAGAAGGTCTCCGGCTCGGGGATGCCGACCAGCTCCTTCGCCTCCGGCCCGTAACCCATGTAGTCGCCGTGGCGGTTGACGAAGAGGTTCATCGTCGCGCCGTAGACCAGCTGGAAGCCCTTCTCGGCGATGCTCTCCCAGTGGTCGGCCGGGATGCCCTTGCCCATCACGCGGCCGGTGACGGAGACGAACTGGAGATAGAGGTAATCGATCCCGTGGGCGTCGATCAGCTTGCGGACTTCCTTGACCTTCTGGGCGCGGCCGGGCGCTTCGATAAAGCGGTCGATGTCGTTCATCACAGGGTCTCCAGATAGCGGGCGCGCTCGAAGGCCGAGACATGCGCGTGGAAGGCGGCGGCCTCGGCGGCGCACCAGTTCGCGTAGTGGTCGACGAAAGGCGCGCCGAACAGCGCGCGGGCGGGTTCGGAGGCGCGAAAGCGTCGGGCGGCCTCCTCGAGCGAGGTGGGCAGTTCGGCGCCGGGCGGGACGGGCGCGAGGCGGCCGTTGCCTTCGACAGGCAGGCCCGGATCGGCCCCGTTCTCGACGCCCCAGAGCCCGGCGCCCAGCGCCATCGCCGCCGCCGTGTGCGGCGCGACGTCGGCGCCCGGCAGGCGGAACTCGAAGCGCGTCTCCTCGGGGCTGCGCGTGATCACCCGCACGCCGCAGGTGTAGTTGCCGAGGCCCCAGGTCGCCGAGCGCGGGGCCCAGTTGCCGGGGCGAAGGCGCCGGTAGGCGTTCACGGTCGGCGCGAACATGCACATCAGCTCGGGCGTGAGCCGCACGAGGCCGCCGAGGAAAGCGCGGCCGAGCGGGCTCAGGCCGTGCGGGTCCTTCGCATCGTGGAAAGCCGGCTTGCCGCGCTTCGTGCGCAGCGAAAGGGTGATGTGCCCGCAGAGGCCGGGGAACCCTGCGTCGAGCTGCGCCATGAAGCTCGCGGTCATGCCGCGCCGCCGCGCCATCGCCTTGGTCGCCAGCTTGAACAGCGCCGCGTCGTCGGCGGCCTTCAGCAGGGCCGAGGGGCCGAGGCTGTATTCCACGCAGCCGGGCCCAAGCTCCATGCAGTGGTGGTCGAGGTCGATCGCCCCCGCACGCAGCCCGTCATGGATCTCGGCGAGGAAAGCGGCGTCGGCGGCGGGGGCGACGCCGGACCAGCAGCGATTGTGGGCGAGCGCCGGCGCCATGTCGCGCCAGCCCTTGGCGCGCAGCGACGCGCCGTCCTCGGCGAGGAAGATGGTCTCGAACTCGAAGCCGCCGATCGCCTCGAAACCCATGTCCGCCGCCTTGGCGAGCATCGCGCGCAAGGCGGGCCGCGGCGTGATCGCGGCGGACGGCCCCGCGTAGTCGGCGACCGCGAGACTGGCGCCCGGCTCGAAGGGCCACGGGCGCAGGCTGGCGGCGTCGACGACCACCCCTTCGTCCACGTAAGCACGATCCTCGAAGCACGTCTCGTCGTGCATCCAGAACGGCAGCGCGTCGATGAAGCGCCAGCCGTCGCGCGCGGCGCGGGCGTAGGCTTCCGGATCGAGGCGCTTCTCGCGGAACGCGCCCGTGAAGTCGAAAACGCCGAGGTGCACCGGCCCCGACGGCTCGTCCGCCGCCCTGGGCTTCGCCTGTTTCGCCACGCCTGCTCCCTCCCCCTCCGGCAGTCTCCCGGTTTGGCGGCCTCACTTTCATCAGGAACGAATTTTTTTATCAACAGGAAATTGGAGACGCGAATGCAAGATGGTGCGACGCAGCGAATCAAGGATCGGGGCAGCCCAAATGCGGCGCATTGTCCGCCCAAATTCTGGCCGAAGGCGCCCGTTTCATAGGCAGTTTTTTGCGCCTGCGAGATCCCGCGCTAGGCGAACCACGCCGTAAGGCGTTGAGTGAAAAGAAGCGAAATCCGGGCGCCTGTCGGACGGACAGCAAATTGTTTCCCCTCGGTGAGCCTGCTATCCTCTCATGAAACCCGTAAGGGTGAACCCCGACAGGAGAGAGTGGGATGGAGCAGGAGATCGCCGATCTTACGGCTCGGCTGGCGGCGCTCGAGGAGGGCGCCGGCTGGGCGAACACGATCAACATGGAAGTCTATTACTGGTGGTGCACGGCGCTGATGTTCTGCATCCACGCCGGCTTCCTCGCCTACGAGATGGGCGCGTCGCGCAAGAAGAACGTGCTCGCCTCGGGCATCAAGAACATCCTGGCGCTGGCGTTCATGATCCCCACCTTCTTCTTCTTCGGCTGGTGGATCTATCTCGCGTTCCCGAACGGCCTGATCCCCGACTTCGAGGCCGGCGCCTACGGCATCCCGTGGTCGGACGCGATGGGCCCGAACCTCGCCGACAACGAGACCGGCATCTTCTGGGCCGCCTTCGCCCTGTTCGGCGCCACCACCGCCTCGATCTTCTCGGGCGCGGTGATCGAGCGCATCCGCCTTTCGGCGTTCCTGATCCTCGCCATCGTGCTCGGCTCGGTCGCGTGGATTCTCGCGGCGTCCTGGGCGTGGCACGGCGACGGCTGGCTGCTGACGCAGTGGGGCTGGCACGACTTCGGCGCGGCGGGCGCGGTGCACATGGTGGCCGGCTTCTTCGCGCTCGGCGTGCTGATCAACCTCGGGCCGCGCATCGGCCGCTTCAACGAGGACGGCACGGTCAACGCGCTGGCGCCGCACAACCTGCCGTTCGCCATCTTCGGTCTGATGCTGATCATCGTGGGCTTCTTCGGCTTCCTCGCCGGCTGCATCATCTACGCAGGCGACGGGCAGTGGACGACCATCTTCGGCAACCCGGCCACCCTGTCGGCGGTCGCGTTCAACACGCTGATGTGCTTCTCGGGCGGGATCATCTCGGCCTGGCTCGTGACCCGCGATCCGTTCTGGATGATGTCCGGCGCGCTGGCCGGCATCTTCTCGGCGGCGCCTGGGCTCGATCTCTACTGGCCGCCGATGTCGTTCCTGCTCGGCGCGGTGGGCGGGGCGATCGCGCCGCTGGCCGACAAGTGGCTGCAGAAATTCCGGATCGACGATGCGGTGGGCGCGGTCTCCGTGCACGGCGTCGCCGGGTTCTGGGGTCTGCTCGCCTTCGGTCTCTTCGCCTCGGGCTATCCGAACGTGGCCGAAGGCGCGCCGGACACCAACCTGCTCGGCCAGATGATCGGGGCCGGGGCGATGTTCCTCGTCGGCTTCGTGCCGGGCTACGCGATCTCCTGGGTGATGAACGCCATCGGCGCGCTGCGCATCCCGGAGAAGGCCGAACTCCTCGGCATGGACAAGGCGAAAGTGCCGGTGTCCGCCTACCCCGAGGGTTTCTGGGACGAATTCCCCGGCGGCAAGGTCCCGGCCGCGACACCTGCGGAATAAGGAGCAAGACGCATGGGTTCTCCGATCACCAGCTGGGACGGCGCCGAAGCCTACTTCACGGGCGCCGGGGGCGCTTCGCCCGCCCTCCTGCTCATCCTCTCGGTCATCGCGACCTTCGCGGCGATCTGGTACGGCGCGAAGCACGAGACGCACAGCTACGAGCGCCTCGAACTCGAATGATCCCTGTCGGGGCGTGAGCTGACGCCCCGCCTGATGCGGCCGCTCTCCGGAGCGGCCGCTTTTTTTGACCCCAACCGCAGGGAGAAAGACATGGCGGCCGAAGCCCCCTCGGCGCTGAAGGCGTCGCTGATCGAGCAGGGCGTGAAGTACGTGATCGCGTCCTACGTCGACATGCACGGCGTCTCGAAATCCAAGGTCGTGCCGATCGACCATCTCGGCCAGATGCTCGGCGGCTCGGAGATGTTCACCGGCGCCGCCCTCGACGGCGTGCCGCAGGAGATCAACGAGGAGGAGGTGGCGACCATGCCCGACCCCGCCTCGCTCGTGGTGCTGCCGTGGCGGCCCGACACCGCGCTGATGCACTCCGACCTCTGGACGCGCGGCGCGCCGTTCGAGGCGTGCTCGCGCAACATCCTCGGCCGGCAGGTGAAGCGCGCGGCCGAGATGGGTTTCGTGATGAACATGGGCATGGAGGCCGAGTTCTTCGTGTTCCGCGACGAGCCCGGCGGGCGCGACCCGGTCTCGCCGCTGCAGCACCTCGCCAAACCCGCCTACGACACCACGCGGCTGCTCGACAATTTCGGCTGGCTGACGGAACTGGTCGACGCGATGAACGCGCTGGGATGGGACGTCTACTCCTTCGACCACGAGGACGGCATCGGCCAGGTCGAGATCGACTTCGCCTATTCGGACGTGCGCACCATGGCCGACCGCTTCGTGTTCCTGCGCATGATGGCCAACGCCATCGCCCGCAAGCACGGCGCCTACGCCTGCTTCATGCCGAAACCCTTCGGCGAGCGCACCGGCTCGGGCGCGCATTTCAACATGTCGCTCGCCTCGGTCGAGACCGGCGAGAACCTGTTCAAGTCGAGGGACGACCCGCGCGGCTGCGGCCTCTCGACCCTCGGCTACCAGTTCCTCGCCGGCATCCTGCGCCACCTGCCGGCGATCATGGCCACCGTCGCGCCGCAGGTGAACAGCTACAAGCGGCTGGTGAAGCAGGGCTCGATGTCGGGCTTCACCTGGGCGCCGGTCTTCGCCTGCTACGGCGACAACAACCGCACCAACGCCATGCGCATCCCGAAGGGCGGCGGCCGGGTGGAGCTGCGCGCCGCCGACAGCGCCTGCAACCCCTATCTCGGCGCCGCCATGTGCCTGGCGGCGGGGCTGGAGGGGATCGCCGAGGGTCTCGACCCCGGCGAGCCGAACACCGACAACATGTATCTGATCTCGGACGAGGACCGCGAGCGGCGCGGCGTCTCGATGCTGCCCCGCACGCTCGACGAGGCGACGCGCGCCTTCCGGGCCGACCCGCTGTCGAAGGCCGTGATGGGCGAGGCGATGTTCAAGGCCTTCGCCGACTACAAGGAGCAGGAGTGGCTGAGTTATCTCAACCACGTCTCGGACTGGGAGCGCGAGCGCTACCTGCGGTTCTTCTGATGGAGCTGCGCACCTTCACGACAGACCTCACGCTCGCCTGCGGCCGCACGCTGCCGCAGGCGCGGCTGGTCTATGCGGTTTGGGGCCGATTGAACGAGGCCGGCGACAACCTCGTGCTGTTCCCGACGCGCTTCGGCGGAACCCACGAGCAGAACGCCTGGGCGGTGGGGCCCGGCAAGGCGCTCGACCCCGCGCGGTGGTGCGTGGTGGTCCCGAACATGCTGGGCAACGGCGTCTCGACCTCGCCCTCGACCGCCGAGCACCCGCAGGACGGCCTGCGCTTCCCGGTCGTGACCCACGCCGACAACGTGGCGCTGCAGCGCGCGATGCTCGACGCCGATTTCGGCGGCGCCGACATCGCGCTCGCTTTCGGCTGGTCGATGGGCGCGCAGCAGGGCTATCGGTGGGCCGCGACCCATCCCGAGCGCGTGAAGCGGCTCTTCGCGCTGTGCGGCACGGCGCGCACGAGCCCGCACAACCGCGTGTTCCTCGAAAGCCTGCTCGCGGCGCTGGAGGCCGACCCGCGCTACCGCGCCGGCGCGCGGCCGGTCGGCGGGCTGCGCGCGATGGGGCGCATCTACGCGGGCTGGGCCTATTCGCAGCCGTGGCTGAAGGCCGAGCGGTTCCGCGCCATGGGCTACGCGAGCCTCGACGACTGGCTGATCCGCTACTGGGACGCGCTGTTCGAGCGGCGCGACGCGGGCGACCTCACCGCGATGCTGCGGACGTGGATCGCCAACGACGTCGCCGACGGCGGCGACCTCGCCGTGGCGCTCGGCCGGATCACGGCGCGGACGCTGGTCTCCACGACGTCGACCGACCTCTACTTCACCGAGGCCGACTGCCGCGCCGAGGCCGCCATGATCCCCGGCGCCCGCTACGCGACGCTGGAGAGCGACTGGGGCCACATGGCGGGCTCGGGCCAGAACCCGGAAGACGCCGCGACGATCGACGCCATGCTGCGCAGCCTCCTCGACTGAGGCTTTCCAACCCGCCGCCGCTTCGCTATCCCGCGGGGGAGACGGAGGCGCCGATGACCGCACCCACCAACGGCCTGACCTACGCCGACGCGGGCGTCGACATCGACGCGGGCGAGGCGCTGGTGGAGGCGATCAAGCCGCTCGCCGCCTCGACCGACCGGCCCGGCGTCATGGGCGGGCTCGGCGGTTTCGGCGCGCTGTTCGACCTCAAGGCGGCGGGCTTCCGCGACCCGGTGCTGGTGGCGGCGACCGACGGCGTCGGCACCAAGCTCAAGCTCGCCATCGAGACCGGGCGCTTCGACACCGTCGGGATCGACCTCGTGGCGATGTGCGTGAACGACCTCGTCTGCCAGGGCGCCGAGCCGCTGTTCTTTCTCGACTACTACGCCGCCGGCAAGCTTGAGCCCGCGGCGGCGGCGCAGGTCGTCGCCGGCATCGCCGAGGGCTGCCGCCGCGCAAACTGCGCGCTGATCGGCGGCGAGACGGCGGAGCTTCCCGGCCTCTACGCGCCGGGCGACTTCGACCTCGCAGGCTTCGCGGTCGGCGCGGCCGAGCGCGGAACGCTGCTGCCCCGACCCGTCGCGTCGGGCGACGCGCTTGTCGGCGTCTGGTCGTCGGGCGTTCATTCCAACGGCTATTCGCTGGTGCGGCGGATCGTGGCGGACGCCGGCCTCGACTGGGGCGCGGACGCGCCTTTCGCCGAGGGCGCGCTCGCCGACGCCTTCCTCGCGCCGACGCGCGTCTACGTGCCGGCGGCGCTGGCGCTCGCGCGGCGCGGCGGCGCGCTGGCGCTCGCCCACATCACCGGCGGCGGCGTGCCCGGCAACCTGCCCCGCGTGCTGCCCAGGGACCTCGGCGCCGAGATCGACGTCGCGGCCCTGCCCGAGACGCCGCTGTTCGACTGGCTCGCAGCGACCGGCGGCGTGGCGGAGGACGAGATGCGCCGCGCCTTCAACTGCGGCGTCGGGCTGATCGCCGTGGTCCCGCCCGCCCGCGTCGCCGACGCGCTCGACATCCTCGCCGAGGCCGGCGAGCAGGGCGGCGTGATCGGGCGCGTGACCGAGGGCGCGGGCGTCCGCTACCGATGAGCCGGCTCCGCGTCGCCGTGGTGATCTCGGGCCGAGGCTCCAACATGCTGTCTCTGCTCGACGCGATGGCGGACCCCGCCTTTCCGGCGCAACCCGTTCTGGTGGCCGCCAACCTGCCGGACGCAGGCGGGCTCGCGGCGGCGGCGGCGCGCGGCGTGCCGACGGCCTGCGTCGATCATCGCCCTTTCGGGGCGGATCGGACGGCCTTCGAGCAGGCGCTGTCGGCCGAGATCGAGGCGGCGGAGGCCGACTGCGTCTGTCTCGCCGGGTTCATGCGCAAGCTGACGCCGTGGTTCGTCGCGCGCTGGCGCGACCGGGCGCTGAACATCCACCCCTCGCTGCTGCCCGCCTTCCGCGGGCTCGACACCCACGCGCGCGCGCTGGCGGCGGGGGTCGCCGTCCACGGCTGCACCGTGCATCTGCTGCGCGACGACCTCGACGACGGGCCGATCCTCGGTCAGGCGGCGCTGGCGGTGCGTGCGGGCGAGAACGCCGACGGGCTGGCGCGACGGGTGCTCGCGATCGAGCACCGGCTCTATCCCGCCTGCCTCGCCGCCTGGGCCTGCGGCGCGCGCCGCGTCGAGGGCGACCGGCTGACCGGCGCGCCCATCGCGCTTTTCGAGGGATGAGGCCGCGCAGCGTTTACGCGACGCCCTCCACGATCACCAGTTCGCGCTCGCAGGCGCCCTCGGCGAAGCCCAGCGCCTCCTGATAGAGCGGCGAGCGGTAGCAGGTCTCGGCCGCCTCCACGCTCGGGAACCGCGCCACCACGTTGCGCGGCCGCGCCGGACCTTCGAGGGCCACATAGCGGCCGCCGCGGGCGAGGAACTCGCCGCCGTGGGCGGCGATCGCCTCGGTGGCGCGCGTGGCGTACTGACGGTAGGCGTCCTCGTCGGTGACGCTCACGCGGGCGATCCAGTAGGCGGGCATCAGACTCTCCCTTGTCCCGTTTTCTCCAGCGCGGCGAGCAGCGAGCGCGCCGCGCGCGTCTCGGCGGGCGGGCCGCCGCGCCCCAGCGCCGCCATCGCCCGTTCGAACCCCGCCGCCTGCCGCGCGCGGGCGCCCGCATCGGTGAGCAGGGCGGCGAGCGCGCCGGCGACGGCGGGCGGGCGCAGATGCTCCTGCAGGAATTCCGGGACGACCTTTTCGCCGGCGGCGAGGTTGGCGAGGATCGCCGTGTCCACCTTGAGCATGAACCGCACGATCAGCGCCGTGAGCGGGTTCGCCCGGTAGGCTGCGACAGTGGGCGTCCCGGCCGCGGCGAGCTCCAGCGTCACCGTGCCCGAGGCCGCCAGCGCCGCGTCCGCCGCCGCGAAGGCCGCGCGCTTCTGCGCCTCGGCCGCCGCCGGCGCGACGCCGCGCGGGTCGAGGATCAGCGCCGGCGCCCCCCAGTCCGCGGCTGCGACCGCATCGGCGACCGTCCCGACCGTCGGGATCACGAGCCGCAGGTCGGGCAGACGCGCGCGGAGCAGCCGCGCCGTCTCGGCGAAAGGCGCCGAGAGCCGCGCGACTTCGGCGCGCCGACTGCCCGGCAGCACGGCGAGCAGCGGCGCCCCCCCCGCCTCGGCGCGGAGCGCGGCGACCGCGGCGGCGTCCGCCGGCGGCCGGGTTGCGGCGGGGTGGCCGACGAAGTCGCAGGAGAGCCCGTGGCGGGTGAAGAACGGCGGCTCGAACGGCAGCAGGGCCATCAGATGGTCGATGACGCCCGCCATCCGCCGCGCCCTGCCCTGCCGCCACGCCCAGACCTGCGGCGCGCTGTAGTGAATGGTGCGGATCGCGGGCGCCGCGGCCTTCACCTTTCGCGCCACCCTCAGGCCGAAACCGGGGCTGTCGATGGTCACGAGCGCCGCAGGCTTCGCGGCGACGCAGGCATCCACGGTTTCAGCCATGCGCCGCATCAGCCGCGGCAGGTTGGGCAGGATCTCGACCAGCCCCATCACGGCGAGATCGGCCTGCGGGAACAGCGTGTCGAGCCCCTCCGCCGCCATCTGCGGCCCGCCGACGCCGAGGAACCGGACGGCGCCGCCGGTCTCGGCCTTCAGCGCGCGCATCAGCCCGGCGCCGAGCACGTCGCCAGAGGGCTCGCCGGCGGCGAGAAACAGCGTGAGGCTCACGCCTCTCCCCAGAGGAACAGGCCGCAGCGCTCCGCCTCGGCCACGGTCGCCTCGCGCCCGAGCACCAGCACCCCGCCCGCCCGCACGGCGACGCCGGCGAGGCCTGCGTCGGCCGCGCGCCGCACTGTCTCGGGGCCGATGGCGGGAAGGTCCATGCGCCAGTCCTGCCCCGGCTTCGGCCCCTTGTAGAGCACGCCCGAGCGCCCGGTCTCGGTCCGCAGCCGCTGCGGGGTGGCGGCGACGAAGCCGAGCAGCGCGTCCGTGCCCTGGATGGTCTCGAGCCCGAGGCAGACTCCGGCCGCGACGACCGCGCCCTGCCCCACATCCAGCGCGCCGATCGCCTCGGCGAGCGCGCGGGCGCGGGCGATGTCGGCGACGGCGGCCTCGTCGGGGGCAGGACCGGCGAAAGCGCCCTCGGGGGCCAGCAGATCGGTGAGCAGCTCGTGCGCCCCGGCGAGGCGGAAACCCTGCTCCTCCATCACCTTGGCCAATTCCCGCAGCAGGGCGTCGTCGCCCTGTTTCAGCAGCGGCGTCAGCCGCGGCGCGAGGCGGGCGGCGGTGAGGTCGAAGGCGAGCGGCTTGATCTTCGGCCGGCTCATCGCGCCGGCGAAAGCCACGGTGGTCACGCCTGCGCCCTTCAGGGCCTTGAACAGCGCGCCGGGCTTCTCGTAGCGGGCGATGAAATGCGGATGGGTGGGCAGCCAGTCCTGCGGCCCTCCCTCGCCGTCGAAGGCGACCACGAGATAGGGCGCGCCGCGGCGGCGGCGGTCTTCGGCGATCAGGCGGGGCAGCAGGCCTGCGCCGGCGATGAGGCCGAGGCCCTCCTCCTCGCTCATCGGGCGCATCCGTGGAACCGCGCCTCAGCCATCCGCCGCGCCCTTGCCGCGCCCGTCTGGCGTGCAGAAGGCGCGGGCGCTGTCGGCGGCGATGAACGCCAGCATCTCGGCGGCGAGCGGGCTTTCGCCGAAAGCCGCCAGGGCAGCCGCGGCGCGCTCGGCGAGCGCCCCTTCCGACCCGTGAAACACGGCGCGATAGGCGGCGCGCAGCGCGTGGATGTCGGCGCGCGGCGCGCCCCTGCGCTTGAGCCCTACGAGGTTGAGCCCCGCCAGCCGCGCCCGGTCGCCGATCACCGAGCCGAAGGGGATGACGTCGCGCTCGACGCCGGTCATGCCGCCGACCATGGCGCCGCGCCCGATGCGCACGCGTTGATGAACCGCGCAGAGCCCGCCGAGCACGGCCCCGTCGCCGATCTCGACATGGCCGCCCAGCGTGGCGTTGTTCGCCATGATCACCCCGTCGCCCACGCGGCAGTCGTGGCCGACATGCACGCCGACCATGAACAGGCCGCCGTCCCCCACCTTCGTGAGCCCGCCGCCGCGCACCGTGCCGGGGTTCATGGTGACGTGCTCGCGGATCATGCAGCGCGCCCCGATCTCGAGCCGCGTCGGCTCGCCGCGATAGCCGAGGTCCTGCGGCGCATGGCCGATCGAGGCGAAAGGCCAGATGCGCGTGTCGGCCCCGATCTCGGTGATCCCGTCGACGGCGACGTGGCTTTCGAGCCGAACGCGGTCGCCGAGCGTCACGTCCGGCCCGACCGCGCAGAACGGCCCGACGCGCACGTCCGCCCCGAGCCGCGCTCCCTCGGCGACGACGGCTGTCGGATGGATGTCGGTCACGGCGGCCTCAGGAGGCCGCGCCGGCGCGGCGGGGGTCTTCGGGCGTTATGATCATCGCCGAATACTCGGCCTCCGCGGCGATCTCGCCGTCCACCCTGGCCTCGCCCCAGAACTTCCACACCTTCCCCCGGCCGCGCAGGATGCGCACGTGCAGTTCGATCGTGTCGCCGGGGCGGACGATGCGCCGGAAGCGGGTCTTGTCGATGGTCATGAAGTAGACGAGGAGGTTCCGGTCCTCCATGCCGAGGGTGTCGACGACCAGCACGCCCGCGGTCTGCGCCAGCGCCTCGACCATCAGCACGCCCGGCATCACCGGCTCGCCGGGGAAGTGCCCGGCGAAATAGGGTTCGTCGGGCGTCAGGCGCTTGACCCCGACGGCGCTTTCGCCCCTCAAGATCCGCTCAACCTTGTCGATCAGCAGAAACGGGTCCCGGTGGGGGATCATCCGCTTGATGCGGTCGAGATCGGCTGCGCCGTAAGCCGCCTCCGCCGCCGCGTCGTCCGCCATCGCCGCCTCCCCTCTTGTCGGAACCCTAACAAGCAAAGGGCGGCGCGTGGGTCAAGGCGACGCGGCGGCTTCAGGGCGGCGAGACGTCGACCCAGACGAGGCGATGGTCGCTGCTGACGACCGGCCGTCCCTCTCCGACCAGCCGGCGAAGCGGATCGTCGGGGGCCGGCCAGAACACGCCGGCGCCGTGAACCGCGAGGTCGCGCGACGGCAGCGCATAGTCGACGCGCAGGTGGCCGGGACCGGGGTCGCGACGGAAGGCGGCGGTGTCGAGGGCGGGGTCGCCGCGGTGGTCGGGATCGGGGTCGGCCGCCGCGCCGGCGCTCGCCGGGCGGGGGTCCACGACGCGGGGGTGGGCGAGCAGGCGCGCCAGGGCGTCGCGCATCCCGTCTCCGTCCTCGGGGTCGACGTTGAGGTCGCCGAGGAGGACGAAAGGCTCTTCCGCCGCGCCGTCCGCAAAAGCGTCGAAGCCGCCGGCGCGGCCGGCGTCGTCCGTCATCCAGCCCGCCCCGTTTAGGTAGTCGACCCAGAAGCGGATCTCGTCATGGTTGCGGCGCGCGTTGCGCCGTTCCGGCCCGTCGAAGACCGGCGGCGTGGGGTGGCTCGCGAGGATGCGCAACCGCCCGCCCGGGGTCTCGACGGCCACGTCCCAGTGCGACTTGGACGAGAGCCGCAGGAGGGGCTCGGCCTCGGGCGGGTAGTATGCTTCGGGCATCAGGTTTCCCGGCATGGCCGCCCACGGCAGCGTCTGAAAGGTGCGCGCGGGGCCGACGGCGAACCGGCTGAACAGCACCATGCCGTAATGGCCTTCGTGGCGGCCGTAGCCGTAGGCGTCGCGCGGGCCGGTCTCGCCGTCGCCGTCGAGGTCGAAGCCAGTCTGGAGGCCGGTGTTCACCGGCGCGAGGAACACATGTGGGTAGTCGACGCCGTCCGGCCCGTCGCGGAGCGCCTCTGCGAAAAGAGCGGCCGCGACGCCGCGCGGGTCATGGTCGATCTCGTTGATCAGCAGGATGTCCGGGCGGACGCGCCGGATGATCTCGACCACCGCCGCGATCTGCGTCGAGCGGCCCAGACGAAGCTCCTGAACAAGCTGTCCGGGCGCAGGCCGCGACAGGGACGCGTTGAAGGTGGCGACGCGAATCGCTCCGGAGGAAAGCGCCTGAGGCTCGGCCAGGGCCGGCGCCGCGAGAGGCAGCAGCGCCGCGAGAGCCTTCAGCCAGCGAGCCACGGCTGCGCGGCGGCGCGCCGGGTTTCGAAGGCGGCGATGGCGTCGGCCTTCTCCAGCGTCAGGCCGATGTCGTCGAGGCCTTCGAGCAGGCAGCGCTTCAGGTGCGGGTCGATGTCGAAGGCGATGCTGCCGCCGTCCGGCCCGGAGATGGTCTGCGCTTCGAGGTCGACGGTCAGGATCGCGTTGGCGCCGCGCTCGGCGTCGTCCATCAGCTTGTCGACCTCCGCCTGCGGCAGAACGATCGGCAGGATGCCGTTCTTGAAGCAGTTGTTGTAGAAGATGTCGGCGAAGCTCGGCGCGATCACGCAGCGGATGCCGAAGTCGAGCAACGCCCACGGCGCATGCTCACGCGAGGAGCCGCAGCCGAAGTTGTCGCCCGCCACAAGGATTTTCGCGTCGCGATAGGCGGGTTTGTTGAGGACGAAGTCGGGACGTTCGGCGCCGTCCTCGTCGTAGCGCATCTCGTCGAACAGGTTCTTGCCGAGACCGGTGCGCTTGATGGTCTTCAGGAACTGCTTCGGGATGATCATGTCGGTGTCGACGTTGATCAGCGGCAGCGGCGCGGCGACGCCGGTCAGCACATCGAACTTCTGCATCGGACGCTCCCTTCGGACGGACGCGCCGTCATAGGGCGCTGAGGCGCGCCGGCGCAAGCCGCTCAGGTCTTGCTGTAGCGCGCGATGATCACCCCGGCGATGGCGAGCAGCAGCACCGCGGTCGCCTGATAGATCAGCGTGTAGGGGTCCATGTCCTTGGTCTGGATCACCATCAGCCGCGCCAGCGCCGTGATCGCGATGAAGATGGGATAGATGAACGGCGAGCCCGTGCCGGTGTAGAACACCGCGACCATCGCGATGACTTCGGTGTAGAGGAACATCAGCAGGATGTCGGCGAGCTCGATGCTGCGCGTGTCGATCATCTCCTTGATGTCGAGGGCGGCGACGAGCACGGTCATCAACGCGACGAGGATCAGGAACAGATGCTCGACGAAGCCGATGCTCTTGACGATCACGCTCTCGGGAATGGGCGCAGGCGCCGCGTCGTGCTCCGCGGCGAGGCGTTCGGCGTCGGCGGAGTCGGGTCTCGGGTGCATCATGGGCGAGCAGATAGCACGGGCTCGCGTGCGGCGCAGCAGAGACGTTTCACAGCCGACGCGCCGTGACGCGCACGACCGCGGCCTCGCCCGCATGGCGCGGCCCTTCGTCGAGCGCGACCACCCCCTCCAGCGCCTCGACGAGCGCCAGCCCGGCCGCCCACCCGCGCAGGGCGTCCAGATCGTAGAGATACGCGGGATCGTCCGGTCCCATCCCGCCGCCGGCCTGCCCCAGCCCGAAGCCCTCGAGAACCAGCCAGCCGCCGGGGGCCAGCGCCGCGGCGGCGGTTTCGATTGTCCGGCGGCGCAGCGTCGCCGGACCATGGAGGAACAGGATCGCCGCCATGTCCCAGCGCCGCGGACCCGGCGCCCACTCGGCGAGATCGGCGACGGCGCGCTCGGCGGCGACGCCGGCGGCGCGGTCGCGCGCTTCGGCGCGGCGCGTCGCCTCCGCCGACAGGTCGACCGCCGTGACGGCGAGCCCCTGCGCGGCCAGCCACGTCCCGTTGCGCCCGTCGCCGTCGGCGAGCACGAGCGCCGAGCGCGGCGCGCAGTCGGGCCGCGACAGGATCGCGCGCAGGTAGAGATTCGGCGCGTCGCCGAACAGCCCGCCTTCGGCCGCGGCGTAGCGTCGGTCCCACTCCTCGGCCTTCATGCGACGACCACCTCGACGCGACCCACGCCCTCGACCGCGCCAGCCAGCCGGTCGCCGCGGCCGACCGGCCCCACCCCCGCCGGCGTGCCGGTGAAGACGAGATCGCCGGGGGCGAGCGCGCAATGCGCCGAGAGCGCGGCGATCAGCGCCGGAACCGGCCAGATCATCTCGGAGAGATCGCCACGCTGGCGCGTCTCGCCGTTGACCTCGAGCGTGATCGCCCCGGCGGCGGGGTGGCCGATGCGCGCGGCCGGCGCGAGCGGGCCGATCGGCGCGGAGGCGTCGAACGCCTTGCCGGGCGCCCACGGCCGCCCGAGCCGCTTCGCCTCGGCCTGCAGGTCGCGCCGCGTCATGTCGAGGCCGACGCCGTAGCCCCAGACGTGACCGAGCGCGTCGGCTTCGGCGATGGCCGCCCCGCCGCGCCCGAGCGCGACCACCAGCTCCACCTCCGGGTGCAGATCGCCGGTGGACGGCGGGTAGGGGATGGTCGGAGACGCCGTCAGGGCGTCGGCCGGCTTCAGGAAGTAGAAGGGCGGTTCGCGGTCGGGGTCGTGACCCATCTCCCGCGCGTGCTCGGCGTAGTTCCGGCCGATGCAGAACACCCGCCGCACCGGGAACAGGCCTCCCTCCGCGACGGGAACGGCGGGCGGCGGCGGCGGCGGGATCACGTAGTCCATGGCGACGGCTCCGGTGCTGGCGGGGGCACCCTATGTCGACGGTCTGAGGCGCGCCAGAACCTGCTTGCGGCTTCGGCCGCGTCGCGCCACCTGTGGGCCATGGAGCCGCTCCGCGTCGACGAGACCCTGCTGCGCCGCGCCGCGCTCGCGCCCGCGCGCGAGACGCGGGGCGACGCCGACCTGAACCCCGACGATGCGCGTCGGACGGCCCTCGCCGCCCGCCGGGCGCGTCCCGCCGCGGTGTTGATGCCCATCGTCCGCCGCCCTGAGGGCCTGCGCGTCGTGCTCACCGTGCGGCCCGACACCATGCGCGACCACGCCGGCCAGATCGCCTTTCCGGGCGGCAAGGTCGACGCGGCGGACCGCTCGCCGCTCGCCGCGGCGCTCCGCGAGGCGCGCGAGGAGATCGGTTTGACCGAAGGCCACGCCGACGTTCTCGGCCCCATCGAACGGTGGCGCACGTCCACGGGCTACGCCATCACGCCGTTCGTGGCGCTGGTCGACGGCGCGTTCCAGGCGGCGCCGCAACCCGGCGAAGTCGCCGCCGTGTTCGAGGCGCCGCTGGATTTCCTGATGGACCCGCTGAACTGCCGGCTGATGAGCCGGGAATGGCGCGGCGTCGAGCGGCGCTTCTGGGCGATGCCGTGGGACCGGCATTTCATCTGGGGCGCGACGGCGGGGATGCTGAAGACGCTGGCGGACCGCATCGCCGCCGAAAGGATGTGGGCGTGACGCGGATCGCCCCCGCATGGCTCGCCGCGCCCGAGACGCGCGCGGTGTCGGCGGCGCTCGCGCCCGCGCGGCCGCTTTTCGTCGGCGGCTGCGTGCGCGACGCGCTGATGGGCGTCGAGGCCGCGGACGTCGACCTCTGCGTGACCACGCCCCCCGACGAGACCATCCGGTTGCTGGAGGCGGCGGGGCTCGGCGCCGTCCCGACCGGCGTGGACCACGGCACCGTCACCGCCGTCGCGCACGGGCGCGGCTTCGAGGTGACCACGCTGCGCCGCGACGTCGAGACCGACGGCCGCCGCGCGCGGGTGGCCTTCACCGACAGCGTCGCCGAGGACGCCGCGCGCCGCGACTTCACCGTGAACGCCCTCTACGCCGACGCCGACGGCAGGGTGATCGACCCGATCGGCGGCCTGCCCGACCTCGCCGCCGGGCGGGTGCGCTTCATCGGCGACCCCCACGCCCGGTTGGCGGAGGACTATCTGCGCCTGCTCCGCTTCTTCCGCTTCACCGCGCGGCTCTCGCGCACGGGCGTCGACCCGGCGGGCCTCGCGGCGTGCGCGGCGCATCTCGACGGGCTCGACGGACTGGCGCGCGAGCGCGTGGGCCACGAGATGAAGCGGCTGCTGTCGGTCGCCGATCCCGCGGAGGCGGTGGCGGCGATGGCGGCCTGCGGCGCGCTGGCGCGGGTCGCGCCGGACGCGCGCCCAGGCGCGGCGCAGCAGGT
>RECW01000227.1 GCA_007693835.1 Paracoccaceae bacterium | reverse complement strand
ACGGCGAGCCCTTCGTCGCGCAGGCTGTCGATGGCGAACAGCGCCGCCTTGGCGTTCAGCGTGTCGAACACCGTCTCGACCAGCAGCAGATCGACGCCCTCCTCGACCAGCGCCCGCGCCGCCTCGCCGTAGGCGGCGGCGAGGTCGTCGAAGGTGACGGCGCGGAAGCCGGGGTCGTTCACGTCCGGGCTGATCGAGGCGGTGCGGTTGGTCGGGCCGATGGCGCCGGCGACCCAGCGCGGCCGCCCGGGCGTCGAGGCGGCGTCGGCGGCTTCGCGCGCGATCCGCGCGGCGGCGCGGTTCATCTCCGCCGACAGGTCCTCCAGCCCGTAGTCGGCCTGGCTGATGCGGTTGGCGTTGAAGGTGTTGGTGCTGAGAATGTCGGCGCCGGCGGCGAGGAAGGCGTCGTGTATGCCCCGAATCACCGATGGCGCAGTCAGCACGAGCAGATCGTTGTTGCCCACGAGATCGAAGGGGTGGTCGGCGAAGCGCGCGCCGCGGTAGGCGTCGGGCGAAAGGCGCTGCGCCTGGATCATCGTGCCCATCGCGCCGTCGAGCACGAGTATCCGCCGGGCGGCGGCCTCCGCGAGCGCTGCGCTGCGGTCTTCAGGCGTCATGGCTCAATCTCCCCTGCCGTCCGGCGTTTATAGACCGCGGCGCCGCAACGCCTAGACCATTCTGCGCGCTTGTGGCCGACGTCGGGCCGATCAATAGTCAGACGATGTCGACCGGCGCCGTTGAAATGCGATGAACGCAGAGGCCCCCGCCCCGCGCCCGCTGGCCGTAGCGGTCGTGGAGGACGACCCTGAAGACATGGCGACCATTCGCCGTCGCCTCTCGCGGCTCCAGAGCTATCGCGTCGAGTTCTTCGCCCTGCCCTCCTTTGAAGCCGGCCGGGCCGCCTTGCTCGAGAGACCGTTCGACATCGCGCTGGTGGATTTCCGGCTCGGCCCCGTCGACGCCTTCACGCTGGCCGAAGCGGTCGGCGGGTCGGAAGCGATGGCGCCCCTCGTCCTGCTGACCGGCGTCGCCGACCCGGCGACCGAGGAGCGCGCCGCGGCCGCAGGGTTCCTCGACTGGCTCGACAAGAACGAGAACCGGGCGGCCGTGATCGAGCGCACCCTGCGTTACGCCATGGCCGCGCACCGGCGCGAACGCGCGCTGGCTCATGCCCTCGCGCGTCTGCGGGAAGCCGAGACCGCGCGCAACGGCTTCGTGGCGCGGCTCAGCCACGACCTGCGCGGGCCGCTCAACGGCGTGATCGGCTTCGCGGAGATGCTGGAGGCGGGTCGCGCCGACGGCGACGCGGCCAAGGCCCGGAACTACGCCGCGACCATCGGCGCCTGCGCGCGCCAGTGCCTCGGGCTCGTCGAGGAGCTGATCTCGCTGGAGGCGCCGCAGTCGGCGCCCCCGCCGACACAGGCCGTCGACGCCGTCGCGGCCGTGCGCGAAGGCCTCGCCGCGCTCGCCCCTGAAGCCGAGGCCTTCGGCGTCGCGCTGCGGTTCGAAGCCGATCCGCCCGAAATCATGGCGCACGCCCACGCGGCGGTGCTGCGCCGGATCGTGCAGAACCTGGTCGACAACGCGCTGCGCTACGCCGCGGCGGCGGTGGAGGTGCGCCTGGCGCTGGAGGCGGACACGGTCCTGCTGACCGTGCGCGACGACGGACCGGGCGTCGCGACCGACATGATCGACGTGATCCGGGCGCCGCTGGCGCGCGGCGCCCAGATCGGCCGGCGGGGCGGGCGGGGTTCGGGCCTCGGCCTCGCCAGCGTCGACACGCTCGTCGCCGCGCAGGGCGGCGTGCTGACGCTCCGCAGCGAACAGGGCCGCGGACTGACGGCGACGGTGAGCCTGCCCGCGGCCGCCGCCCCTTGACGGGTCGCTTTCCAAGCCCGCCGTTCGGCGTTACGCCTCCGCCATGATCGTGCTCGCATCCGCCTCGCCCGCCCGCGCCGCGATGCTCCGCGCCGCCGGCGTCGCTTTCGACGTCCGGCCGGCCCGCGTCGACGAGGAGAGCGTGCGCGCCGCGCTCGACGCCGAGGGCGCGCCGCCCCGCGACATCGCCGAAACCCTCGCGGAACTGAAGGCGCTCCGCGCCTCGGCCGGCGCGCCGGGGGCGCTGGTGATCGGCGCCGACCAGACGCTGGAGATCGAAGGGCGCCGTTTCGACAAGCCGGGAGCCCGCGCCGCTGCGGCCGAGCAGCTGCGCGCGCTCCGCGGCAAGCGGCACCTGCTGCACAGCGCGGCCGTCGTCGCGCTGAACGGCGCAGCCATCTGGCGCGCGGTCGGGCGCGCCGCGCTGACGGTGCGGCCGTTCTCCGACGCGTTTCTCGACGGTTATCTCGACGCCGCCGGCGAGGCGATCCTCGGCTGCGTGGGCGGCTATCAGGTCGAGGGCCTCGGCGCGCAGCTGTTCGTGCGGATCGAGGGCGACCATTTCACCGTGATGGGGCTGCCGCTGCTGGAGTTGCTCGGGTTCCTGCGCGCCCGCGGCGCGCTGCCGGAATGAGCGCGCCGCCGCCGCTCGCCGGGGTGGTCGGCTGGCCGGTCGGGCACTCGCGCTCGCCGGCGCTGCACGGCCATTGGTTGAAACTCTACGGGCTGTCCGGGGCCTACGTCGCGATGGCGGTCGCGCCGGATGCGCTGGCGACGGCGCTGAAGGGGCTCGTCGCGCTCGGCTTCGCCGGCTGCAACGTGACGCTGCCGCACAAGGAGCAAGCCCTTGCTCTGGCCGACGCCGCCACCGACCGGGCGCGGCGGATCGGGGCCGCGAACACGCTGGCGATCCGGCAAGGGCGCATCGAGGCCGACAACACCGACGGCTTCGGCTTCATCGAGAACCTGCGTCAGGGCGCGCCCGACTGGTCGGCCGCGGCGGGGCCGGCGCTGGTGCTGGGCGCGGGCGGGGCGGCGCGGGCGATCGTGGCGGCGCTGCTGGACGCAGGCGCGCCGGAGGTGCTGATCGCCAACCGCACGCCAGAGCGCGCCGAGGCGCTGGCGGCGGCGCTCGGCGCGCGCGCGATCCCGTGGGCGGCGGCCGAGGCCGCGGCGGCGGAGGCGGCGACGCTCGTGAACACCACGAGCCTCGGCATGGCCGGCCAACCGCCGCTCGACCTGTCGCTCGACCGCGCGCGCGCCGACGCGCTGGCGACCGACATCGTCTACGCCCCGCTGGAGACCGCGTTCCTGCGGCGCGCCGCGGCGCGGGGCCTGCGCACGGTCGACGGGCTGGGGATGCTGCTGCATCAGGCGCGGCCCGGCTTCGAGGCCTGGTTCGGCGTGGCGCCCGAGGTGGACGAGGCGCTGCGCCAGGCGGTGCTGGCGTGATCGTCGTCGGCCTCACCGGCTCCATCGGCATGGGCAAGTCGACCACGGCGCGGATGTTCGCCGAGGAAGGCTGCGTCGTGTGGGACGCCGACGCCGCGGTGCGTCGCCTGTACGCCGCCGGCGCAGCCGGCGCGCAGGCGGTCGCCAAGCTTGCGCCCGAGGCGGTGGGACCGGAGGGCGTCGACCGGGCGGCTCTGCGCCGCCTCGCCCTCGCCGACCCCGACCTGTTGCGCAGCGTGGAGCAGGCGGTGCATCCGCTGGTCGCCGCCGACCGCGCCGGTTTCATCGACGCGGCGCGGGCGGCGGGCGAGGCTGTCGCCGTCTGCGACATCCCGCTGTTGTTCGAGACAGGCGCCGCCGACGATTTCGACGTGGTCGTGGTCGTCTCGGCGCCGGCGGAGACGCAACGCGCCCGCGTGCTCGCCCGCCCCGGCATGACCGACGGAGCCTTCGAACGCCTGCTGGCCCGCCAGACCCCGGACGCGGAAAAACGCGCCCGCGCCGACTGCGTGATCGAGACCGGCGACGGCAAGGAGGCCGCCCGCGCGCAGGTGGCCGCGCTGGTCGCACGCCTGCGCGCAAGAGGCGCGGTCCGCTGAGCGGCCGCGCCGATAGGATGCTCCCCAACGACGGAGACAACCGATGAAGCCCATCGACGCCGACCGGCCCGCTCTGCTCGCCCGCTGGCGGGCGCTGCTGGCGGACCTGCCGCACCGTCCCTACGCCCGCGACGGGGCCGACATGCTCGGCGTCTCCGAAGGCGCGCTGACCGACGCGCGCACCCTGTCGGAGGAGGCGCAGCGGCTGCGCGAACCCGAAGGCGGTTTCGCCGCCCTGCTCGCCCGCCTGCCCGCTCTCGGCGAGGCGATGGGGCTGACGCGCAACGCCGTCTGCGTCGTCGAGCGCACGGGCCGCTACGGCGAGACGACCGTCGAGGGCGCCGTCGCGCGCACCCACGGCGACGTGGCGCTGGTCGCCGATCTGTCGCGGTGGGCGGCGGCCTTCGCGCTCGGCGAGACCTCGCGCCACGGCTTCCACCGCTCGATCCAGATCTTCGACGCGGCCGGCGAGGCGGTCCACAAGATCTACATGACTGAGCGCACCGACCCCGCCGCCTTCGACGCCCTGATCGCCGACCTCGCCGACCCCGACGCGCCCCCCTTCCCGTTCGCGCCCTTCGCGCCGCCGGCGCCGCCGCCCGCCGCGCCCTCCGGCGGCGAGGCGCTTCGGGCCGTGCTGAAGCGGGCGGCCGCCGAAGGCGCGCCCGTCTCCATCACCGTCGCCAACCCCGGCTGCGCCCAGACCGTCACCGACCGCATCGCGATGGTCGAGGTGACGGGGACATGGCTGAACATCCTCGACCCGGCCGTGAACCTGCACCTGCGCATGGACCATCTCGCCGGCGTGCGTCTTCCGGAAAACGAAACCGCCTGCGTCGAGGCGCTCGACGCAGGCGGTTCGGTCGTCTGCCGGGTGGACTGCCCGCCGGACTGGCGGGCCTTCCTGGACAGCCTCTGACTCAGAGGTCGGCGTAGACGTGGCGCTCCCCGTCCTTGCCGGGGTGGGTCACGGCGCCGTCCTTCGCGGGGCCGACGAGCTGGGCGTATTTCCAGATCGCGCCCGAGCCGTAGAAGGTGTCGCGCGGGCCTTTCCATTCCTTGCGGCGCGCCTTCAGCTCCTTGGCGGAGAGCTTCACCTCCAGCTTGCCCTTCTTGGCGTCGATCTTGACGATGTCGCCGTCGCGCAGCAGCGCGATGGGCCCGCCGACCGCCGCCTCCGGCCCGACATGGCCCACGCAGAAGCCGCGCGTCGCGCCGGAGAAGCGCCCGTCGGTGATCAGCGCGACCTTCGAGCCCATGCCCTGCCCCGAGATCGCGGCGGTGGTCGCCAGCATCTCCCGCATGCCGGGGCCGCCCTTCGGGCCTTCGTTGCGGATCACGATGACGTCGCCTTCCTGATAGTCGCGGCGCTGGACGGCGGCGAAGGCCTCCTCCTCGGACTCGAACACGCGCGCCGGGCCTTCGAAGGTGAGCTTCTTCATGCCGGCGACCTTCACGATGGCCCCTTCCGGCGCGAGGTTGCCTTTCAGGCCGACGACGCCGCCGGTCTTGGAGAAGGGTTTCTCGATGGAGACCATCACCTTGCCGTCGGGCGTGCCCTCGACGCCTTCGAGGTTCTCGGCGACGGTGCGGCCCGTGGCGGTCATGCAGTCGCCGTGCAGGAGGCCTGCGTCGAGCAGCATCCGCATCACCCGCGGCACGCCGCCGGCCTCGTAGAGATCCTTGGCGACGTATTTCCCGCCCGGCTTCATGTCGACGAAATAGGGCGTCGACTTGAACACCTCGCAGACGTCGAACAGGTCGAAGCGCAGCCCGGCCTCATGGGCGATGGCGGGCAGGTGGAGGCCGGCGTTGGTGCTGCCGCCGGTGCAGGCGACGATGCGCGCGGCGTTCTCCAGCGCCTTCAGGGTGACGATGTCGCGGGCGCGGATGTTGCGCGCGAGCAGCTCCATCACCGCACGGCCCGAGGCCTCGCAATACTGGTCGCGGCTCTCGTAGGGGGCCGGGGCGCCGGAGGAGTTCGGCAGCGCGAGGCCGATCGCCTCGGAGACGCAGGCCATGGTGTTGGCGGTGAACTGCCCGCCGCAGGCGCCGGCCGAGGGGCAGGCGACGCGCTCGAGCACGGCGAGCGCGGCCTCGGACAGCGTGCCGCCCTGATGGCGGCCGACCGCCTCGAACATGTCCTGCACCGTCAGGTCGCGGTCGGCGAAGTCGGCGGGCACGTCAGCGCCCTGCGGCGCGCGGCCGGGCAGGATCGAGCCGCCGTAGATGAACACCGAAGGCGCGTTCAGCCGCACCATCGCCATCATCATGCCCGGCAGCGACTTGTCGCAGCCCGCGAGCCCCACGATCGCGTCGTAGGCGTGGCCGCGCATGGTCAGCTCCACCGTGTCGGCGATGGCGTCGCGCGAAGGCAGCGAGGAGCGCATCCCCTCGTGGCCCATGGCGATGCCGTCGGTGACGGTGATGGTGGTGAACTCGCGCGGCGTGCCGCGGCCTTCCTTGACGCCGAGCTTCACCGCCTGCGCCTGGCGGCTGAGCGCGATGTTGCAGGGCGCGGCCTCGTTCCAGCAGGTGGCGACGCCGACGAAGGGGCGGTGGATCTCCTCGTCCGTCAGCCCCATGGCGTAGAAGTAGCTGCGGTGAGGCGCGCGCGAGGGCCCCTCGGTGACGTGGCGGCTGACGAGGCGGGTCTTGTCGAAGGTTCTCGCGTCCATGTGCTCGGGCGTCCCCCTGATGCGTTGTCCGGCCCCTCCGCAGGGCGGGCGCACCATAGGCCCGGCGCGCAAGACTGCGCCATAGCCGCAGCGCCACGGCGCGAAAAGGGGGGCTAGGGGGGTCCGTCGCGAGCCGTATCGGAGTATAATTCGGTTTGCGAAGGCCCGAGGGGGTTACCCCCGGCGCGCGAGGCGCCCACCTCTCGGGTGAGGCGGTCCATGAAGACCGCTCGGAAAAGGAGGACGCACACCATGAGGACCGACGGGAAAGCCCCCCTCGACAACCGCGAAGAAGGCTCGGCCGAGGCCCGCGCGGAACGTTACGCCGAGATCGAGCGCCGCGAAGGCGACGGCATCGGGCGCAAGGAGATGGCGCTGACGAAGAAGCCGCGCGACGAGGACGCCTCCAAGCGCGCCGAGAAGTTCCTCGACATCGAGCGCCGCGGCGCCTGACGCCCAGTTGCGGGGCGCGGCCCTTGCCGCCCCCGCCCCCACGCTCTAAGCCTCCGCGCGACCAGCGAGGGAGCCCGCGCGGATGTTCACCGGCATCATCACCGATCTGGGCGAAGTCGCGGCGGTGGAGCGGCGCGGCGACCTGCGCGCGCGGCTCTACACCCGTTACGACCCCGCCGGCATAGCGCTCGGCGCCTCCATCGCCTGCGACGGCGTCTGCCTGACGGTGGTCGACCGGGGCGTCGAAGCGGACCGCCGCTGGTTCGCGGTCGACGTCTCCGCCGAGACCGTCTCGAAGACGACCCTCGGCGAATGGGCGCCGGGCCGGCGGGTGAACCTCGAGCGCGCGCTGAAAGTCGGCGACGAACTGGGCGGGCACATCGTCTCGGGCCATGTCGACGGCGTCGGCGAGGTCATCGAGACGCGCCCCGAAGGCGACAGTCTGCGGGTGACCTTCGCCGCCCCGCTCTCCCTCGCCCCCTTCATCGCACCGAAGGGCTCGATCGCGATCGACGGCGCATCGCTGACCGTCAACGAGGTGTCGGACGGCGCGGACGGCGCCGCCTTCGGCGTCAACCTGATCCCCCACACCCAGACCCACACGACCTTCTCCGAACTTGCGCCGGGGCGCCGGGTCAATCTGGAGATCGACGTGCTGGCGCGCTATGTCGCGCGGCTCCGCGAGATCGGCTGAAGGGAGCCCGCGATGCACGACAGACCGGGCGAGACGGAAGTCCACTACCGCGACTTCATCTCCACGACCGAGGAGATCATCGAGGAGGCGCGCAACGGGCGCATGGTCGTGCTCGTCGACCACGAGGACCGCGAGAACGAGGGCGACCTCGTCATCCCCGCCCAGATGGCGACGCCGACGGCGGTGAACTTCATGGCCACCCACGGCCGCGGCCTGATCTGCCTCGCGCTGACCGGCGAGCGCCTCGACAGGCTCGGCCTGCCGCTGATGGCCGCCGCCAACCAGTCGCGCCACG
>RECW01000224.1 GCA_007693835.1 Paracoccaceae bacterium | reverse complement strand
CGGCGCGGGTTTCGGCGCGCCGCCGCGCTGCGGCGTCGGATTCCGCGGCGACGCGCGCGCCTTCGGCGGCGGCTTCAGCGTAGGCCGCCTCGGCCTCGGCGAGCGTCTCGGTTGCGGCCGCGGCCGCCGCCTCCAGCGCCGCGTGGGCGGCCTCATGCCCTTCCCGGGCGCGGGCGATCTCCGCGGTCTCCTCGGTGAGACGGGCGAGCGTCTCCGCCGCGTCGCGGTTCAGCGCCGCCTCCCGCTCGGCGTCCTGGCGCAGCTGCGCAAGGCGTTGCGCGGCGGCGCGGGCGGCCTCGGCCGCCGCCTCGGCCTTCTGGTCGAGCGCCGCCTGTTCGAGCGTCAGGCGCTGGCGGACCGCCGCGGCGACCATCGCCTCCTCGCGCGCCGGCGGCGCGGCGGCCTCCGCTTCTGCGCGCGCGCGGGCGGCGGCGAGCGACGCCGCCTCGGCCTGAGCCGCGGCGCGGGTCGCCTCGGTCAGCGCCGTCTCGGCGGCTTGCGCGGCGCCCGCCGCTTCGCGCCAGCGGGCGACGAGCAGCGCAAGCTCGGCGCGGCGCAGGGCCTCGGCGATGGCGCGGTAGCGCGCCGCCTGCTTCGCCTGCTTGTCGAGGGTCGCCAGCCGCGCGTCGAGGCCGTCGAGGATCTCCTCCACCCGGCCGAGGTTGCGCGCGGCGGCGTCGAGCTTCAGCGTCGCCTCGTGCCGGCGCTGGTGGAGCCCGGCGACGCCCGCCGCCTCCTCGAGGATCGCGCGCCGCGCGACGGGCTTGGCGTTCACCAGCTCCGAGATCCGGCCCTGCCGCACCAGCGCCGGGGAGTGGGCGCCGGTGGCGGCGTCGGCGAACAGCATCCGCACGTCGCGCGCCCGCACTTCGCGCCCGTTCAGCCGATAGGCCGAGCCCGCGTCGCGGGCGATGCGCCGCGCCACCTCCAGCATGTCGGCGTCGTTGAAGCCGGCCGGCGCGCGGCGCGCGGCGTTGTCGAGCAGGATGGCGACTTCGGCGAAGGCGCGGGGCGGGCGGCTGGCGGCGCCGGCGAAGATGACGTCCTCCATGCCGTCGCCGCGCATCGCCTTGGCCGAGGTCTCCCCCATCACCCAGCGGATCGCTTCGAGCAGGTTGGACTTGCCGCAGCCGTTCGGGCCGACCACGCCCGTCAGCCCCGGCGCGATGGCGATCTCGGTCGCGTCGACGAAACTCTTGAAGCCCTGGAGTCTCAGACGGACGAACTGCACGCCGGGCGCCCCCCTTGATCCCGTTCACCGGTAGAAGGGGCGCGACGGTCTGTCAAACACATCCCGCATCTGGCGCCCGTGGGCGCGCCCGACCCCACATCTCGCGGCGCTTGACACCGCCGCCGCGCCCTCGCCCAATCGCGCGACGCGGCGCCAGACCGCGCGTCAGGGAGGGGTTCTCATGCGGCTTTCGGGCAAGCGCGCCATCGTCACGGGCGCGGCCTCGGGCTTCGGCAAGGCCATCGCCGAAACCTTCGCGCGGGAGGGCGCGCAGGTCGGCGTGCTCGACGTCAACCGCGAGGGCGCCGAGGCCGCGGCGGCGGCGATCGGCCCCGCCGCTCTCGCCCTTCCTTGCGACGTGACCGACGGGGCGGGCGTGGCGGCGGCGGTCGCGCGCGCGGCGGAGGCGTTCGGCGGGCTCGACATCGTGGTGAACAACGCCGGGTGGACGCACCTCAACCGCCCGATGCTGGAGGTGGATGAGGCCGAGTTCGACAAGGTCTACGCGATCAACGTCAAGGCGATCTTCCTGATGGCCCACGCCGCCCTGCCGGTGATGCGCGCGCAGGGAACAGGCGGCGTGATCGTCAACGTCGGCTCCACCGCAGGCATCCGGCCGCGGCCTGGGTTGACGTGGTACAACGGCTCGAAAGGCGCGGCGCACATCCTCACCAAGTCGATGGCGGCGGAACTGGCGCCCGAAGGGATCCGCGTCTGCGCTCTCGCGCCCGTCATCGGGGAGACGGCGCTGCTGGAGCGGTTCATGGGCGTGCCCGACACGCCGGAGAACCGCGCGCGGTTCGTCGCGACCATCCCCCTCGGGCGGATGTCGCAGCCCCGCGACATCGCCGGCGCGGCGCTCTATCTCTG
This sequence comes from Paracoccaceae bacterium, assembly GCA_007693835.1. Classification (GTDB taxonomy): domain Bacteria; phylum Pseudomonadota; class Alphaproteobacteria; order Rhodobacterales; family Rhodobacteraceae; genus Rubrimonas. The sequence goes on along the minus strand of RECW01000224.1, from coordinate 5,982 downwards.
CTCCGACGAGGCGGCGTTCCTGACGGGCGTCATCCTCGAAGTGGACGGCGGGCGCTGCGTCTGAGGCTTGTCTCCAGTCAAGGCGACGGAAACCGCAGGCTGAGACGTTAGAGCCGATGACTGTCCTCCGCCGCCGGGTCATGCTGGCGCGGTCGTCTTCGGGAGCGTGTGGATGCGGTTTCTAACCCGGGGTCTTGCGGGCCTCGCCCTGTTCGCGGTCGCAGGCGCGCTCGTCGCGCTCGGCGCGCTGCGGCTCGTCGAGACGCTGACGGCCGAGGCCCCCGCCCCGCAGGCGGCGCGCGAGCGGACGTATGCGGCGCCGGTCGAACGGCTCACGCCCCAGACCGTCGCGCCGCGGCTGACGGCCTTCGGCGAGGTGCGCGCGTGGCGCACGCTGCAACTGCGCGCCGGCGTCGGCGGGCGGGTGGTGGAGCTGCATCCCGACTTCCGCGACGGGGCGCGGATGGCCGCCGGCGATCTGCTGTTCCGCATCGACCCCGCCGATTTCGAGAACCGCGTCGACAGCGCCGAGGCGGCCCTGGCCGAGGCGCGCGCCGACGCGGCCGAGGCGCGGGCCGCGGTCCGCTCGGCCGAGATCGAAGCCGAGAGCGCCGAGACCCAGGCCGCGCTCCGCCGCGCCGCGCTCGACCGCCAGACGGACCTCGCCCGGCGCGGCGTCGCCTCGGCGTCGGTCGTCGACGAGTCCGAACTCGCCCTCGCCGCGGCCGAGCAGGCGGCCGCGAGCCGGGCGCAGGCGGTCGTCACCGCGCGGCTGCGCGTCGAGCGCGCCGACCTGGCGGTGGCCCGCGCCGAACTCACCGTCGCCGAGGCGCGCCGGCGTCTCGACGACACCGAGACGCGCGCGCCGTTCGACGGGGTGCTGACCGGCGTCTCCGCCGCCCTCGGCGACATCGCGGGCGCGAACGATACGCTCGGCGCGCTCATCGACCCGGCGGCGCTCGACGTCGCCTTCGACGTCTCCAACGCCGCCTTCGCGCGGCTGCTCGGCGAGGGCGGGCGTCTGCAGCCCCTGCCCGCGACCGTGACGCTCGACCTTGGCGACACGGCCCTCACGATCCCGGCGACGCTCGACCGCGCCGACGGCGCGGTGGGCGTCGGACGCACCGGGCGCACCCTCTTCGCCCGCCTCGACACCGCGCCCGACACCGTGCTGCGGCCGGGCGATTTCGTCACCGTGACGCTGACCGAGCCGCCGCTGGAGAACGTCGCCGTCATCCCGGCCGCCGCCGCCACCGAAGACGGGCGCATCCTGCTGGTGGCCGACGACGGCCGCCTGACCGAGACGCAGGTGCGCATCCTGCGGCGGCAGGGCGCAGAGCTCATCGTCGCCGACGCGCCCTTCGGCGCGACCTTCGTCGCCGAGCGCGCGCCGCAGCTCGCGCCCGGCCTCGCCATCCGCCCGGTCTGGCGCGACGCGCCGCCCGCGCCCGACAGCGTCGCGCTCGACCCCGAACGGCGGCAGGCGCTGAAGGATTACGTGACCGCGCACCCGTCGATGCCCGACGCCCGGCGCGCGGAGCTGCTGACGATCCTCGAACAGCCCGAAGCGCCGCGCGACGTGATCGAGCGGCTTGAGGCCCGCATGGGGGCGCGCGGATGAGCGCGCTCGCCCGCGGCGTTGGCCTGCTCGCCTACTTCGTCCGCCACCGCACGGCGGCGAACCTCGTGCTCCTCGCCATGCTGCTCGGCGGCGTCTACGGCGCGCTCAACATCCGCGCGCAGTTCTTCCCCGACATCGTGGTGGAGACCGTCACCGTCTCGGTCGCCTGGCCCGGCGCCGGCCCCGAGGACGTCGACGGGCAGGTGGTGGCCGTGCTGGAGCCGCTGCTGCTCGCCGTCGAGGGCGTCTCCGGCACCACGGCGACGGCGCGCGAGGGGCGCGCCTCCATCGTGCTGGAGTTCGAGCCGGGATGGGACATGAGCCGCGCCGCCGACGAAGTCGGCTCCACCGTCGACGCGGCCGACGCCCTGCCCGAGACCATCGACCGCCCGGTGGTGCGCCGCGGCGCGTTCCGCGACCGCGTGACCGACGTGATCCTGCACGGGCCCGTGCCCGTCGAGCAGCTGGCGCGCTTCGCCGTGGAGTTTCAGGCGCTGCTGTTCGCCGAAGGCGTCTCGCGCACCGGCGTCGACGGCGCCGCCGACCCGCTGATCCGCATCGATGCGCCCGAGGCGATGCTGATCCGCCACGACCTCTCGCTCCGCGAGATCGCCGACGCCGTGGGCGCCGCCGCCGCATCGAGCCCGGCGGGCGACGTGGGCGCAGGCGGCGGGCGCGTGCGCGCGGGCGTCGAGCGGCGCACGGCGGAGGCGCTCGGCGGCGTCGTGGTGCGGATGCGCCCGGGCGGCGAGCGCCTCCACGTGCGCGACGTCGCCAGGGTGAGCGTGGACGACGGCGAGGCGGGCACGGCGCTCTTCGTCGGCGACCGGCCGGCGGTGCGCGTGCGCGTCGACCGCTCGGAGCAGGGCGACGCCATCCAGATCCAGAACGCCGCCCAGCGCGCCGCCGACGCGCTCCGCGCGACCCTGCCCGAGGGGGTCAGCGTCGACCTCACCCGCACCCGGGCGCAGATGATCACCGACCGGCTGAACCTGCTGGTCTCGAACGGCGTCACAGGCCTCGCGCTGGTGCTGGCGTTCCTGTTCCTGTTCCTCTCGGCGCGCACCGCCTTCTGGGTGGCGATGGGCATACCGGCGGCGATGGCCGCCGCAGTCGGGCTGATGTACCTCACCGGCCTCAGCCTCAACATGATCTCGCTCTTCGCGCTGATCATCTGCCTCGGGATCGTCGTCGACGACGCCATCGTGGTCGGCGAACACGCCGACATGCTGGCGCGACGCGGCATGGGCGCGACCGAGGCCGCCGAGACGGCGGCGCGGCGGATGCTCGGCCCGGTGTTCGCCGCCTCGGTCACCACCGTCATCGCCTTCCTCGCCATCGCGGTGATCGGCGGACGGATGGGCTCGCTGATCTTCGCCCTGCCGCTGACGGTGGCGATGGTGGTGATCGCGAGCCTGATCGAGAGCTTCGTGGTGCTGCCCGCCCACATGCGCCACGCCCTTTCGGCGAAGTCGCACGCCCCCTGGTACGACTGGCCGAGCCGGCAGGTCGACCGCGGCTTCCGCTGGTTCCGCGACCGCGCCTTCCGGCCGTTCCTGCGCTTCGTGGTGTGGGCGCGGTATCCGGCGATCGGGGCCTCGGTCTCGCTGCTCCTCTGGTCCATCACCCTGCTGACCACGGGAACCGTGCCGTGGCGCTTCTTCGACTCGCCCGAGCGCGGCGTGGTCACCGCCAACTTCGCCATGCTGCCCGGCGCCACGCGCGAGGACAGCCGCGAGATGCTGGCGGAGATGAACCGCGCCCTCGACGCGGTGAACGCGCGCTTCGCCGCGGAGCACGGCGCGCCGCCGGTGGTCTTCGCCCTCGGCTCGATCGGCGAGCAGGCGGGGCGCGGGATGGCGGCGGCGGCGACGCTCGACGGCGACCTGGTGGGCGGGCTCGCCATCGAGCTGATCGACCCGGACTTCCGCCCCTACACCCAGAACGACTTCATCCGAGCGTGGCGCGACGAGGTGGGAACGCATCCCCGGCTCGAGACCCTGTCGCTGCGCGGCGAGCGGTCGGGGCCCGCGGGCGACGCCATCTCGGTCGCCTTCACGGGCACGGAGGTGCGCGCGCTGAAGGCGGCGGCGGAGGACCTCAAGACGGCGCTGGCGCCGCTCGCCGCCGTCACCGGGCTCGAGGACACCCTCGCCTTCGACAAGGAGGAGCTGATCCTGTCGCTGACGCCACGCGGCGAGGCCCTCGGGTTCACCACAGCCTCGCTCGGCCGCGAGCTGCGTGACCGGCTGTCGGGGATCGAGGCGGCGGAGTTTCCGTGGGGGACGCGCGCCGCCACAGTGGAGGTGCGCCTGCCTGAGGACGACCTTGGCCCCGACTATCTCGACCGCGCGCTGGTGCGCACCCCCGAAGGCCGCTGGGTGGCGTTGTCGGAGGTGGTGACGGTCGAACGGACGCTCGGCTTCGCCTCGATCCGGCGCGAGGACGGGTTTCCGGTCGTCACCGTCACCGGCGAGATCGCCGAGGACGACGCGGGGGCCGCAGCCGAGGTGCGCCGGCTGATGGAGACCGAGATTCTGCCGGAGATCGCCGCGCGCCACGCGGTCGCCTATCGGCTGACCGGCCTCGCCGAGCAGGAGCGGGACTTCCTCAGCGACGCGGCGCTCGGCTTCACCCTCTGCCTGATCGGCATCTACGTCGCGCTGGCGTGGGTGTTCGGGTCGTGGTCGCGGCCGCTGGTGGTGCTGCTCGTCGTGCCCTTCGGCCTGATCGGCGTGCTCTGGGGCCACCACTGGATGGGGGCGGCGCTGTCGATGTTCTCGGTGGTGGGGATGCTGGGGATGACCGGCATCATCATCAACGACGCCATCGTGCTGGTGACGACGGTCGACGACTACGCCGCGCGCCGCGCCCTGATCCCCGCGCTGATCGACGCCGCCGCCGACCGCCTGCGCGCCGTGTTCCTGACCACCGCGACCACGGTGGCCGGCCTCACGCCGCTGCTGTTCGAGACCTCGACGCAGGCGCAGTTCCTGAAGCCGACGGTGATCACGCTGGCCTTCGGCCTCGGCTTCGGCATGGTGCTGGTGCTGATCGTGACGCCGGCGGCGCTCGCGATCCAGCACGACATGGCGCGCGCGGGGGCGTCGGGGCGGCGGCTGATCGGGCTGTGGCGGCAGGGCCGGCGCATGCCGCTGGGCGGGCGGCGGACGGCATGACGCGCGGCGACCGCGCCGTTATCTCTTGCGTATCCTGCGCTGAAACCAAACGGTCAAATCGTCGAAATCCATCTGCCCATCTGCGACTTGAACGACCACATCGTCGAGAGGTTCGTCAGGTTGGACCTGCAATCGGTACCCACTCCGTTCAATCAGCAAAAGCGTCACAAGCAAGGCAGTTCTCTTGTTGCCGTCGACGAAACCGTGATTTTGGACGATGCCATGCAACAGGGCAGCGGCCTTTTTCGAGATCGAGCGGTGGTAGCCAGAATAGGGCCGGCCAAGCGCCGACTCGATCGCAGCCTGATTGAGAACGCCGTGACGCCCACCAAAACGGAGCGCCTCGCGGTGGGCAGCAAGCGCGTCACTCAACATGACGCGATAATGGCGCATGTCACCGATCTGCTAGGCGTTGCAGCACGTCTCGGTGTTCAGACGACGTTCGTTTCAGTACCCGGTCTGTAGCAGGTCTACGCGCACGAGACCTCCACGGCGCCGCCACAAGTTGTGCAACGATGTAGGAATAGTGATCTATATTGTCGATTATCTGCGATCCAGAATATGAAGCCCTGTCTTCTGGTGAAATCGCGAGATTTACGAACGATAACATACCGATAAGCTTTTCGCTGAAATAGGCGTCGCTGTCTGCTGGGCCAAGAGGAGGGCCGAAAGCCTTTCTATACTCAAAAGCTTCTTCAAGTGTCTCGGCATGAAAAGTAACTTCCTCACGCAACCTGCCTCGTGCTACGTCAGGCAAATCGGCATCGACGACATCCAAGGCGATGTCGCGCATGCGCGCGATTGCCCCTGCAGCGACGGGCGCGAATGCGCTCACACGGCCCATCGCTACAGCTCCGCTCAATTGTCCAGGAAGCTGCGCAGCTTGCGCGACCGGCTCGGATGTTTCAGTTTCCGCAGCGCCTTGGCCTCGATCTGGCGGATGCGCTCGCGGGTCACCGAGAACTGCTGGCCGACCTCCTCAAGCGTGTGGTCGGTGTTCATGCCGATGCCGAAGCGCATCCGCAGCACCCGCTCCTCGCGCGGCGTGAGCGAGGCGAGCACGCGCGTCGTCGTCTCCTTGAGGTTCGACTGGATCGCGCTGTCGAGGGGCAGGATCGCGTTCTTGTCCTCGATGAAGTCGCCGAGCTGGCTGTCCTCCTCGTCGCCGATGGGGGTCTCCAG